>JBCAXP010000112.1:0-12169 GCA_038533995.1 Pseudomonadota bacterium
GCCGGTGCCTCCGGCGTCTCGCCCAGCTGCTCTGGATGGGCCTGGAAGCGCTAAGCCGCATTCGCACGGCCTTCGTGCCGCTGGGCGAGACGCCGGAGGCACCGGCGACCGCAACCGTGAAGGACTGGCCGGCCCTCGGCGAGGAACTGAAGGCCCGCCTCGTCGACGAGCAGTGGCACCTGGAGCCAAGGCTCACCCTCGGCGACCTCGCCGAACGCACCGCGACCAACGAAACCTACGTGTCGCGCGCGCTGAATCTCGGGCTTGGCGTCAACTTCAACCGGCTGGTCAATGACGCGCGCATCGACACCGCCAAGCAGCTCATGGTGGATCAGCCTGACGCCCGGCTGCTCGACATCGCCCACCGCGCGGGCTTCAACTCCAAGGCCACCTTCAATCGGGTATTTCGCGCCACCTGCGCGGCCACGCCCTCTGCCTGGCGCCGCTCGACCCTGGACCAGCAAACGTCTCAAATTCAGTAAACCGCTGAAATCTTTTGCTTTTGCGACGACCCCAAGGCCGCCGCCGCGCATGCTTGCCTCCGATGTCCGGCCATTCCGGCTGGGCCCGAAGGAGACCTGAGCATGACCCGAACTTTGTCCCTGGCACTGACAGTTTTGACGCTGTTGGCCCCGCTGGCCGCTGCCGCCCTCTCGCCCCAGCAGGTTGAAGCAGACATAGCGCTCGCCCGTGAGGCCTTCGAGCGTGTGCATCCCGGCTACGACCGCTATGCCGACCCGGCCGCCCTCGGCGACGCCTGGCAGGCTATCGTCAGCGACGCGCAGACGGCCGGTGAGATGCCGCTGGCGGACCTGTACCTGCGCGTGCAGGCGGTGCTTGCGATGATTCGCTGCGACCACACCAAGGCGGAGCTGCCGGCAGACATGGCGAAGGCGCGCCGCAGCGACCCGGTGTATCTGCCGCTGCGCTTCACGCTGGTGGAAAATCGCGCGATCGTGGTCGCGGTACCGGAAAACAGCGAAGTGCGTCTGCACGACGAAATCCTCGCAATCGACGGCCAGTCCATCGCGAGCCTCGTGGAGCGTTTCGCACCGCTGGTTCCTGTAGACGGTTTCACCGACCACGCCCGCGCCGGCGAACTGGCGTACTCCAGGGAGTTCAGCGGCGGCGCGATCGAGCATTTCATGGCCCTGGAGGGCGTCGGACCGAAGGCCCGCCTGCAGCTTGCCGACGCCGACGGCAACCTTCGCGACGTGGACGTGGCGCGCGTTGGCCTTGATGCGCAGTCTGCGATTAGTGCCACCCTCGACGGCGCCGCAAACTTTGCCGACGCGGTAACGCTGGAAATGGCAGGCGACGACACGGCGATTCTGAGCGTGGACACGTTCGTAAACTACCGTGAGCCTGTAGACCCTGACGACGTCTACGGCCCGATCTTCGACCGCCTCGCCAGCAGCAATGTACGGCACCTCGTCGTGGACCTTCGCGAGAACGGCGGCGGCTCCGATGATGCCCGCGACCGGCTGTTTGCCCACCTCATAACCAAGTCGGCGCGGGTCGTAAGCGAGGTGCACGTTCGCACCCTCGACCTCGACGGCCTGCGCGATCACCTGTCCACCTGGGAATCCCGTGCGCTAAACCCCAGTCGCTGGTGGTTCAGCAAGGAAGCCGACAACGACTACCGGCTGCGCGGCTGGCTTTTCGGTGTGGGCCGCAAAATCAAGCCGCCGCCAAACGCGTTCGAGGGCAAACTCACGGTGCTGACGTCCGCAGCCAACTCCTCTGGGTCCACGATGCTCATCGGCGCCCTGAAAAACCAGGGCCGGGGACGCTTCATTGGTGAGCCGACCGGCGGCAACATCGCCGGATCGACCGCGGGCATTCTGTTTTTCCTCAAGCTGCCGGAGAGCGGCCTGGTGCTGCGGCTGCCGGCCCAGCGCATGATGACAGAGTACAGCGGCGAGGACGCCGGCACCGGCGTTATCCCGGACGTTGAAGTGACAGCCACCGTTGCCGACCTGCGCGCCGGCCGCGACCCGGTGCTTAAGGCTGCACTGGTCAAGCGATAGCAACCCACGGAACTCAGGCTGCAGGCGCCGCGTGGTATCCTCTGCGGCGCCAGCGCGCCACGACCGGCGCCTTGACTGATCGCAGTAGCTCGAGGAGAAACCATGCCTTCGTTTGATGTCGTCTCTGAAGTGGACATGCACGAACTGTCCAACGCCGTGGACCAGGCGTCCCGCGAAATCGCCAATCGCTTTGACTTCAAGGGCGTCAAAGCCAGCTTTGAGCTGAGCGACAACGTCATCACGATGACGGCCGAGGTTGATTTCCAGCTCAGGCAAATGCTCGAGATACTGCGCCTGAAACTTGCCAAGCGCGAAATCGACGTGGGCTCGCTCGACATCGAAAGTCCGCAGACCACCAACAGCAACGCCACGCAGCGCCTCGTTGTTAAACAGGGCATCGAAACGCCGCTGGCGAAGAAGCTGGTGAAGATGATCAAGGAAAAGAAGATGAAGGTGCAGACCTCCATCCAGGGCGACAAGCTGCGCGTGTCCGGCAAGAAGCGCGACGACCTGCAGGCAGTGATCGCGTTTCTTCGCGACGCCGACGTGGACCTGCCGCTGCAGTACAACAACTTCCGCGACTGACCCGATGGCGTTGCTACGGCAAATCGTTGCGTCACGGTTACTCGTGGCGGTGTGCCTGGGCGCGATGCTGGGTGGCTGCACCCGCACCGTGGTCGAGGCGTACGATCGCCCGTCGTCGACGGTCGTTGACCAGGCCTACATCAAGCAGGGTGCTGACTTCAGCCAGTACCGCCGGCTGATTACGGATGGCCTGGAAATCTACTACCCCGACGAGGGGACGCCGCCCGCGCAGGAAGATCTCGACCGCATTCGCCGCATCTTCCGCGAGGCGTTCATCGAGGCGCTCGACGGCAAGTACCAGATTGCCGACCAGCCCGCGTACGACGTGCTCAAGGTAAACGCACAGATCGTGGATATGAAAATCGTGGGCCACGACCGCGAGTACGCGCCAGGCGGCCGGCTGCGGGATCTCGTGGCGCGCGGCGAGCTGACCTTCCTCATGGAAATTTCCGATTCCACCACCGGCGAAGTGCTGGCGCGCGCCGGTGACCGCTCGCGGGACGTGACCGTGTACGACGACACGGCGCAGTGGGACGAAGTGGAAGTTGCAGCGCGATACTGGGCCGGTCTTTTCCGCGACTGGCTGGACCGCACGCTCAGGCCCTGAAAATACCGCAGCCGCTTCTCGATTTTTACGTATTTTCTGCCCGCGTTCCCCACTGCATGATAAGCGTGAGGCCACTGACCGTGGCCCCGGCCGCTAACTGACACGGCCGTACAACGCATATCCGTTCGCCGGCTCCAAGACTTCGGAGAACACAGACAAAAAGCTGGGCCGACGCTGCGCCGAACAGGAGTTGCACGACTTTGTAATCAATGATTTTAAAGGAGTGTCCAATGTCCAAACCCACCATTAACAAAGTCACCTCGCAGGATGATCGCAAGCTGCCTGTTTTTGAGGAATTCGACCAGATTGCCAAGGCCATAAAGGCCCGCGCGTATGACCTTTTTGCCCGTCGCGGCTACAAGGAAGGCCACGACATGGAAGACTGGCTAACGGCCCAGCGCGAGTACTGCTGGCCGGCTGCCGAGCTGGTCGAACTCGACAAGGAGTACGACATCAAGGTGGCGCTCGCCGGCTTCGAGCCGGACGACATCACGGTCACCGCGACACCCACAGAACTGCTGGTTAAGGCGTGCCACAAGGACGAAGACGCCGGCAACGATGATGGCAACGGCCAAAGAGTTCGCTGGACCGAGTTCCACAGCAACGAGGTGTACCGCCAGATTCCGCTGCCTGGGTCAACGGACGTCGACAAGGTTCAGGCCAACTTTTCTCACGGCATGCTGGAAGTCAAACTGCCCAAAGCCGGTGGCAAACCGGATTCGAAGAAGAAGGTGAAAATCTCCAGCGCTGCCTGATTTTCCACAGCAACCGGCGCGGCTGAGTAACAGCCGCGCCGGCCCTAAGTCGTTACATCAATCAGACGAAGTCGACGACGGACGAGAACGGCTTGCGTTCGATGTCCGGCACCGTGGCGTCCTCTGCGGGATAGCCCACCACGAGCAGCAGGAACGGGCGCTCGTTCAGCGGCCTGCCGAGCAGCTTGTTCAGAAATTTCATCGGGCTTGGCGTGTGCGTCAGCGTTGCCAGGCCAGCATGTTGAAGCGCACTTATCAAGATCCCCGTTGCCAGCCCCACGGATTCGCCCGGGTAGTAGTGCTTTACCTTGCGGCCGTCTTCCAGTTCACCATGCTTTTGCACGAAGATCGCAATGAGGCACGGCGCAGTCTCGAGAAACGGCTTGTTGCTGTCGGTGCCAAGCGGCGCCAGCGCGTCCAGCCATTCCTGCGGCGCGCGATGGCTGTAAAAGTGGCGCTCTTCGATTTCCGCCTCTTCGCGAATACGCTTGGCTATCTGCTTGTCGCGCACCACAGTGAAGTGCCACGGCTGCATGTTCGCGCCGCTCGGCGCGGTAACCGCCGCGCGCAGGCAATGCTCGATAACACCGTCCGGCACCGGCCGGTCGCTGAAGTCGCGCACCGTTCGCCGCCGCTCCATCACGCCATGAAAGTTGGCGGCAACCGCCTGCATCTCGCCGGGAGGCAGCTCGACGTAATCAGGCAGCGGCACGAAACCGTCGGTCGGGTCCCTACTCTTGTCAGTCACTCTTCACCCATCGAATGATGTGTTCTTCCACCTGGTCTTCATCGACCAGTTCCTCGGCGACCGTGCGGCCCTTCACCGAGATGCCGGCCTGCACGACCGTTTCCGGATCGCCGGACACCAGGGGATGCCACCACTCCAGCGACTTGCCCTCGGACAGGCGGCGATAGGCGCAACTTGTGGGCAGCCATGCAAACTCGTCGGTCTGGTCTGGCTTTAGGACAACGCAGTCGTCGACGTGTTCAGTGCGCCGCGGGTAGTCGCTGCACCTGCAGCTTTCCGCATCGAACAGGCGACAAGCCACGTTGGTGTAAAACACCTCGCCGGTATCGGCGTCTTCCAGCTTGTGCAGGCAGCAGCGCCCGCAGCCGTCGCAGAGCGACTCCCACTCGCGAGAGGACATGTCACCAAGGCGCTTGGTCTCCCAGAACGGCGCCCGTTTTTTGCCTGCTGCTGCCATGCGCTACTGGTTGTCCCGCGTTGCATCGTCCATTTGCCGGGCACGGTCGTCGAGCACGCCCTGAACGTCCTTGGCGCCGTCCAGCGCGCGCTTGGCGTTGCTCGGCAAAAACAGCGACGGTTCCATGTCATCCGCTGTGTCATCCGCCGCCGGTTGCTCCGGCGCTGACCGTGACGGAGGCGGTGGCGTCGGCGGAATGATGTTCACATTGGGATCCACGTAAAGGACCGCGGCGTCACCGCCGGGCGGTGGCTCATCGGCGTACACCCAGTTGCCGGCGGCATCACGGTATTTGTAGACGCGGGTTTTGCCGCCGGTATCGTCAGACCCGGCATCGCTTGCGAGCGACTTCACCTCGCCGGTAAGACGTTGCCACTGGTACTGCGCGGTCGCCGCCATACGCTCCCAGTCAGGCATGGCCTCACCGAGCGTCATCAACGGACGGCCATCCGGTCCGCGAATAAAGAACGGTCCGGCAAGCGCCGCGATCAGCACCAGGATCATCAGCTTGATGAAAAATCGCACGTTACTCTACCGCCAGCCAGCTTACCTGCGCCGCATTATGCACGATGCAGCAACTCACTGACGCGTTCACGAACTGCCGGCACCAGTTCGGCGTCGAACCACGGGTTTTTCTTGAACCAGCCTACGTTGCGCGGTGAAGGATGTGGCAAGGGCACAATGCCCGGCGCAAAGTCCCGCCAGGCGCGCACCGTGTCGGTGAGCGTTTTGCCACGCCGGTCACCCAGGTGCCACTTCTGCGCATACATCCCGAGGGCCAGCACGAGCTTGAGCTCAGGCAACTCCCGCCGCAGCCGGTCCTGCCACAGCGGGGCGCACTCCGGCCTCGGCGGAAGGTCCCCAGACTTGCCTTTGCCGGGATAGCAAAAGCCCATCGGGATAATCGCGATGCGCCTGTCGTCGTAGAAGACCTCGCGATCAACTTGCAGCCAGTCTCTTAAGCGGTCGCCGCTCGGGTCGTTCCACGGAATGCCCGTTTCGTGCACGCGCGTTCCCGGCGCCTGGCCGGCAATCAGAATGGTCGCCGTGCGCCGCGCGGCCAGCACCGGGCGCGGACCGAGAGGCAGGTGCGCCTCGCAGTGGCGGCATGCGCGAATTTCTCGCAGCAGTTTCGGCAGGGACATCGTGGCCTATCGTCTTTTGAATGCCGGTATAGTGTACCAATGAAGGCCGTATTTCTTGATTTCGACACCGTGAGCGCGGGCGACATCGACACCGCGTCGCTCGACGCCGCGCTTCCCGACATGCACTACTTCGGCACCAGCGACCCCGCGCAGGTTACCGAGCGAATCGCCGACGCCGAAGTGTTACTCATCAACAAGATCAGAGTGGACGCCGCGGTGATAGCCGCCGCGCCGAAGCTGCGGCTGGTTTGCGCGGCCGCCACCGGCACGGACAACATCGACATGGATGCAGCCGGCGCGAGGAACATCGCTGTATGCAACATCCGCGACTACTGCACGGCGTCGGTGGTGCAGCACGTGTTCGCGCTTTTGCTCGCCCTGAACCACCACCTGGACGGCTACGGCAAACTGCTGGCCGCCGGGGAATGGCGCCAGCACCCGCAGTTCTGCATGTTGAACTACCCCATTCTCGAACTGGACGGGCTCAAACTCGGCATTGTGGGCTACGGCACCCTGGGCCGCGCGACCGCGCGGGCCGCCGGCGCGTTCGGCATGGAGGTACTCGTTGCGCGCAGTCTTGGCGGCAGCCAGGCCGGTGACGAACGCTTGCCGCTCGATGACGTACTGGCCCAGTCCGATGTAATCAGCCTGCACTGCCCGCTTAACGCTGCCACCCGTCACATGATCGACGAGGCGGCGCTGGCGCGGATGAAGCCGTCGGCGTTTCTCATCAACACGGCGCGCGGTGCGCTGGTGGACGCAAGCGCGCTGGCCGATGCCCTTCGTGCCGGCCGCCTGGCGGGTGCCGGTATTGACGTACTGGAGCAGGAACCGCCGGTTGACGGCAATCCGCTGCTCGCCGACGACATCCCCAACCTGATCGTAACGCCCCACGTGGCCTGGGCGGCACGCGCCGCGCGTCAGCGCGCAGTGGATGAGATGGCGCTGAATGCGCGGGCGTTCCTGGCCGGCGAGCAGCGCAACCGGGTCATCTAGGCAATAACTACCAGTCGGCAGAGCATTCGAAAAAGACGTTGCCCTTCTTTGGTCCGAACATGTAGCTCGGCCACTGCAGTGCCTTGAAGCCCTTTGCGGAAACCGCCCTTTCCGGCCCTTTGCTCCACGACGGGCAGCCGGCCGCGTCGCCGCCAATGATCCATCCCGGACTGCTCTTTCCCCAGGCGTTGTCAGCGGCCCGCTCTGTACGCCGCCAGTTGACGGCAGGCTCCATGAAGGACGAACCGATGCCCATCGAGAATCTCGACGTGCCGTACATCAACACACCAAGGTGCGGCATGACATCGGCGTGCATGCCGAAGAGTTCGAGCTTGGTACCGCGCACCTCGAAGGCCGCCATAGGTGCAAAGCGCTCCTCCCAGCCCGGGCTTTCCCGAACGCCCAGCCAGGCCTGCACGTCGCGCCAGCTACCGCCCACCTGGACGTGGCCGCCGAAGAACCGCAGGTGGTTCGTGAAGTTACCGTCGCAGCAATTCATCTTCGCCGCCTTGCGCCACGCTTGCCGGTCCTTGTCAGTGACGAGGTTGGCTGCGTAAATACCGCCGCCACCGGACGACAGCACCTCAAGTTCGCGGTGTTCGCTCTTGCTGTCGCGCCACAACCGCGTGTTGGCTTCGTGCCTGTTGGGCCAGCTGCCGCCCTTGTCTGCCGCCCGCCAGTCAGCCGGCGGAGCGCCCGCGGGCGTTGCAATTTGCACCATGCTCCACGCGCCAACCACGTTGTTGCGAATGGTCACCCGCTGGGTGCTGGCGGCGAGCGCGTTTTCAAAGACGACGCACGCGCGCTGCTCCTCGCCCGCGTGATCGATGAAAACGGTGGTGTCTTCTTCGCTCTCGCACAGCACGGAAACGTCGCTCAGTTCGGGAAACGCGCCACGAAAATGTAACGGCCCCTTCACCAGCGTCAGCGAGCGGCCCTTGCCAACGATCTTCGGGCCCGGCGCCTGCCCGAACAAAACTGGAAACTGCTCTGCGACGCGAAAGTGGTCGCCTACGCCCAGTTCCAGCAGCGTGCCCGAGCCGCGCGGGTGAAACTGCAGGCGAGCCTCCGCGGGTTCAGGCTCCTGCGAGGTTGCCGCACAGGCCGCCGCGCCAACCAGCGCCAGCGCAAACACCGCACCAGTTTCCCATTGCCATCGTTTCACCTGACACTCCTCCTGAACCACAAACTCATTGATCGCGCGAACGCGCGCAGAGTATCGCGCAGCGTTGGTTCGAAGGTAAAGCGCGGTTTTTAGCGGCGCCCGGGCCGCTGATGGGGCGGGACTAGTCCTGAATGCAGCGGTTACGCCCGCTGTCCTTAGCCTGGTACAACGCCTGGTCCGCACGGTCATACACGGATTTTGGCGTATCGTCGGCGCGAAATTCGGTAATTCCGCAAGACACCGTCACAGGAATTGGCGTGCCCCGGAAGTGGAAACCAGCGGCTGCAACCTTTTCCCGAAGCCGCTCGGCGAGCGGTGCCGCCATCTCCAGCGAGGTCGCAGGAAACAGCACCACGAACTCCTCACCGCCGATGCGTGCAACAAAGTCTTCCACGCGCGTGGAGTCGCACAGTATGCCGGCAACCGCGGCGAGCAGGCGGTCACCCGCCTGGTGACCGTAGCTGTCGTTGACCTTTTTGAAAAAGTCGATATCCCAGATGGAGTAGCTGAGCGCCTGCCCGTGCCGCTGCCAGCGCTGGAATTCTTCCTGCATTCGCTGGTCGTAGGCGTACCGCGTGTGCACACCCGTCAGCGTATCGTGCATCAACCGGTCTTCCTGTGCGTTGCAGCGCTCGGCAAGCTCGGCGGTACGCACTTTCAGACGATTGACCTCCTCGCGCAGCGCGGCGTTGCGCTTGCCAGCCTCGGTGGCACGTTGCTCTTCGTTGCGGCGAAACACCTTGAGCTGATCGGCGATGGCATCCAGCCGCAGCTGTACGCGCTGCTTCAAGTCGCTCATCTCGCCGGAGGCTTCGATGTCGCTTTTCAGGCCGCCGACTTCCTGCTCGACGCTGCGCTCAAGCGAGTCGGCGTCCTGCCGGCGAGCTTCGTGATCGCTTTCACTGCCCGAGGCCCAGTTCTCGAACTGGGCGAGCTGGTTGGTAACCTGCTCGAGAAACGCTTCCAGCTCCTCCTTGTCTTCGGCGATGGAGCGAATAACAGTGCTCACCGCCTTGCCAAGGTTTTGCAGCAGGGTCTCCTGCTCATCATCGGTCAGGCCCGCATCAAGCCGGCTGCGCAGCTCGTTGACTGGCGCTTCCAGCCCTGGAACGCCGTCGACGTGAGACACGAGGGTTTCCAGCACTTGTCTGACGCGGTCCTCGGTTGCCGCTTCCCCTGGCGCGGGCGCCTGCAGGAGCGCGTTCAGTTCGCTGGCAAGGTCATTGAGCGCCTGCAGCCGCTGTGCGGGCTGTTCCGATTCCAGCCCGTCAATGCAGCGCTTCTGGAGGTCGTGCGGCATGGCGAGGCTGGCCACGAAGCCGGACAGGTCGACGTCGTCCGAAGCTGACGCGCGGTTCTCCTGCTGTAGCACCGCGGCGGCCAGGGCTTCGAGCTCTCCCTGGATCTCATCCCCTCGCTGATTTGCCTTGATCGCGTCATGAATGGCATTGAGGTGCCGGTCCACGAGCGCATCGCGGCCCATCGCGGCGATGGCCAGGCGGGAGGCGACGCTGCGCAGCGCGCTGTCACGCGACTGCCAGTCGCCCTGCATCTGCTCCACTTCTTCCAGGAGGTCCCGGTATCTCGCTTTCCAGTCTTCGCGGTCCACGGTTTCGACCATGGCGTTTCCCCGTTTCTAATACTCGCCCGATAGCAGCGTAGCGACCGGACAGGAGAACTCTTGAGGGATACCCGGGACGGGAGAGCGATCAGCAGCCGCGCGAGTAGAACCACACGTTGGGTTTGCCGGTCGCGCCGTACCCCGGCACCCAGCCGGAGAGCGTCGCCTTCCCATCGCCGCCCGCGCAGGGACTCGCGACCAGTACCGACACGCGAAACCACACCATACCGCCGATCTGCTGGCTCTCGTGCACTTCGACCGGATACTCGGCGCGCTGCTGCGAGGACCAGACGCCGCTGCGATTGGGCAGTCCGGCGCCAGGGCCGGGCCACACGAAACCGCTCCATTCCCCGGTGAGATAGGACAGCCGCCGAATCGGCAGCTCTTCGTAGGGAAACCAGGTGCCGGCGAACTCCTGCGCAACCCAGCCGGCCGCACCGCTCGCAAGGCGCACCCGGTACCAGCCATCGCGCTTTGCCGTAACCACGGCGGCTGAAAACTCGTAACCGGCTTCACGGGTTTCCAGCGCTTCTAGCTCGCTGATCCTGGCGATGCAGGGCGCACGAGCGTCCGGGTCGGCATGCAACGGCACAACGCCGCCGTGCGCAAGCGCCTTGATATCGAGCAGGCCAATGAGGCTGTCGTTGCCAGGCTCCGCGGGGTTCGGTGCGTTTGCGGACACGTCACGCAGCACATCCATGCCGGCAAGGGCCTGCAGCTGCTTCACGACGAAGCGTGCTGGAACGTCCTTGAAGTCCAGTGGCTGAACGTCGCCCTCGGCAAGATGCACACGGGAACCGTCGCACGTCGACACGAGGCGTTCGCCGGTGCGCGTGGGATCGTCGGCAGCGAATAGGACGTACACGCCATCCGGCACCGCTTCGAGCCCGCAGGACGCGCTGGAAGCGCCGGTCAGGTAGGTGACCTCGTCGCCCGCCGACAGCCCGTCGCTGCGCAGGGCTGAGGCCTTGAATGGCACGGTCACGAGTGAAAACACGAGGCGCCGCTCGTGATCGGCCGCCGTCTCACTGACCAGGCGAGCAAACACCACCTCGTCGGCATCGCCGTAGTACTCGGCAAGCGTACGCGGCGCGCAACGGCAGGCCAGCGCCTGCGTGGCAATGAGCGTTCCCGCCACGCCCAGCGTGGCCAGGCGCAGCACTTTCACGACGACGGACACGCGCAACTCAGCCCTGTCCGAAGGACGGGCCACTCATGAGAAAAGCCAGCTCTTCCTCGGTACTGTCCCGGCCAAGAATCGTATTGCGATGGGGGAAGCGCCCAAACTCAAGAACGATGTCGCGGTGCAGGCGCGCGTAGTTCGCGCAGCCTTCGAAGATTTCCTTCACTTCGTCCGGCGCCTCGGACGCCAGCGCGTCGTACGTCTCGACGGCCTTGTGTTGCACGGGTTCCGACTCAGCGTGCTGCAGCGGCATGAAGAAGAAAATGCGCTCGACGAGGCCAAGCTGCCGGTCCATGCCGGCCTCGATGCCGCCAAGGCAAAGGTCAAGCGCCAGGTCATCGCAGGCGAAGGCATCGGCGGTGCCGCGATACACATTCCGCCGAAACTGGTCCATCAGCAGAACAAGCGCCAGGCGCCCAACGGGCTCTTCGGCCCAGTCGTCCAGGTCGCCGAGCGACGCCTGCACAATTGCTTCGCCAAACTGCTCCGAAATCTGCGCATCCATTTCCTCGCTGGCACCAAACCAGTACGGCATGCGCTCACCCAGCTTCGCCAGGTCTTGCCGCGCGGGCCCAAGCCACCAGTCCACAACAGAATCAGCGTTCATCTTTCGTTCCCTTTTGCACACTGCGCTTTCGACATTACCATGAAAACTCTGGTTACAAAGCGCCCGGAATTGGCAATGTTTAACGTTTCACGATAGACGCCACCTGTGCACGGTCAATGGGCTCACCTATGCTGTGCGGCACATCGAAAAAGCCGTATGGCAGGGGGACTAACAATGATCGATATCCAGGAACTACTTCCAAGACTGCAGGAACTGGGGCTGCAGTACGGCTTGATGCTCGTCAAGGCCAATGACAAAAATCGCAATGGC
>JBCAXP010000113.1:0-12137 GCA_038533995.1 Pseudomonadota bacterium
GGGCAGATCGTGATGCACCTAAAGGCCATGGAGGACAGGTTTCTTGCGCTACCTCGGCAATGACGTTGTTGATCTGAAGGATGCAGACAACCACCGCTCCGCAGCCAATCCGCGCTTTGCGGCGCGCGTGCTTACGGCGTCCGAGCGCGAGGCGTCTGGCGCGTCACTCAACCCGCGCTGGCTGTGGGCCTGCTGGTCGGCAAAGGAGGCAGCGTTCAAGGCACTGGGCCGGCACGACGAAGCGCTGCCGTTCATCCACCGGGACTTTCATGTCACGCTCGACGCAGCCAGCCGGGCGCGGCTGCTCGATGAAAAGACAGGCAGCGTCACCGGCGCCGTGCGGCACGGGCAGGATGAGTTGCCAGCGACCTGGGAGTGGACCGCGGACTGGATTCACTGCGTTGTTGGCAAAGCGCACAGCTCGCACCGGGTGCGCCATCTCCCGCACCCCTGCGCCACCGTGCCTGGGACAGCGACGCAGACCAGCGACGCATCGGCCACCGTGCGCGAGCTCGCGCGTACATTACTTGACCAGGTTGGCGTTCACAGCGTTCGCATCGAACGGCAACCCGCGGCCAGCGGTCGCCTGGGTCCGCCCTGCCTGACGCGGGGCGGGGTGGCAGTGCCGGAATGCATAATCAGCCTCTCTCACGACGGCCGCTATGTCGCCGCCGCCGTGTCGGCATCCCAGGCTGGCCTGGCCGCCTAGGCCACCAGCGCTTCGGCAAAGATTCCCACCGCGCGCGTTACTTCGTCCGCCGTGATGGTGAGCGGCGGCGCCCAGCGAACCGCGTCCGGCCGCACCGCGTTCACAACCAGGCCGCGCTCCAAAGCATTGCGAGCGACATCACCGGCCCGCTCGCCGTCGAGCTGGCAGGCCAGCAAAAGCCCACGGCCGCGCACCGCGAGCACGCCGTCCAGCGCGCTTAAAGAGCTGCGAAGCTGCGCGCCCCGCTCGCAGGCGTTGCCAAGCAGGGCATGGTTTTCAATCTCCTCGATCACGGCCAGGGCCGCGGCGCACACCACCGGACCGCCGCCAAAGGTCGTGGCGTGATCGCCCGGTAGAAACGCCTCGGCGGCGGCGTCGCGGGTCAGGCAGGCACCAATCGGCAGACCGTTGGCAAGCGCCTTTGCCAGCGTTGCCACGTCCGGCTTGAATCCCTGGTCCTGCCAGGAGAACCACTGCCCGGTGCGTCCGACACCGGCCTGCACATCGTCCACCAGCATCAACGCACCGGAGCGGTCGCACAGGTCGCGCACCGCGCGCAGGTAGTCGCCGGGCCACGGCACGACGCCACCCTCCCCCTGCACCGTTTCAAGAAGCACGCCGGCAACGTCGTCGCCCATGGCCCTTTGCAGCGCCTCGATGTCGCCGCCAGGGACCTGCGTGAACCCGGGCGGCAGCGGCTCGAACACCGCCTGCTTGTCAGGCTGCCCGGTGGCCGCCAGCGTCGCAAGGCTTCGGCCATGGAACGAACGCTCGAGTGAAATGACGCGAAAGCAATCCTTGCCGCGGTGCCGCTGCCCGTGCCGGCGCGCCAGCTTGATAGCGGCCTCATTCGCAGTGGCGCCGCAGTTGGCGAAAAACACCCGCTGCATGCCACTGCGTTCCACCAGGGCCTCCGCCAACGCCACCTGCGGTTCGGTGTAGAAGAGGTTGGACGTGTGCACGAGCGTGTCCATCTGCGCCGTGACGGCGCGGGTAACGCGGGGGTTCGCGTGGCCCACAGCAACCACGGCGAGGCCGCCCAGGCAGTCGATGTACTCCCTGCCCTGCTCGTCGTACAGAAAGACGCCCTCCCCGCGCACGATAACCACCGGCTGCCTGCCGTAGGTCCGCATGATCACCCGTTCCGAGCGATCGATTAGCGCGCTCATGTTCTGCTCCTTTGCCACCGCGCCTTGAGTGTACGCAGGGTGCACGATACGCTCAAAGCTTAAACACGCCACCGCGGCGACACAGCGCGCCCGCACCCGCCACCGACTATCAGCAGCCAGCCATGCCCGACAACACCACGCCCGACGCACAGCGGGATTGCAACACGCACGCAGGTTCCGCCCTGCGCGGCGCCCGCCGGCTGGTCATCAAGATTGGCTCCGCGTTGCTCGTTGATCCGGCCAGCGGGCAACTCAATCGCCAGTGGCTGGAGTCACTGGCACAGGACATCGCCTGGCTGCGCGGCAACGACTGCCAGGTCATCGTTGTATCCTCCGGCGCCATTGCGCTCGGCAGGCGCTACCTGTCCTTAAGCCGCCGCGTACTGCGACTGGACGAGAGCCAGGCCGCAGCGGCGGCGGGCCAGGTCAGGCTTGCGCACGCTTTCCAGGAAGTGCTGGATAACGAGCAGCTGCACGTCGCGCAGATTCTGCTGACGCTGGAAGACACGGAGCGCCGGCCGCGCTACCTCAATGCGCGCAACACGATGAACACGCTGCTCGGCATGGGCGTGGTGCCGGTGGTGAACGAGAACGACACTGTTGCCACCAGCGAGATTCGTTACGGCGACAATGACCGCCTCGCTGCCCGGGTCGCACAGATGGCTGGCGCCGATTGCCTCGTGCTGCTGTCAGACATTGACGGGCTTTACACCGGCGATCCGTCAACAACGGCAAACGCCAAACCCATTCCGCTCGTTGAGCGCATCACCTCCGACATCAAGGCGCTCGCCGGCGACACGCGCTCCGACTACGGCACCGGCGGCATGGCCACAAAAGTCGCGGCTGCCGACATTGCGGCGGCCGCCGGGTGCACCACGATTATTGCCAGCGGACGCGCCGCCAACCCGGTCAGGGCGGTCAGCGACGGCACGCGCTGCACGCTGTTTGCCAGTCGGGGCACGCCGGTCAGGGCGCGCAAGCAGTGGATTGCCGCCAGCCTGCATACGCCGGGCCGGCTTATCGTCGACGCCGGCGCCGCGGCTGCCCTGGCTGCCGGCAAGAGCCTGCTGCCCGCTGGTGTTCAGCAGGTCGAAGGGGACTTCTCAGCCGGCGACACGGTGATGATCGTCGATACCGAAGGCACTACCATTGGCCGTGGCCTGTGCGCGTACTCGCGCGGCGACGCGGCCAGGATCGCCGGCCGCCACAGCGACAGCATTGCCGAGGTGCTCGGCTTTCTCGGCCGCGAGGAAATGATTCACCGGGACGATCTCGTTCTCGCAGATACACCATGACGGAAACCACCATGATCGACATTCACTCTGCAGACGGCTCACTCGAGAAGGACGACCTCGGCCAGTACATGCAAGGCATTGGACGCGCTGCACGCGACGCCGCCCGCGTGCTCGCGCGTGCCGACACGGCTACCAGGCAGGCCGCACTGGCCGCCGCGGCCGTCGCCATCCGCGGCGATGCCGACGCCATTCTCGATGCCAACGGCAAGGACATGACCGCGGCACGAGACCGGCAGCTGTCAGACGCAATGCTCGACCGGCTTACTCTCGACGCCGATCGCATTGAGGCCATGGCACAGGGCATTGAGGCCATCGCACAGCTCGACGACCCGGTCGGCCAGGTGTCCGCGCAATGGCAGCGCCCGAACGGCCTTGCGATTGAACGTGTGCGGGTGCCGCTTGGCGTGATCGGCATCATCTATGAGAGCCGGCCCAACGTGACAGCCGATGCCGGCGCGCTGTGTATCAAGTCGGGCAACGCCGCGATTCTTCGCGGTGGCTCGGAGAGCTTTCACTCAAGCCGTGCGATCCACAAGGCGATGACCCGCGGCCTCGAGGCCGCTGGCCTGCCGGCGCGGTGCCTGCAGATGATCGGCACGACCAATCGCGATGCCGTCGGCATTCTGCTGCGGGACATGGGGCAGTTCGTGGATGTCATCGTGCCGCGCGGCGGCCGCAACCTCATCGCCAGAGTGCAGGCCGACGCTCGCGTGCCGGTCATCGGGCACCTGGAAGGTATCTGTCACGTATTCATCGAAGCCGGCGCCGACGAGACGATGGCACGCTCCATCGTTCGCAACGCGAAGTTGCGCCGTACCGGCATTTGCGGCGCGGCGGAGACCGTATTGTTCGATCGCGCGTGCGACAAGGCGCTTGTTCAAGGCGTGCTGTCCGAGTTACTGGAGGCCGGCTGTGAAGTGCGCGGTGATGCCAGCGTCTCGGAACTCGACGAGCGCGTTCGCAACGCCGTGGAAGCCGACTGGCCGACTGAATACCTCGATGCAATCATCGCGGCCGCGATGGTCGACGGCGTCGATGGCGCCGTCGCGCATATCGAGCGCTACGGATCGGGGCACACGGAATGCATCGTCACCGCCGACCAGGCCGCCGCCGATCGCTTCCTTGCGGCAGTGGACAGCGCAATTGTGCTGCACAACGCGTCCACGCAGTTCGCCGACGGCGGCGAGTTTGGCATGGGTGCCGAAATCGGTATTGCGACAGGCAAGCTGCATGCCCGCGGCCCTGTAGGCGCACAGCAGCTCACGAGCTACAAGTACGTCGTGCGCGGCGACGGACAGGTTCGCCCGTAGCCCGAGCTAACCGGGACTGCGCGGTCAGCCGTCGAGCTCTTCCCGCAGCGTCGCGGCCTGCTCACCGCGCCCGGTGGACTGTAGATAGTCGGCGTACTTCTCCACCAGGTCCCGACGCACGGGATCGTCTGCGGGGCGATCCTGAAAGACATCGTAGGAGCGGGCGAACATGGCGTCAGCGACTTCCTCGTCGCCGCCCGTCGCGTGAATCTGCCCCAGCAAAAGCGTTACGTGCCCGATGAAACGGTGGCGCGCGTCGAGCTGCCGCTCAAACGCGCCCAGTGCCTGGTTCGCAAGACGCGTCGCAGGATCCAGCTCGCCGCGCTTGTAGTGCAGTTCGGCAAGGTTGTAGCGGCTTAACCCCAAGCGGTAGTCGTCAGGATCGAAAATACGCTGCTGGATGTCGATAGCCTGCAGCAGGTAGGGCTCGGCCTCATCAAGCTGGTTGGTGTTCACCAGCAGCGCTGACAGGTTCATCAGGCTGTACGACACCATCGGATGGTCGCCGCTCAGCGTGGCTTCGCGCAGTGCGAGACCACGCTTCAGGTAGGTGGCTGCGTCGTCGTAACGCTGCATCTGGTTGTAGAGGTTGCCGATGTTCTCAAGCAGTATGGCCAGGTGCGGGTAATCGGAGCCGTACGCTTGCTGCTGGATGTCAATGGCTTCGAGGTACAGCGGCTCCGCGGCCTCGTTGCGGCCAGAGGCAAAGTACACCCGCGCCAGCGCAGCCAGGTACTCCGCCCGCTCCGGATCGTCGGCCGCCAGCACCCGATCGCTAATTAACTTTGCCTCGAGCAGCCGACTCTCTGCGTCGGCGGCTAGCCCTTCGCGCATGTCCAGCGTGCCCAGCGTGCGAATCACCGATGCACGCTCGATGCTTTCCTGCCCATCGCGGAAAATGCCGAGGCTGCGCTCGAGAACGCGCCGGGCGTCGTCGAACCGTCCCAACCGTGTGTACGCATCGCCCAGCCCGGACAGCGCGAGGCCTTGCTCGACGCTCATACCGGCGCCGCCGGCGTCCAGGAGTTCGACCGCCTCTTCGTAAAGGCCCATCGATTTCTCATGCATTCCGAGCAGCACGTAGACATCGCCCATCGTGTCCATGAGGCGCCCGGCCACCGCCGGCTGGTCTTCCAGGTCCCGGGAAATGCGCTCGGCGCCGCGGTCCAGCAGTTCACGCGCCGTGAGGGAGCTTGCCCGGTCCTCGCCGGGGTCGGCCACTCGAAACAGCGAGGTAAGAAAGGTCGACACCTGCCGCGCCGCCGTGGCCTCCTGCTCGGCGCTGGCGTAGGCAAGCTGCGCCTCCTTGCGGAGCTGGA
Organism: Pseudomonadota bacterium; assembly: GCA_038533995.1. Classification (GTDB taxonomy): domain Bacteria; phylum Pseudomonadota; class Gammaproteobacteria; order Steroidobacterales; family JBCAXP01; genus JBCAXP01. The sequence continues at coordinate 5,803 of JBCAXP010000113.1, forward strand.
TTTCCCGGACGATGTACAGGCTGGACAGGCTCACGATGACGGCGCCAAGCGCAAGACCCAACCAGCGGCGTTGCACGAGCTTGCGAGCCTGGTAGGCAAACGAGGGCGGCATGGATTGCAGCGGGAGATGACGGCGATACCGCTTGAGGTCGGAGACCAGGGCAGCCACGGTCGCGTAACGCTCCTGCCGTGACGGGCTGATCGCCTTGAGTACGATGCTGCGCAACTCAGGATCGAGCCGCGCGGCTGCAGCAGTCTTCTCGACGCGTTCCGTCAGTGTCTCGTGCTCGGCCAGGCGTGTCTCACGCGGCGCAAAGCGCGGTGCTTCGAACGGCTCCTCGCCCGTGAGCAGAAAAAACATCAGAACGCCGAGGGAGAACACGTCACTGGCAGCCGTCGGCGTGTCGCCGCGAATCTGTTCAGGACTGGCATAGGACGGTGTAAATGCCTTGTGCCCGGAATCCGGGTCGCCCGTTAGCCTCGCTATGCCAAAGTCCAGCAGCTTGACGACGCCTTCCGAATCGACCAGCACGTTGGCCGGTTTGATGTCGAGGTGCAGGGCCAGCATGCTGTGAGCATGCTGCACGGCGTTGCATAGCGCCTGGATCAGGTTGAGGCGCTGCCGCGTGCTTAAGCCCTGGGCGTCGCAGTAGCGGTCGATGCTCGTGCCGTCGACGTACTCGGTAATGAAATACGGCCGCCCATCTGGCAGCTGCCCGGCGTCGATAAGCCTGGGCACGTTGGGATGCTGCAGGCTGGCGAGAACCTGGCGTTCCGTGCGGAAGTGGCGCAGGAAATCGTCGGTAGTAGACCTCGAGCGCACCACCTTGATGGCCACGGTCTTTTCGTACTCGCCGTCTGCCCGGTTCGCAAGATACACCTCGCCCATACCGCCGCGGCCAAGCAGGTCGCCAATGCGGTAGGCGCCGACACGCTCGTCCGTGAGGTTCGCATCCGACGCGACCTCCTGCGCGAGTCCCTCGACCGACGCGCGGATGTCCTCGTCGCCGATTTCCGCCGCCATCACCAGGTCATACAGAAACTGGCAAAGTTCCTCGTCACCGTGGGACTCGCGTTCGCAGAACGCCTGCACTTCTGAGTCAGGCAGCTCACAGGCCTCGTGAAACAGCTCGTCAATGCGGTGCCACGGAGAGGCATCGTCCTGCGCCTGGGTTTTCATGATCCGGCGAGTCTTTTCGACAGCATGGCCTTCGTGAACTTGAGGTCACGGTGCACGGTCGCCTCGGACAAACCAAGCGCCTCGGCGGTTTCCGCGTACGTCATGCCGCAGAAGTAATACAGCTCCGCAATTTTCACTTTCTGCGGGAACTTGCTTTCCATCGAGCTCAGCACCGCCTCGACGGCCAGCAGGTCAATAGATACGCTCTCGCTGACGGCGTGACTGTCGTCCATCTCCACCCGCTTGAAATCACCGCCGCGCTTCGCGGCAGACTTCGCGCGCGCATGCTCCACGAGAATCTGGCGCATCAGGTTGGCGACGATGCCGACGAAGTGATTGCGGTCGTTGAGCTCGACGTCGATGCTGCCGATACGGCAAAACGCCTCGTTAACCAGGGCGGTTGCCTGAAGCGTGTGCTGGGGCGACTGGCCGCGCATCTTGCTGCGTGCGACCCGGTGCAGTTCGTCGTAAACAGCCGGCACAATCTTCTCGAGCAGCTGCGCGTCTCCCGACTGCCAGTCGCTGATTAGTTGCGTGAGTTGCGTGTACTCGGACATCAGGCTCCATCCATGAGGCCACCATGATAGCGCAATCGCCACCGCCCACAAATGCTCCTAAATGGTGCGTTCGTCGCCGTCGATCAATGCGATCTGCGCCTCGGGAAAGGTCATGCGGAAATCGCGCACCTCAATGGCCGCCACAAGTTTTTGCCTGGCCAGGCCCGGTACCGCGGGCCCCTCCTCCTGCTGGTTCACCACGGAAAACCACCGGCAGCGTGCACTTGCCGTCGGGCGGGTCCAGAAATGCCAGCCGTCCCGTTGCTGGTAGATGCGGTACGGCTGCCACAGTGCCGGCACCGGAATTGCCGGTCCGCGCGCCGCTCCGGTGACCTGTAGCTCACCGTCTTCGGACGAAACGCCGAGTGACAGGCTGACGCCGTCATCCTGCCAGTCGAACTCTGCGAGCCGCTTTGGAATTCCCCAGTTTTGCTGACCGCCGATCATGCTTTCTTCGGAGTCGACGAAAATGCTGCTAATGGAATACTGGCGGCCGTCGGGGCTGCGCCGCTGCCCCGGAATGAACAGCCATTCCTGGTACGGCCCGACCGGTGAGCTGCGGTAGTTCACCCACATGACGACCGCCAGCCGCCCGCTCCAGTCAGCGGGCCGCGCAGCGAGCCATGCGTCATCGGGCCGGAAACACAGAATCAGTCCGTCACCGGTCAGGGTCCAGGGGGCGGGATAGTCCATTGGATGTTCCATGATGCTGCCACCTTAGCGGCAAAGCGTGAACTGCGCACGTTTGCTGACCACCGTGATGCGTAACATAAAGTTCATGTACCAAAACCCGCCGGAGGTGCGCAAAATGCGTCGACTGTCCTTGATTTTCGCCCTGCTGGCGGGCTTAGGGTTGTCGGCAGGCGCCGGCGCGGCAGAACGCCTCTATCCCGCTTTCGATGACCAGCAGCTCGAACTGATCCTTGAGCAGGAGGGCTATACCTCCGTCCGAATCATCGAGAATGGGCTCCTGCGGTTCGACGCAGGCGGCACCACCTACGCGCTGTACCGCTACGGCGACGGCGATCTGCAGCTCTACCTCGGACTCACTGGCGTTTACGTGTCGTACCTGGACGTCAACGAATGGAACGCGACCCGGCGCCTGTCCCGTAGCTATCTCGACGATGACGGTGACCCGGTGCTCGAAGCTGACCTCCTCGCCAACGGCAAGCTCTCCGTCGGGAACGTAAAGGAGTTTGTTCGCGTGTTCCTGATTTCAGCGAAGCACTTCGAAAACTTCATCGTCGATCGACACGGCGGCTAGCCGCCGTATCGGGCGCGCCTCAGTAGCCGTCCAGGCGCGCAAAGCGGTCAGCGTGGTAGCGGTGGTCGCCGTACAGCGCCTGCACGCAGCGGGCGCGCTTTAAAAACAAACCAACGTCATACTCGTCCGTCATACCAACGCCGCCGTGCATCTGGATAGCCTCACTGGTTGCGTGCTCCGCAACCCGGCAGGCCAGCGACTTGGCAGCGCTGCACGCTTGTGACGCGCCACTATCGTCGTCATTGTCCAGCGCCAGCGCCGCGTCCAGCACCGCTGATTTGACGAGCTCAAGCTCAGTCCACTGGTGAGCCGCGCGATGCTGCAGCGCCTGGAAGCTGCCAATTGGCATCCCAAACTGCTTGCGCTCCTTGAGGTACTGCACGGTGCGCTCGAAAGCTTCCTGCGCGATGCCGAGCAACTCGGCCGACAGGTGCACGCTGGCAATGTCCAGCAGTCGCTCCGCACAACCCGGCGCGAGCTTTGCCTCGCCCAGAACCGCGGACGTTGGCAACGCCACGTTCGTCAGCGTGAGCGATGCCGAGTTGCCGCTGTCCACACGCTGCACGCGCGTCACCGTTACGCCGGTGTGCTCGCGATCCAAAACAACCCAGGCATCGTCGCCACCGTGAAGCGCGGTGGCGCGCACTACGAGCTTGTCAGCGCAGTGGCCGTCGATGACACCATTGACCGGTCCGTTCAACACGACACCGTAAGCGGTCGCCTCGTAGTACACACCCTGCGACGCGCTACGCGCTGCACCGTCGGTTGCCGCCGCCAGCGTCAGCTCGCCGCCAGCGACCGCGGGCAGCAGCGCCTGGCGCTGCGCGTCAGTACCGGCAAGGTCGATTGCGCAGGCGCCGGCCACGGCGGTGGCGAACAGTGGCGACGGCGTCAGCGTTCGACCCAGCTGCTCCATGATTTGCGCCATACCCACGTGGCCAAAGCCAAAGCCGCCGGCGCTCTCGGGCACGAGCATTGCCGGCCAGCCCAGTTCAATCATCGCGGCCCAGCTGTCGGCGGAATACCCTAGCGGGTCGTCCGTATCGCGCAGCGTTCGCAGCGCGTCCACGCCGCCCTGCTCGTCGAGGAAGCGCGCCGCCTGGTCGCGCACCATCATCTGCTCTTCGTTGAGTACCAGCGCTGTCATTAGCTCAACCCCAGGATGTGGCGGGCGATGATGTTGAGCTGGATCTCCGAGGTGCCGCCCTCGATGGAGTTGCCCTTGCTGCGCAGCCAGTCGCGCGCGAGGTGCGCGTCGGTGGTGTCGGCGTCTTCCCAGCTCAGCGCGTCCGTGCCGTGCATCGCCAGCAGCAGCTCGTGGCGGCGCTTGTTGAGCTCGGTGCCGTAATACTTGAGCATGGCCGACGTGTTGCCCACGCCTTGCGCCGACGCAATTTCATCGTTCACGCGGCGCAGGGTGCGTTCGAAGGCCCGCGCGTCGATCTCCCAGTCGGCGACTTCGCCACGCAGGTAGCCGTCTGCCAGTTTGCCATTCTCAAAGCCGACCGCATCGGCCGCCCGTTGCCCCAGCGTCTTGCGGCCGGCGCCCTGCAGGCCGAAGCCGCCAATCATTTCCCGCTCACGGGTAAGCAGGTACTTGGCGATGGTCCACCCTTCATTGAGGTTGCCCACGACCTGGTCTTTTTCCACGCGCACGTCGTCAAAGAACACTTCGCAGAACGGCGAGTTGCCGGAAATCAGCCGGATGGGCTTCGTGGTTACGCCGGGCGTGCGCATGTCAAACAGCACGAAGCTGATACCGCGATGCTTGCTGGCCTCCTGGTCTGTGCGAACGAGGCAGAAAATCCAGTCGGCCTTGTCGGCGTATGAGGTCCAGACTTTCTGTCCGCTCACCACGAAATGATCGCCGCGATCCTCGGCGCGCGTCGCCAGACCGGCGAGGTCCGAGCCGGCGTTGGGCTCGCTGTAACCCTGGCACCAGCGGATTTCGCCGCGGGCAATCGGCGGCAGGTGCTCGCGCTTGAGCGCCTCGGAACCGAATTTCAGCAGCGCCGGTCCCAGCATCCAGACGCCAAAGCTGGCCAACGGTGGCCGCGCGCCGATAGCAGCAAGCTCTTCCTGCAGCACCTCGTTCTGCGCCTTGTCCAGGCCGCCACCGCCATAGGCTGTCGGCCACGTCGGCACCGTCCAGCCGCGCTCGCCCATGCGCTCAAGCCACAGGCGCTGGTCATCGCTCTGGAAGGTGAAATTGCGCCCGCCCCAGCAGCTGTCTGCATCGCTCACCATCGGCGTACGCATGGCCTCCGGGCAGTTGTCTGACAGCCAGGCGCGCACGTCATGTCTGAATGCGTCGAGTTCACTCACCTCAAGGGTTCCTCATCGGCGACGGGGTTGCTTCGAGCATACCCAACGCGGCGGCCTTGAGCGAGCCATTTGTCATCGGCGCCATCGATCTTCCATACTCGCGGGCTTCAGCGATTCGACAAGGGAGTAGCACCATGCGGGCACTGGTTTGCAAAGAGTACGGCGGGCTGGACACCCTTGAGATCCAGGAGCGCGAGGCGCCCGCGCCCGGCGACGGCGAGCTTCTGGTCTCCGTGCGCGCGGCGGGCATTAATTTTCCGGATCTTCTGACCATTGCCGGGCAGTACCAGGTGAAAACGTCGCCGCCGTTCGTGCCGGGCAACGAGGCGGCCGGCGTCGTGACCGCCGTCGGGCCCGGCGTCACGCGTTTCAAGCCTGGCGATGCGGTGATCTGCATGCCAACCGGCGGCGCCTTCGCCGAACAGTGTGTCGTGCATGAAAACTTTGCCATGCCGATGATTCCGGGTATGGGCTTCCCCGAGGCCGCCGGCTTTGCGATCACCTACGGCACAAGCATGCACGCGCTCTCACAGAGCGCGGCGCTGCAAGCGGGTGAAACGCTGCTGGTGCTGGGTGCTGCAGGTGGGGTCGGCACAACGGCGGTGGAGCTTGGCAAGGCGATGGGAGCGCGCGTCATTGCGGCGGCCAGCAATGCGGAAAAGCTCGCGTTTGCCCGGGCCGCCGGCGCCGACGAAGGCATCGATTACAGCACAACGTCGCTGCGAGACGCCGTAAAGGAGCTGACCGATGGCAAGGGCGTCGATGTCGTCTACGACCCGGTGGGCGATGACCTTGCGACTCAGGCACTACGCTCGCTGGCGTGGCACGGGCGCTACCTGGTCATCGGCTTTGCCAGTGGCGAGATTCCGTCGTTTCCGGCGAACCTGGCATTGCTGAAGGAAGCGAGCATCGTCGGCGTGTGGTGGGGAACGTGGGCTGCGCGTCATCCGGCAGAGCACGTCAACAACATGACGAAGCTCGCCGGCTTCGTGGCGAATGGCACCGTGTC
>JBCAXP010000114.1:0-12063 GCA_038533995.1 Pseudomonadota bacterium
GGCTGTGGACGGCGAGGGGAGTACACAAACATGAAGGGTTCGATCGGCCAGTTGATGAAGCAGGCGCAAAAGATGCAGGAGAAAATGCAGAAGGCGCAGGAAGAGCTGGCAGGCATGGAAGTGACCGGCGAGGCCGTCGGTGGACTGGTGAGCGTTACCATGACGTGCCGCCACGTGGTGCGAAAAATTCGCGTTGACGACAGCCTTCTCGGCGATGAGAAAGACATGCTCGAAGACCTGCTCGCGGCCGCGTTCAACGATGCGATTCGCAAGGTGGACGAGGCGACCAAGAAACACATGGGCGGCATGACTGCTGGCCTCAACCTGCCGCCTGGCCTGAACCTGCCGTTCTAGCGTTCTCCCTGGACGATGAACTACTCGCCGCTGCTCGCGCAACTGATCGAGGCGCTGCGCTGCCTGCCGGGCGTCGGGCCCAAGTCGGCGCAGCGAATGGCGTTCCAAATCCTTGAGCGTGACCGGCAGGGCGGCAAGGCGCTGGCTGGCGCGCTTACCTCGGCGGTGCAGAACGTGGGCAACTGCGAGCGCTGCCGGATGTTGACGGAGGAGAGGCTTTGTGGGGTCTGTAAGAATCCGCGCCGCGACCCGTCTGTGCTGTGCATCGTGGAATCCCCGGCCGATGTGGTCGCCGTTGAGCAGTCCGGTGGCTACAGCGGGCTGTACTTCGTGCTGTTGGGGCACCTGTCGCCGCTCGACGGCATCGGTCCTTCGGACATTGGCCTGGACCTGCTGGAGCAGCGACTCGACGAAGGCGAGGTGAGAGAAGTCATCGTTGCCACCAACCCGACCGTTGAGGGCGAAGCAACCGCACACTACATCGCGGAACTTGCCCGGCGGCGCGAGATTCGCGCGACACGCATAGCGCACGGCGTACCGGTGGGCGGTGAACTCGAATACGTTGACGGCGGCACGCTAAGCCACGCGCTCGCCGGTCGCCGCGAGATCTAGACGCTTAACCGAAAACACCAGGGGGCAACGCATGCAAGTAGAAGACTGTTTGTTTTGCAAGATGGCGCGCGGCGAGATTCGTCCCGACGTGGTGTATGAAGACGACGACGTGCTCGCCTTTCGGGACCTGAACCCGCAGGCGCCCGTTCACGTGCTGGTGATACCACGCAAGCACATCGAGTCGCTGGACACGCTTGAAGAAGGTGACGAAGAACTCATCGGGAAGGTGCTGGCCGTCGGCGCCAAAGTTGCCCGGGACGAAGGCATCGCCGAGTCCGGCTATCGCGCGGTGTTCAATACCAACGCTCACGGTGGCCAGTCGGTGTACCACCTGCACCTGCACATCATGGGCGGCCGGCAGATGGGCTGGCCTCCCGGCTAATTATCCGCACGGCCCACTGAATCAGGAGGCGGGCTTGCGGACGCGGTTGGCGTGCTGCGCATTCGCAACGGCGTCCGTTACCGCTGCCCGCAGTTCGTCATGAGTGACCGGTTTGCTCAGGGTTCTCGTTACGCCCTCCGGCTGTTCACCGCTGGCGGACATCAGGCTGCCGAAGCCGGTAAGCATGATGATCGGCACTTCCGGCGCAAGCCTGTGTAACTTGAGCGCCAGTTCGTCGCCATTCATGCCTGGCATGGCGCGATCGAGAATCACAAGGTCGAATTCGCCCTTCATGAATGCCTGGTAGCCCTCGTTGCCGTCCGCGGCAGTCACAACCCGGTGACCGTCGTGCTCAAGGAGCGCGGCGAGAAGTTTGCGAATAAACGGCTCGTCGTCGGTGATGAGCACTTTCAGCGCATCGGCTGGCTTGAACTCATGAACCACCCTTTTCGACGGAGCCCTGGCAGCGCGCGCGGGCAACCGAAGTGAGACCGTTGTGCCTTCACCAGGCGTGCTTTCGATCTCCATGCTGCCGCCATGCTGGTTGACGGTGCGGTAGACCATGGCGAGGCCAAGCCCGGACCCGCCTTCGCCCTTGGTTGTGAAAAATGGTTCGAGACACTGCTGGCGCACGTCCTCGGACATGCCGACGCCGTCATCAGTAACGGCGAGCACGGCGAATTCGCCTTCGTGGTTGCCGTGTACCGTGACGGTGCCGCCTGCCGGTAACGCGTCGACGGCGTTGAAGATCAGGTTGATCACGGCTTCGCGCAGGCTGGCGAGGCTGCCCTCGATGACGGGCAGCCCATCCAGCCTCGCGACCACGTTGACGACGAGGCCGCGTCCCAGCGCCTGGTCTTTCCACAACGGTTCGGTGAGCGAAACGGCGCTTTGCGCAACGCTCGCAAGGTCCACTTCCATGAAGCCGTCGAACTGCTGCTTTGGCTGGTAGAAGTCTCGGGTGATCACGTTGGCTGCATCCTTGACCGATTCGCGAATCATCTGCAGCCGATCGAGCGGTTCGTCGCCCGCGTCGGCCAGCCGCTTGTCCAGCAGTAGCTGGTCGGCCTGGCCGAGAATCACCTGCAGCCGGTTGTTGATGTCATGCGCGATGCCGCTCGACATCTGACCAACGGCGCTGAGGCGCTCCCGCTGCACGAGCTGCTGCTGCGTCCGCCTGAGGTTCTCCAGGGCTTCCGCAAGGTTTTGGCTGCTTTGTTCGCTTGTCAGCTGCGCGCGCTTGCGCTCGTTCACTTCCTCGCGCAGCTGGTCATTCGCCTCGCGTAGGCGCTTGCTCTGCTGCGCCGCCTGGTGTCGTTCCGCCTCCTTGAGGCGCTTGGTCATCGCTTCCAGGGCGCGCGCCAGGCCACCGATCTCGTCGTTGCGGCTTTGCTCGATGGCGAAATCGAACTCGCCGGCGGAAATGCGGTCGGTTGCGCTGTGCAGCTCCTGCACCGGTCTCACGATCCAGCGCGCAAGAAAGAAGGAAACAACGATGCCGGCGAGCATCACGAGCGCGCCTTGCCACAGGTGCTGCACCACCGTTTCCCTGACCTCGATGTCCAGCGAGGTTCGGTCGAAGCGGAAACGGATGCCGCCGATGACGTCGTTGCTGACAACCACCGGCTTGATGACTTCGCCGTACGCCTCCAGCAGGCGCACTTCTGTTGCGCCACTGTTGGCAATGGACTCAACAACCGCCTGCCCAACCGAGCCGGAGGGAAACTTTGACGTTCCGGGGCCGACAAGAATGCGCCCGTCGGGGGCGAAGATCGTCAGGCTCAGAATCTCAGGCTGCGCGCTCGCCACCTGTGCCAGGTGACGCAGCTTTTCCATATCCCGGAAGTAAAGCGAGTTGGCGAGCACGTCATTGAGCGTGCGCGACAAGGCCAGGCCCTTCTCCTGCAGCTTGTCTTCGAAGATGCTGCGCTGGCGGGCAACGTCGAGCACGGTGATCATGGTTACCGTGACGATGATGACCGCAGCCATCGACGCGGTGACGACGCTGCTGATGCGCCGGCCGCTGAGAAAATCCCTGATAGCGGAATTCACAGCGACCTCCCGCAAGCCGCAAGCCCGCCAATGGCCTGTTCCAGGGAAGCCAGGTTTTCCAGCGTGGCGGTGGACAGCGAGTCAAACTTCCATGTCCAGCCGTACGGTGCGTCTTGTGCCGCGAGCGCCTTTCGATCATCGTCAGTCAGCCCGAGCAGGAGTTCGCCGATTGCCGCTTGCAGCTCATCTTCCAGGTCTCCGCGCACGCCAACAAGCTGTCGCGGCACGCTCAACGTTCGCTCGATTACGCGCAGCTGGTCGCGGGCCTCGGCTGGCAGCGCGCGAAAATCCGGGTCAGACAGCACGCCAGCCGGCGCGCGCCCCGAGCGGATGAGTTCGACAGTGTTTTCCTCGTCGCCGGAAAAGTAACAGCCGATACGGTCTGGCGGCACTGAACTGTCGGGCCGGGGAGTGGTTTCGAGCGTGTAGCCACGCGCGCTCAGCAGTGACGCCGGCAACAGGTACCCGGAAGTCGAGTGGCGCTCCTGGAAGACCAGTACGGTGCCGTTGAGATCGGGCAGCGTGCGAAGACCACTGTCCTTGCGGGTAACAATCAGGCTCCAGTACTCGGCATCGCCACGCGCGTGGCGCAGCAGGAAGGGCCGGCCGGTGCTCATGGTGTTGACCGCGAGCACCGGGAACGGGCTGTCGAAGAGCAGGTCAACCTCACCGCTTTCCATGAGTGCCGCCATCTCTTCGATGTTGCGGGCGATGACAACCCGGCCGCGGCCGATGTCGAAGTCTCTTAAGTTTCGCGCCAGGTAGTCGGCAAGTGGCTGGAGGCGCCTCACGCGCGTTGCGGGTTCATCCGGGTCGATGTCGCCAAGCGTCAGCACACGCGTGCCGCTGGCGGTAGCCTGCACCTCGGTCGTGACGGGCTGGGACTGCTCGCAGCCGGCCTGCAGCATCAGCAATAGCGTGGCGAAAACAAACACCCATCGTGGTGGCCGACGAACTGGCGCTGCGAACATGCAGTCTCCGTGCAGGCAAACCGGTAATCGCAAGAAGTGTACGGTCTGCCAGCGGCTGATTCAACGCGGCGGTGCGGACAATTTTTCCATCAGGCGCAATAACCTGCGGTAGCTTTCGTAGCGTCGGGACGAAATCTGGCCGGTTTCTGCGGCCTGCTTTACCGCGCAGTCCGGCTCCGCCAGGTGCCTGCAATTGGCAAAGCGGCACCGGCCGAGGAACGGCAAAAACTCGCGGTAGCCCTGGTCGACATCCGCCGGCGGAATGGGCGCCGGCGCGTAGTCTCGCACGCCGGGAGAATCGATAATGTCGCCGCTGGACGGGGTGTGGTGGAGCACTGACGCCGTGGTGGTGTGACGGCCCTCGCGGCTCGCGGTGGACAGTTCCTGCGTTGCCAGCGCGAGGTCGGGAACGAGCGCATTGAGAAGCGATGACTTCCCGACACCGGACTGGCCGACGAAGATGCTGGTGTGGTCATTCATATGCGCGGACAGTGCCGCGAGTCCCTCGCCGGAGCGCGCGCTGACCCGCCACACCGGGTACCCTGCGCGCTCATATTCGTCCGGCCACTGCGCACGGGGTTCCGGCAAGTCCTGCTTGTTGAACACGACCGTGCAGTCAACGCCCATGAAGTGCGCTGCGGCGAGGTAGCGGTCCACAATAAACGCGTCGGGCTCGGGTTCCGGTGCGGCGACGACAACCACGTGCGTCATATTGGCGGCAAGTACTTCCTTGCGGCCCCGTTTGTCCGGGCGGGTCAGCTCGGTACTGCGCTCCTCGATGGCTGTGACCACCCCCTCGCGTCCGCCGTGGCGCCACCGCACGCGGTCGCCACAGACCGCGCGCAGCGACCGTCCGCTGCTGATGCAGCGGTGCCGATTACCCTCGGAGTCTTCGACCAGCATTCGCCGGCCGTAGCCGGCCACCACGCGGCCCGGAAGGCTAGCGGGCGCGCTGGCCTTGGCGTTCATGAAGCGAGTTCTTGAAGCCTTGCAACCCGGATTGGTGCCGGGGGATGAGAATCGTAGAAACTGCTGTGAACCGGATCCGGCGTGAGCGTCGTCGCGTTATCGCGATACAGCTTGACCAGCGCCTGGATAAGCGCGGCCGGATCACTTTGCTCCGCGGCATACGCGTCGGCTTCGAACTCGTGCCGCCGCGACCAGAAGGTGCTGAGCGGCGTTAACGCAAACGTGAACACGGGAGTAACGAGCAGGAACAGTAGCAGCGCGGCGTGCGTGGACGCTGAAGGCACGCCAAGCGCGGTATAGAACCACGACTGACCCACGAGCCAGCCGAGCAGCGCAAGGCCGGCAAGACTGGCCAGCACGGTAAAGATGAGCCGCTGACGCACGTGGCGCATGCGAAAGTGGCCGAGTTCATGCGCAAGTACGGCTTCAACCTCAGACTCGTCGAGGGTCTCGATGAGCGTGTCGAAAAATACGATGCGCTTGTTGTTGCCAATGCCTGTGAAGTAGGCGTTGCCGTGCGCGGAGCGCCGTGAACCATCCATCACGTAGATGCCCTTGCTGCGGAAACCGCATCGGTCCAGCAGCGCCTCGATGCGCTCCTTCATCGACGCGTTGTTGAGCGGGCTGAAGGTGTTGAACAGCGGCGAAATGAGCGTGGGGTAAGCCCAGGTCATCAGCAGCGTGAACGCAGTCCACACCAGCCACGCGTAAAGCCACCACAACTCACCGGCACGCTGCATGAGCCAGAGGATGACTGCAACAAGCGGGATGCCGAGCAGGGCGGTGAGTACGAGCCCCTTCACCATGTCGGAAACGAAAAGGCCGGGTGTCGTTTTGTTAAATCCGTAACGCTCCTCGATGCTGAAAGTGCGATAGAGCGATGCGGGGACCGACAGCAGCGTCATGATCACCAGGGCGCTGGTGATTACCGCCACGCCGGTAAGCAAGGGACTGAGACCGGCCGCGGCCCATGCACTGTCCAGCAGCGCAATGCCGCCGCCGAGCGTCCATCCCAGCAGTAGCAGCGCGTCCACCGTGTGGTCGGCGATGCTGAAGCGGGTGGATTCGGCGGTGTAGTCGGCGGCTTTCTGGTGATCGGCGAGCGATATTTCCTTGTCGAAAGGCGTCGGTACGGCGGCCCGCCGTGCCCGGACGGCACGCACCTGGCGCAGGCCAAGCCACGCGCGGAAAGCGGTGCCGGCCACGAGGAAGACTAGAAAAATCAGGGTAAAGGGATGCATGAACTGGCTTGAAAACTTAAGGCTTTTGAGGGCAGGGCAGCTTAGCGTTTGCTAGAATTCGCCGCAAGCCTGCTCCCGGGCCTGCATCCTGCCCCGCACCGTGGCCAATGGCGGAAGCCACCGGCCCCAAGGACACTCAATGACATACGCTGACGACAACCTGATCTGGATCGACCTGGAAATGACCGGGCTGGATACGCTCAACGACCAGATTATCGAGATCGCGACCATTGTCACCGACAAGCACCTGAACGTCATCGCTGAAGGCCCTGTGCTTGCAGTGCATCAGTCTGACGAGGTTCTTGACGGCATGGACGAGTGGAACACACGCCAGCATGGCATGTCGGGCCTGGTACAACGCGTTCGCGAAAGTACGGTAACCGAGGATGAAGCGCAGGTCGCCACCATTCGTTTCCTTGCCCGCCACGTGCCGGCCGGCAAGTCGCCGATGTGTGGTAACTCCATTTGCCAGGACAGGCGCTTCCTCGCACGCTGCATGCCAGAGCTTGAAGCCTACTTTCACTACCGTAACCTCGACGTAAGCACGCTCAAGGAACTGGCGGTGCGCTGGGCGCCGGACGTAGCCGCCGGCTTCAACAAGGGTGGCGTCCACCTGGCGCTTGACGACATCCGGGATTCCATTCGCGAACTGCAGTACTACCGCCAGCACCTGTTTGCGGCGCACGCGATTCACAGCTCGCCCGAAAGATGACACCTTGCCGATGAACAACGCGCGATGAAACCGGACGCACCGGCAACCGGGCGCAATCGCGAGCCAATTCTCGCTGTGCTGCAGCGTGTGCTGCCGAGGCCGGGCAGGGTGCTGGAGATCGGTAGCGGTACTGGTCAGCACGCGGTGTTCTTTGGCGAGCGCCTCCCCGACGTAACGTGGCAATGCTCCGACCTCACGGCAAACCTGCCGGGGATACGCCAGTGGATCTCAGAGGCAGACTTGCCCAACGTGCCGGCGCCGCTCGAGCTTGACGTGCTTCAATATCCCGATACCGATACCTTCGACACAGTGTTCACCGCGAACACGTTTCACATCATGTCGTGGCAGGCGGTCTGCGCAATGCTGCACGCCGTGACTGGAAGCCTGGTACCTGGCGGGCAGCTCATCGTCTATGGCCCCTTCAAACGCGCGGGGACCTTCAACGCGGCATCGAACGCCGCCTTCGACGCCTCGCTGCGCGCGCAGGCGCCGCAAATGGGTATTCGGGATTTCGAGGACGTCAATCGCCAGGCCAGTGCCGCTGGCCTGGAATGGGTGAGCGCCGAGGCCATGCCGGCGAACAACGAGATACTGGTCTGGCGCCTGTCCGACGGCGCCAGCTGACGCGGCCTATCGGGTGCCCGCCGCACCGCCTGCGCCGGTGGCGCCGCCTGACTGCACGGCGACGTTGGCGCCGTCCCGCAGAAGTTCGGCGCCCCGAACCACAACCCGTTCCCCGGCGTTAAGGTTTCCGGTCACCGCAATCAGGTCGCCCTGCGCCGTACCCACCGTGACAGGCACCCGCTCGGCAATATCCTCGGCGTTGATGCGGAATACAGCCGCGCCCTCGCGGCGGAGCACCAGCGCGTCCCTGGGGACCGCCAGTACTTCGGTGGCCGCTGCCGTGGGGATACCGGCGCGCACACTCTCACCCACGAACCAGCTGTCCGGGTCGGTGAGCGTCGCACGCAGTTCGTACATGTGCGTCCTGGCATCGCCAAACGGAACAACCGTGCGCACGGTCGCGGCGCCACTGCCGCGCTGGCTGCGCACGATGACTTCGCTGCCTTCGGTCAGCAGCGCAACCGAGGCGAGCGGCGCACGTGCCACGACCTCGAGCCGGGCCGGGTTCACCAGGCGCAACATTGCTTCGTTCACGCCAATGCGTTCCCCGGGATTCCTGAGCCGTTCAGTCACGACGCCAGGAAAGGGCGCCACCAAGCTGAGCGCGTCGATGCGCACCTGGGTCTGCTGCAGGCGGCTCCGTGCAATACGCAGGTTGTCGCGCGCAACGGCAAGGTCCGATTCGGTCTGTTCGAGCTGGCTGCGCGCGGCGTTGTTTGCACGGGCCAGTTTGCGCAGTCGCTCGACTTCGTTGTCTAGAAACGCGATCAGGCTGATCTCGCGCTGTACGAGCCCGCCGAATTCATCCTGCTGCTCGGTGAGCACGTCGTTGACGATGGTCGCCAGCACGTCGCCCTTCTCGGCGCGGGTGCCCACCTCGGCGATCATGTCCAGGCGGCCGTCGACCTCGGCCGACAGGCGGGCGTCGTCGCGGCTGAGTATCGTGCCCGGTACGTCTACGGTAGGCGCAAGACGAGTGGCCTGCACCAGGTCGACCTGTACCGTTGCCGGCCCGCGGCCCTGCGCATTTGCCACGACGGCTGTCGCCAGCAGTGCGGCGAGCGCACCGAGCCGTCTAAAGATCTGTGTGTCGTTGTGCATATTGACCCTGGGCGCCTGCCGCAAGCTGCGGTGCGCTCTTGTGCTCGCCAAGCCGCAACAGGCTGGGCAGGAGAATGAGTGTGAACACTGCGCTGACGCTCATGCCGCCAACGATGACTGCCGCCAGGCCACGGTACAGCTCGGTGCCGGGGCCGGGAATGAGCAGGAGCGGCAGCATGCCAAACAGGCTGGTCAGCGTGCTCATGAGAATCGGGCGAAGGCGCATGCGCAGCGCATCGCGCACGGCTTCGCGCCTTTCCACGCCGTCGCGCTCGGCGGCACGCGTCTGGTACACGAGCAGAATCGCGTTGTTGACGACCAGGCCCATCAGGGTAATGAAGCCGATCATTGTCAGAAGGTCCATCGGCTGGAACGTGACAAGGTTCACCAGCCGCAGGGCAATGACGCCCCCGACAGTGGCGAGCGGAAGGGCAAGCACTACCAGGAGGCTGTCGAGGAAAGAACGAAACAGGGCGCTCATCAGCAGGTACAGGATAATGACCGCCAGCGCAAAGCTGCGCGCCATGTTGGTGAGAGCGGTTTGCAGGTTGTCGGCGCTGCCTTTGTAACTCACCGTGCCATCGTCAGGCAGCGCGGCGAGGATCGCCGGCTCGACTTCGCGGCGAAGCGTTTCGATAGCGGCTTCCAGCGACATTTCCGGTGGCGTAACCCGCAGCGTGATGGTGCGGCGGCGATCGACACGGCGCACCTGGTTAGGCCCGGCGGTGCGTTCGATCCGGGCAAGTTCGTTGAGCGGCAACACGCCCGCCAGCGGCGTTACGACGGGTGTCATCGCGAACTGCTCGGGGTCTGACCATTCGGTACCGCGCACCACGATGTCGAGGCGCCGGTCGCCGTTGAAATATTCGCCGGCGAACAGGCCGTCGCCGAGCGCACTGACAACCTGCGACATTTCGGCGCGGCCCCAGCCAGCCTCGGCAATGCGGCGATCGTCCGGCACGATGCGCAGCTCCGGCTCCGCCAGGGCGAGGCCGGGAACGGGGCGCGTCACGGAGCCGGGGAGCGCCTGCGACACTGCGCCCATGCCAATGCGTGCGGCCTGCAGCGTGCTGTCGACGTCGCGGCTTTGTATGTTGATCTCAATTTCGCGGCCGCCGCCGAGCCGACCGAACAGCGAGGCCCGCCCTGCGAAAGCGCGTGTATCCGGGAAGCCGGCAAAGACCTTGGTGTTTACCTCCTGGATCAGCGCGCCGATGTCATTGCGGTCCACCGCGCGCATGCCCATGAAGCCACTGTTGCCGAAAACCCCCATGAAGTAGTTATTCATGGCTGGCTCTGCGTCGCCGCTCATGTAGCGGTACAGGCGCCCGTTGACAACGTCGATGAACTCCTTGCGCGAGGCTTCGACCGCCTGTCCTGGCGGCGGCTGGATAAAGGCAAACGCGAAGTTCTGCTTGCCCTCCGGCAGGTAGTCGGCGTCCGGCAGCAGCGCAAGCGTGAGCGTTGCGGTAACGCCCACCAGGCCGGCAATCCAGAGGGCGCGGCGCCGCGGCGTGTCGGTGAGCTTCATGAGCGCCGCAGTGACGTTGCTCCACCAGTGCGTGTGCGGGTCGTCCAGGTTGACGCTCTTGAGCCACGTGCGCGACGCAGTGGGAATGATCGTGAGGGCGATGATCAGCGATGAAATCACCGCCACCGCCAGGGCGAAGGCCAGGTCGGCGAAGAGTTGGCCTGCGGCGTCTCGCAGGAAAATCAGCGGCAGAAAAATGGCCACCGTCGTGGCAGTGGAGGCGACCAGCGCGCCGTAGACCTGGCTCGCGCCCTTGTCGGCGGCCTCCAGGCCGCTGCTGCCTTTTTCGCGCAGGCGCACGATGTTCTCCAGCACGACGATGGAAGCGTCCAGCACCATGCCCATGGCGAAGGCGAGACCGGCGAGCGAGATGATGTTCAGGGTGCGCCCGCCGATGTCGAGACTGCTGAAGGCGATAAACAGGGAGACCGGTATGGCTACCGCGACGATGAGCGTAGCGCGCAGGCGCCGCAGGAACCACCAGAGCACGCCGACGGCCAGCACGATGCCCAGCAGCAGGTTGTTGCGAAGCATCGACACCGAGTTGGTGATGTAAATGGTTTCATCGTAGGCCTGGGTAATTTGAAGGCCGGCGTTTTTCAGCGGACCGTCGGCGAGTTCAGCCACCGCGGCCTTGAGGTCAGTCATGACGCTCAGCACGTTGACGTTCTGCTCGGGCTGGGCGTTGACGGCAATCGACGGGCCGCCGTCCTGGCTCAGCACACCGGTACTGTCGCGCAGCTCCACGCTTACGGTGGCGACGTCCCGCAGGCGCACTGGCAGGCCGTCGTTCCACGCGAGCACCATGTCGCCGATTTCTTCGACCGGATAGCGGCCGGCAAAGCGTACCGTGTACTGGCGGCGGCCGACGTCGGTGAAGCCGCCGGTGGAATCCTCGTTGCCGCGAATGCGTGAGGAGACGGCCGGTATTTCGATGCCATGGGCGGCCGCGAGGTACGGATCGAAGGTAATGCGTACCTCGCGCTCGCGGCCACCGAAGGAGCCGGCGTTGGCAATGCCCGGCACGCGCTCGAAGCGGGTCACTACCACGTCGTCGATGAAGTCCTGGTAGCTGGTGATGTCGACGTCGTGGCCGGGCGCCGGCTTGATGGCGAACCAGGCGATGGCGCTGAAGTTGGACGCTCCGGCGGAGAAGATAACCGGCTCGTTGGCATCGGCCGGGTAACTTGGCACGCGATTGAGGCTGTTCATCACCTCAATCAGCGCGCGTTCGAGGTCCACCTCCGGGTAGTAGATGAGCTGGATCTGGGCGCGGCCGCGTGACGCGGTGGATTCCATGCTCCGCAGGCCGGGCAGGCCGCGCAGGGCGTCCTCCTGGGGCTCGAGTATCGATGACTCCACTTCCTCGGGCGCCGCCGCGCGCCAGCTCGTCTGGATGGAGATCACCGGCTGCTCGACGTTCGGGATCATCTGCACCGGCAGGCGGGCAAGGCTGATGGCGCCGAACAGCAGTACCAGCAGCACCGCCACTACGACGGCGGTGGGGTTCGACA
>JBCAXP010000115.1:0-11992 GCA_038533995.1 Pseudomonadota bacterium
CGCTGGAAATCACCGCGCCCTACGCCGGCACCGGCCTCATCACGATTGAGCGTGACCGCGTGTATGCCCATCGCTGGCGTCTGTCACCAGCTTGAGTTCGGCGTTTCGTTCCAGGTTGCCGGTCAGGTTGCGGTCGCCGGCCACTGTGTAGCGCACGCGGCTGTAAACCAGGCCATCGGCACCGCGCAGTCGCACGAGGAAGTCGCCGGCGTTGCCGGTAGCAAGTGGCAGGCTGCTGCCGGCCTCGTCGATGGCGAAGGAGCCTGAGCTCACGGGCAGCTCTTTTCGTACGGACTGGTAGTCCCACGTGCCGTTTTCGCGTTTGACGAGCGCGGACACGAAGCGTTCTTCAACGAGTTCAAGGGTAAGGTCGTTCAGCGTCTGCCCTTTGCCGTCAGGGTTGACCGCGACGAACTGGAGTTCGTGGTCCGACGCCTTGTGCAGGAACGTAAGGTCTGAATTGCTGTGGTGGCCCACGAGCACAGGCAGCGGCGACAGTATGGCGCTGCTGCGGGCCGTGACGCTGCGGCCACCGCCGGGTTCGAAGCCCTCCAGCTCCGTGACCAGGCGATAGATGCCAGCCGAGTAGCGCTCCAGTGGCAGCGCCAGAGTCGCCACCCCGTCAACGTCGGTCGTTGCGTCCGGGAGCCTCAAGGTGACCGGCTGCACCGCGCTGCCCGGCTCGCGCAGCGGATCGTCAAAGGTGAAGTTCTCAAAGCCCGCAACGCGCACCGTGGCAGGCGTTAGCCTCAGCTCGCCGGTGACTCGCCGGTCGGCGGCCGGCGTTCCGAACAGGTTCTCGAGGCTAACGGTGACGGCCAGCCCCTTCGGCTGCAGCCAGGCTTCACCGCCGTCGCCCGACAGTGTCGACTGAATGCGCAAGGCGTCTGGCAAAAACTCCTCTACCTTGAAGCTGACGCTGCCAAGCGCGCGTCGGCGGTTTCGTTCTTCGAGCAGGAACACGGTCGCCGTGTAGTTGCCGGTGGGCGATTCAACGGCCGTGGGAAACGGCATTTCCAGGAGACCACTCGCCGGCAGCCGTACCCGTTTCTCCAGCACGGCCTGACCCCGCGGACCGTACACATTGACCAGTAGCGGCAGGCGCTCCAGCGGGCGCCAGTCGCGACGCTTTACGACAATGCCGAGGTTTGCGGCATCGCCGGGGCGGTAGATGCCGCGGTCAGTAAATACAAGCGCGCGCAGCGCGTCCGCGGCGTCGCCCTGGCGCTGGTACTGGCCACCGACGTCAAAGCGGGAGTACTGCAGGCGCCGGGCGCTGCGGGCGAAGGGCAGAAACACCGTGTCCTTGCCGTTTCGCACAACGAACACCGTGGGCGTCTTCTCACGCTCGAGGTCGCGGGTGGCGGGAAACGATGCGTGGCCGCTCACGCCGGTGACACGGCGGAACACGGGCAGGCCGTTCTTGCCGAGCAGCTCCACACTGGCCCCAACCAGTGGCTTGCCGCTGGCGATGGAGTGCACGAACACGTCCCGCGACGCGTCGGCGTTAGCCTTCACCAGCAGGCCAAGGTCGGTAATCAGCACGAAGCGTTCATCGCTGACGCCTACGGCGGCCTTTCGCGCCCGGTCCCAGCCCTGCACATTGACGAAGAACTGGCCGCCGCCACTCAGCAGCTCCCCAAGATCCAGCGCGGCGAAGCTCGCCGTGCGCGGGTGACTTGCATTAACGTCAATGAAGCGCACGAACCGTTCGGTGAGGTTCTCCGGCCCGAAGGAGTAGCTGTTGAAATACGGGTTGGTGATGTCGCCGCCGGTCTGGCTGGCGAGGTGGTTGATCTCGCTGTCGATAAGCCGGCCGATTTCCACGCGCACGGTAGCGACGCCGCGTGCCATGAGGGTGAGCTGGTGCGAGCCGCTTAAGGCCAGTACCGCGCCGTCCTGGGCAATGCGCACTTCCTTCGGATAGGCCGGGGCGGCAAGCACGGTGTCAAAGCTCTCCGCCAGCTCAAAGTTGCCGCCCGAGGTCAGGCCCTGGCTCACCGCCACGTAGATGGCGGCGCCCTCCGGAACGTCGATCGCTGCGCTGTGCTGTCGGGAGCTGCCGTTTTCCACCGGGTGGAGTACAAGGTCGGTACGTGCCGCCTGGGCCAGCACTTCCGGCGTCACCTCGCGCGGACTGTGCCAGCGCGCGTTGGTAACTTCCTCGCCGCGCAGGGTCAGGCTGGTTGGCAAAATCCACGCGCGCAAGGAGCGCAGCAGCGCTTCGGTGCTGACGTCGTCGGTGAACTCCAGCGTGATGTTCTGCACCGGCTCGTTGTTTTCGTTGCGCGCAAGCAGTGCCTGCGCACCGCTCACCTGGAAATAGCTTGAGCTGTCGGGAATACGAATTTCGCGGCTCAGTAGCTGCTCCGTGCGGGACGGCCCGTTGGCAGCCGCGATACCCTCGTTCAGGGTAAGCGTGACGAAGCTTGCGGTTGGAGCAATGGCCAGCGGCACGGAGTGAACGTAGGCGGTGCGCCGTTGTGGGCCAAACTGCAGTTCGTAGGTGAGAGGAAGCGCCGCCGAACCGGCGTCGCCGCTTGCCTGGGCTATCTGGAAGTCGATGTGGTTCGCGAGGCTGTCGGTGTCTACCGGGTGGCTGAACGACAGGTTGGCAACCACTTTGCGCACCTCGCGCTCCACCGGGTCCTGGTAGAACTCCACCTTGTCCACGGCCGCCTCGAACGGTGCCGTGGCAAAGTCCGCGCTGGTGGCGGCGAGGCGCAGGTCCGGCGCAAACAGCGTCTCGGAATAGCTGACCGTGAATGGCTGCCCGGCGGGCCAGTCCGCCGCGGGCTCGAAGCGCAGGCGTGTGCCCGACACCCAGGTCCAGACGCCGTCCAGCGACGGGGCAAGCGAGATGCCTTCCGTTACCGGTTTGCCCACCAGGTCCAGGCGCGCCACTGACTGCACGGCTTCCTGCGCAAAGCGGGGGTCGGTTTCGACGGAGAAGTCGACAAAAAGCGGCTGTGGCACGAGTTCGCCGTCCACCACCGGCGTCAGGGCCGGGGCATCTGCAGAGGCAACGACCTGCGGTGGTCGTGGCTTCGACTGCTTGTGGCGAACGCCTGCATAAACAAGCAGGGCAGCAACGGTGAGGGCCGTCAGCCAGTAGAACGCGGGCAGAGGGCCAAGGCGGCGCAGCCAGCGTGGTGGAGTCCACTGAAACTCGCCAATCAGGTTCTTCATCGATGCCGCTCCCTTGCCGTGAGCGGAAGATTGTAGCCTGCAAAATCGGTCAATGGTGTGGCAGTGGACTGGCGAAAAGCGCCGGCGGCCGGAGCACCGCGCGGCTCAAGAACGTGCCCAAACCGCCGCTACCGACCACGTACCCCGGCCTCCGGGGTGTGCTGTCGTATTCCTGTCCTGCCGGCAAATTCAATGACGCTAGAAAGAAAGACTATTTTCCTCTTCCTTACTCTTGGCCTGGCATTCTGTGTCGGCACGTATGGAGTGCTGCGCCTGTCGGTCTTGCCGGCGTTCGCCGCGTTTGAAGAGGAAAGCTCCAACCACGCGATGGACCGTGTTCTCGACGCGCTTGCCAGCAGCCTCGGGGCCATGGAGGTTTTCAACGCCGAGTATGCCTACTGGGATCAGACGGGGCAGTACGTGGATGGGGAAAGACCGCAGTTCGCCGAAGAATACCTCACCCCGGAGTACTGGCGCAGCATCTATGTGGACGCCTTTGTGCTGCTCGACCGGGATGGTGCGGTGCGCTACCAGCACATGAGAAAGCCGGATGGCGAGATGCTTGATGCAGGTGGTGAGTTCGCCCGGTTGATTGAAGCCGGGCACCCGCTTATCAAGCGCGGAATGAGCGAAGAAGTCATCAGCGGATTCGTGCGTACAACCTCGGGGCTAATGCAGGTCGTAGCCTGCCCGGTGCTGTCCAGTGACCAGAGTGGCCCGGTTCGTGGCACGCTGATTACCGGCAGCTATATCGATGATGTGGCCATGCGCATGCTTGGCGAGAAGGCTACAGCGAGCGTTGCCTTTCTGCCCGAAGGCGCAGACGGCATACCGGCAACTCTGGCGCACACTGCCACGGGTGACCGTGTCCTGCAAGACGGCGGCACCGTAGTGCGGAACTACACAAACCTGCACGACATTGCCGGTGCTCCGGTTGCGGTCATTGAGGTGACTACGCGAAGCCGTATTTCACAGATGGGTATGCGGTCGGTCAATGCATCGACGATGGCGCTCGGTCTTGCCTGTGCGGTGTTTCTTGTTGCGGCCTGGTTGCTCATCAGGCGACTCATCGTGCAGCCAGTCGAGGAGCTAACCGAAACCATGCGTGCCATGGGGCGAACGGGCAGGCTTCCGGAGGTTCCGAACGCCAGTCGCGCTGATGAGATTGGCTTGCTGGCCGGCGAGTTCACCGCCCTTGCGACCCAGCTTGACCATGCCAGGGCGGTGTCGGACAAGGCGCGTGACGAGGCCATTTCGTTATCGCGGGCGAAGAGTGATTTCCTTGCAAGAATGAGCCATGAAATCCTAACGCCCATGAACGGTGTTCTGGGCATGACCGAGCTTCTGCAGGGTACGCCGCTGGGGCCGCGCCAGAAGCGGTTTACCCATGCAATCCATGAATCGGCCGAATCCCTGCTGGGCATCATCAATGACATCCTGGATTTCTCAAAGATCGAGGCCGACAAGCTGCGGCTCGACATCATAGACGTTGACCTGCAGAAGCTCCTGGAAGAAACGGTCGAGTCGCTGTCCAGCCTTGCGCACCGCAAGCAGCTGGAGTTCATCAGCAGTGTCCCTTCGGACCTGGCAACAACGGTGCGCACCGACCCCGGCCGGCTGCGCCAGGTGCTTACCAACCTGCTCAGCAACGCCATCAAGTTCACTGACCAGGGCGACATTCTCCTGTCGACACAGGTTCGCGAAACAGACAGCGGCCAGCTCGCCGTTTACTTCGAAGTGGCGGACACGGGCATCGGTATTGGCTGGGACAAGCAGGAGCAGATTTTCGATTCGTTTGTGCAGGAAGACGGTTCAACCACGCGCAACTACGGTGGTACCGGCCTCGGCCTTGCCATCGCGAGGCAGATCGTCGAGCAGATGGGGGGCGAGCTGAAGCTCGACAGCGTGCCCGGTGCGGGCGCGACGTTCTCCTTTGAGATTCTTATGGACACCGGTGCGGCTATCGATGACCTGCCTCCCACGCAGGCTGGCGAAGTTGCCGGCCGCAAAATTCTCGTCGTTGATGACAACGCCACCAACCGCGAGATTCTCGAGAACCAGCTTGCCCGCTGGCAGGCAGATGCCCACAGCGTGCGGTCTGCGGCGTTGGCCTTCGATGCGCTCACGGAGGCGGCCGCGAGCGATGCGCTCTATGACCTCGTTATCCTGGATATGCACATGCCGGTGATGGACGGCCTGGGTCTCGCGCAGTTGATTCGTGACAACCCGGCATTTGACGGTGTCAAACTCCTGATGCTCAGTTCGGTCGCCACGCCCGCTCCGCCAGAGCAGCTCGAGTCGCTGAACATCGCTGGCCAGTTGGACAAGCCGGTGCGCCAGTCGCGCCTTCGCGAGGCGCTTTGCGTTGCCCTTGGCGGCGGCAGCGTAGCGCGTCACGGTGAGCCCTCGCGGGCGGCACCTGTTCGATCGTTGACCGGTCGCGTGCTGCTTGCAGAGGACAACCCGGTCAACCAGGTGGTGGCGCTCGGGATGCTGGAAAACCTTGGCCTTGAAGCAGAGGTGGCGCCGGACGGCGCGGTTGCCGTGGGGAAGGCTGCGAGCGGTACCTTCGATGCCATCCTGATGGACTGCCAGATGCCCCGCATGGACGGCTTCGAAGCCACTCGCGCTATTCGGCAGGCCGAGGCGCGTGACGGCTTGCCGGTGCTGCCCGTGATTGCGCTCACCGCCAATGCGCTGAAAGGCGATCGTGAGCGCTGCCTCGCGGCCGGTATGACTGACTACCTCACCAAACCGTTCACGGCTGAGCAACTGCACGACGTGCTGTCGACGGCGCTCGGTGCTGGCGAAGCGCCGTCGGGCGACAAGCCGGGACGACCCGAGGACCAGGCAACGCACGGCAAGGCCGAGTCGGTGCTGGATGCCGGGGTGATGCAGGCCCTCGCGCAAATGCAGCGCCCCGACCGCCCGAGCATTGTGCAAAAAGTGGTGTCCGTTTACCTGGAAGATGCCGACAGGCTGGCCTCCGGCGTTACCGACGCCATCAAGGCGGGCGATGCCGTCGGTTTGCGCGACTGTGCCCATGCGTTGAAGTCAAGCAGCAACAACGTCGGTGCCTGCCGCCTGGCGAGGGTGTGTTCGGACCTCGAGACACTGGCGCGCTGCGATGACGTGCACGGTGCGGCTGCTCTTGGCGAGCGCTTCAACGAGGAGTACGAAGCAGCGCTTGCCGAACTGCATGCCCTGGCCCGGCCTGCGGAGGCAGTCTCGCCAACCGCTGCTGCATCGAATTCGTGATACCGTTGTTTGCCCTTGAGTTAATCGGGGTAAACGATGCGCACATCTCTCGCGGCGGCCATCGCATGGCTGCCCGTCTTTCTGCTGCCGGTGCCCGGCAACGCCGCCGACCCCGCTGACCTCGTACTTCGCGGAGGCGTAATCTGGACAGCCGACGCGACCCGCCCCCGCGCAGAGGCAATTGCGGTGCGCGACGAAACGCTTGTGTATGTCGGCGACGCGGAGGGCGTGGCGTCTTACGTTGGCACGACAACGCGGGTCGTCGACCTTGATGGCCGCCTCGTTGTACCGGGCTTCAACGATAATCACGTGCACTTCGAGCACACCGGACGCCTGCTCTACGGCCTGAACCTGCTGGATGTGTCGACCGCAAAGCCCTTCGCGGACCGCGTGCGTGCAGTACACGAGCGCTTTGCGCCTGGCACCTGGATAACCGGCGGCGACTGGTCGGCCTACGAAACCTGGTCCACCGGTGACGTGGCGACCGCCGGGCGCACCGTGGCTGGCGACTACGGCAACCTGTTTACGCCCCATCGAAACCTGATCGATGGCTTCACCGGTGACCGGCCAGTGCTCATCAACCGGTACGACCGGAAGGTATACCTTGCCAACGGTGCAGCGCTGGCGCTTGCCGGTATCAGCCGCGGCAGCGAAGACCCCGACGGCATTCGCGTCGCGCGGGACGACAACGGCGAGCCCACGGGCATTCTCTACAACCCGCTCGAAAGGTCGGTTGACTCGACCATGCTGGTGACCGACAACGTGCGTGCGCTGTACATGCCGCTCGTACCGCCGCCGTCGCGCGAGCAGGCGATTGCCGAGACGCTCCGCGTATGGCAGCAAATGCGCGAGGTCGGGGTTACCAGCTACTCCGACGTTACCTCCTCGCCGCGCCAGCTTGGCATCTACCGCGAGTTGCGCGAGAAGGGGCTGATGAGCGCCCGTGTGCGGGTTCGTCCGTCGCTCGAGCTCTGGGAAGACATGGCCCGGCTCGGCATCGGCGTCGGCTTCGGCGACGAGTGGATTCGCTTTGGTGCCGTCAAAGCGTGGATTGACGGCATCATGGGCAACAGCTCGGCGCGGTTCTACAAGCCGTATACCCATAACCCGGCGAGCCGCGGCATCTGGCGTGACATCATGTTTCCGTTCGAGCGCAGCCCGGACGATCCCGAGCAAATGCAGAGCCGCCTGGAGCGCCTGGCGCTGGGGGCCGACGCGGCAAACATTCAGCTCACGGTACACGCCATCGGCGACGAGGCGAATGGCTACCTGCTCGACATGGTGGAGCGGCTGGTCGAAAAGAACGGTGAGCGCGACCGGCGCTTTCGGCTGGTGCATGCGCAGGTGATGAATCCGGATGACATCGAGCGCGCAGGCCGGCTCGGCATCGTAGCGGAGATGCAGCCGTACCACTGCGCCGACGACATGCGCTGGATGGAAGAGCGCATCGGCAGGGAACGCGCCCGGGGCGCCTACGCCTTTCGCTCGTTGTGGGACGCAGGCGCCGTAGTGTGCTTTGGTTCGGACTCACCGGGCACCAACGCCTCACGCTACTACCTGAATCCGATGCTCGGACTGTACGCAGCGGTCACGCGGCAGAACATGGCGGGGGAGCCCCGCGGCGGCTGGTTTCCGGAGGAGCGGCTGACGGTGGACGAAGCGCTCACGGCGTACACCTATAACACGGCCTATGCCGCGTACGAGGAGGACATCAAGGGCAAGCTCGCGCCGGGCATGCTGGCCGACCTGGTTGTGCTGTCTGATAACCTCTTTGACATCAGGCCGACAGCCATCAAGGACGTCACCGTGGAGATGACGATCGTGGGTGGTCAGGTAGTATTCGAGGAAGGCGCAAAGCAGTAAAGATCAGGAGCCTGAGCGATGCAGTGTCCAAAGTGTGGCAGCGACATGGAAATCGTGGTCCACGAGAATGTGGAGATTGACCGCTGCACAAACTGCAAGGGCCTGTGGTTCGACGCCGGTGAGATCGGGCCGCTGTTAAAGCCCAAGCTCGCTCGCGCGGTCGATATCGGTGACGCCGACACGGGTGCTCACACAAACGCCATCGACCGGTACCCGTGTCCGCGCTGCAGCGGCGCAATGGTGCGCATGGTCGACGCCAGACAGTCGCACATCTGGTACGAGAAGTGCGCCTCATGCGGCGGGACGTTCTTTGATGCCGGCGAGTTCCGTGACCTGGCCAAGGTCTCGATCGCTGATTTCTTCAAGACCCTGTCGACTCCCGAGCGCCGCTAGCCCCCAATTCACCATAATGCACCCCTATGGTGCGCCGCCGTATGACAGCGCTGTCAAACCCATGTAGTTTTGCCGGGCATTAAAAGAACCGGGCAGGCGCTCTTAACTCCTGACCCGCCACAAAAACCTAGGGGAATCATCATCATGTCCAAACAACAAATTCGCCAGGCTGGCCTTTCAGCTGTTGCAGCAATGGCGATGTGCAGTATTGCGCCGGCAAGCTGGGCCGCACTTTCTGGCTACAGCCAGGATTTCGAGGGTCTCGATCAGGGCAACGGTGCCGCACTGGCGGAAGACGGCTGGAACGTCGGCGCCAACGTGTTCGATTCGACAGGCCAGAACTTCCTGTACAACTACTTCACTTTTCCCGCGCCCAATGGCGGCCCGGCCTTTTCCGCCATCGACGCAGGTCAGGGCGGCGCGGCACAGGGTGCTCAACAACTGTCGGTCTACAACGACTACAACAACGCCGATCACGGCAACGGCAGCGGCAATCGCATCGAGGCCAACGTGTTCCAGGAACAGATCATCGATGCCGGTGACGAGGGCACCTGGACGTTTTCCTTTGACGCCGGGCCGGGCAACCTTGACGGCGACACGACGGCCCTGGCCTTTATCAAAGTAATCGACCCGAATGCGGGCTTCGCCCTTACGGACTTTGTGACGATCGATACAACCAACGTAGCTGCGTGGACGTCGTTCAGCATGTCTGTCGATATTGACGCCGGCCAGGCTGGCCAGGTTCTGCAGTTTGGCTTCCTCAACGTCGCATCGAACTTCGATTCGTCCGGCGTTTTCTACGATAACATCAACTTTGCACCGGTACCCGTTCCGGGCGCGCTGCTGCTGTTTGGTTCTGCGTTTCTTGGCTTTCTCGGTTTGAAGCGCAAGGCCTGAGCTTACACCTGCCTGACAAAATCGGCGGCGTTTGCCCTGGGCAAGCGCCGCCGTTTTTGTTTTCTTCCTTTGTGGGGAGCCATCGGGTCCGCCACTGCCAGGCGGACTTTACGCGATTGCGCTATTCCGGGAGCGCCCGTTCGAAATCCGGTGTGAAGGCAATTGGAATGCTGTAGGTGCGCTGCGCCTGCGAATACCGGTCGTCCAGGGGCACATCATCGTCGTCGGCATCGGGGTTCCATACGACGTCGATTCGATGCATGCCGGGAGCAAGATCAGCGAGCGGCACAAGGCCGATAAGGCCGCGCATGTTGATGTCCATGCGTTCAGCGACGTCGAAGCCGTCCATCGAAACGGATGTGCCATCGATACTGACCGACCACAGTCGCCGCAGGCAGTCTGCCGCGCCTGTGTCCTCGTCATCAGCGCCTTCGCAGAGCTCGTCGAGCATCAGGTTGTCGCGCAGCGGCTGGTAGGGAATGAACAGCGTGACAAAGCTGCTTTTCTGCGTGAACGAGTCAACCTGCGGCCACGCCCTCAGCCGGTCCTTCAGCGTTCGCATGTCCTCGTAATAACCGCTCTGAAATCCGCCGGCCACGTCCCCGGTCTCCATATAGGTGAACTGACCCGAAAGGGTGAATTGCTGCCAGGCGGAAAAGCGCACATTGCCCACTACGACGATCGCGATGATGCTGATCGACAGGGCAATGTAGAACATGACGGGCCGTGTGTTGCTTTGAATAGTGAGCTGCACGGGAAGCACCAGCCGCTGCGGATACACGAACCCGTTGATGCGCATAAGCGCGCGAACCAGTCCGGTAAATGCCCGGTTGTTCTGCAGGCTCGGGATGCGGCGGGCAAGCAGCGAGTCGAGGAGCCATTGCAGCGCCGGGGCGCCGGCGAACAGGACGATGAGCACCAGCGTGCCGATACCCATGCCGGCGTTGGTGATGCCAAAGCGCGCGCCGATGACGCCGGACAAAACCACCGTTATGAGAATCAGGCTTCCCAGCCACAGCATGCCGAGTGTGAGCAGGCTGATTACCGCGAACAGCGATGAGGCCAGCTTGTCGACCCGCTGAATGACGACTCCCATGTCCATCAGCCTGGCGCGGTAGTGTGCTTTCGTCAGCGGTCCGATACCCGGCGTCCGGTCCCAGTTGATGCCGTCGGGAAACACGGTGCGAAGGCCAATGAGCCCGACCCAGAAGGCCCGCGCCATCAGGTGCACGATAAAGCAGGCGGCAAGCCCGTAGCTGACGCCGGACACCAGCGAGATACCCAGCACGCCCGAAATGACGAGCGCGGTAGACAGGTGGGTGTAGATCAGTGAGTAGTGTTCGAAGAGCCAGCCGGGCAGCGACAGCAGGGCAAAGATCGTGAGGCTGGAAATAATTAGCTCCAGCTCATCCGTTCGGTCGCGCAGGCGTTCCAGCGCGTCGGGCCTGTCGGCGCGCTGCGTTTGTTCTTGTTCAGTGGTCATGGCTGTGGCTGGTGCGGGCCCTGGCGTTGCGCGTGCAAGGCCGAATCGTAGCATTGAACTGCGCTGCTCGTTTGCCTGAACACTGGCCTGCCAGTCAAAATGAACGGATGGAATTTCGCCCGGGTTTCGAAGGCAGGTGCACGTGGCGGTAATCGGTTCGGTGCTGGCACTGGCGCTGGCCGTGCTGACGGGCGTGCTGTACGGCGCCGTCTTCCACCTTCGCGAGCCGTCGGTACCGCGCACGGTGGTCAAGGCGCTCACCGTCACGCTGCTGGCGGTCTCGGTGCTTCTTGCCGACGGGCCGCCGTGGCTTGTTGCCGCGCTTGCGCTGTCGGCGGTGGGTGATGCCGCCATCTCCCGTGACGGCGAGGCTGCGTTTCTCGTCGGCCTTGGCAGCTTCCTGGTCGCGCACGTGCTCTACGTCGTGCTGTTCGTCACCACTATCGCCGACTGGACGATGGATGCGCGGGCGTGGACGCAGTGCGCCGTGCTGGTGGCCGTTGCCGGCCTCCTGATGACGCGGCTCTGGCCGCACCTCGGCGACATGCGGATACCGGTTGTGTATTACATGGTTGCGATTCTCGCCATGGGTGGTACAGCGGCGCTGCTGCCCGCGTCACTTAAACTGGCGAACGTGGGCGCGATAGCGTTCGTGGCGTCCGACTGCGTTCTTGCGATCGAGCTCTTTCTCAAGCGCCAGAACAGCCTCACCAGCCAGTTTGTATGGTTCAGTTATTTCCTGGCGCAGCTACTGATCACTGGCGCGTTTGCGAGCGCTGCTGGCCTGCTAGCGCCGATTCTTTACCAGGTTTGAAATGATGTGCCTTGCGATATGCGGGTTCTCCCGCAGGCGCCGCAGCGAGTAGTCGTACCAGCGCTCGCCGAACGGCACGTACACCCGTATCGGAT
>JBCAXP010000116.1:0-11927 GCA_038533995.1 Pseudomonadota bacterium
CGCCGGTGTGCTCGGCGACGCTGAACAGCAGGAAGAACTTCTCGCCGACGCCGGCTTCGAAGTTTTGAAGAATCTGCTCTTCCGTGAGCACGCGATTGTGAACTGCGACAAGGCGAAGTGCGCCCTGCCAGGGACGGTCCGAGGATGCCTCGTTGCCGAGCACGAACGCGAACGTATCGTCCCAGTCGTCGAGGGTGCCGGCGTCGAGGTCGCCGTCATCCGTGAACACGCCATTAACGTAAATCCGCCGGCCGTTGACCGGGTCGTAGTTGGCGACGACGTGCTGCAGGGTAGCCTGCAGGTCCTCGTCGTCAGCGTTGGTGGAGAGCGCCGGCTCGCCGTTGCCGTCGGTTGCGCCGCTGCGGTTGAAGTGGTCGTAGCTGTAGAGGGTTTGCGTCAGCGAGAAATTCCGCGCCATCGTGCCGGCGGAGTAGCTGACGATGCGCGCTTCTTCCTGCGTGACGTTGCCCGGCACCACCCAGGCCTCAATGGCGTATTCGCCCGTGGCCGATATCAGGCTGTGCAGCTTTGCGCTGGACACCGTCGAGCCCTGGGCCTTGCCGCCCTTGAGGTCGATGCCCCAGCCGCCGACCCATTCCACGTCGCCACTGAAGTTCAGGTTGAGCGCCGGCTCAATGCCGCTGGTGTCGTAGGCAATTGTGCCTTCACCGGTCTTGAACTCGTAGAGCGCAATGGCGTTAGATTCAAAGCGGTTGCCGCCGCTGGCGACTACGCCGTCGTAGAGCGTCAGCGCCTTGCTTGTGACGAGCGCCGGGTCGACCTCGGTCGGCGTGATGCTGCCGGCCATCGCGTCAATCGCCGCCTGCATCTCGTTGGCGCTGGCCGTGCAGCCGTTCCAGCAGTTGTGGAACTCGTTGCGCAGGCGCAGCACCAGGCGGGAGTCGTCGGTCTGGTCAAGGTTGATCTTGGAAATCGCAGCCGAGTAAGCAGTGTCGATGTCCGCGTCCGCAAAGTACGGCGACTGTGGCGTGGCCGCGGCGGAGTCGTGGCACTGTGCGCAGTAGGCATCGACGACCGGGTAGACCGTGGTTGCGTACAGCCCGGAGTCCGCGGGGAAGTTGCGGCTCGTGCCTACGTCACGAATGACCGGTGCGGTCAGCTCGATCTCACGGCCGCCGTCGGCAAGCGCAACGCCTGCCCAGGCGCTTACCCACGTAGTGAGAATGTCGCCACACGCGGCGTCGCTCTCCAGCCAGCAGTTGTGCCCGCCCGACACTTTCGTGACCAGGCGCGACTCGTCGGGCTGGCCAAGGTCGACCAGTACAGTCGCCTCGGCGTAAGCCATGTTTACATCGTCCTGCCGGACAAAGGCCGGGGACTGACCGCCGGCTGTGTGACAGCCTCCGCAGCGGTTCACCGCCTTGAGGTTGTCCCAGATGTTGATTCTGAACGATTGCACGTCGTCAGTGGCCGGCGGTGGTCCGGAGTAGGCCACCACGTCTGGCGCCGCGGTGATCGGGTTTTCGGTGGTTTCAGCGCCTCCGCCGCAACCGCCAAGAATGAAAAGTGAGGCCGCCAGCACCGACGCGAGGTCAAGGCGACGGGCGGAGAATACTGCGTTGTAGAGTCGTATGCCGTCCATGATCAGTCGCCCATGCAGTACACCGCCGATTCGGCGAAGACCTGCTTCAGTTGAAAGTTCGAGCCGCGAAACGAGGCCACCATGTCGCTGATCTGCTGGTGATCCGCACTGTCGACGGGGTCACGCAGGCAGACGCTGCGAAACACGTGGCCGACCTGGCAGGTCGCAAAGGCGTCGGAGTTAGCCAGTTCATCGCCCATGCTGGCGGCGCCGCTACCTTTCCCGGGCAGGCTTGCGTCCCAGCCCATGCGCGTGATGGGTCCTTCGCGCCAGTAGTTCTCCCACTGGTCGTCCGGCGTTGAGAAGCCGAAGCGGAAGTTCTCGGCATTCACGTGGTACTTCGGTTGCACCTGGTTCGGGGTATACACCGTGCGTCCGGCATCGAGGTCAAACTCGTAGTAGGCAAAGGCCTGCGCCATCGGGTCCATGCCGCTGTGGCAACCGACGCAGTTGTTCAGAAAGATGCGGCTGTCACCACCCGGACTTCGCGACACGTCCTGCCGGATGCGATCCGGTGGTCGGGTGATGTCGTGCACCTGCTCCATGTCGTTGCACAGGTGATTGAGCATCGCGAAGCGGAACATCGCGCGGTTGGTGCCAAGGCTGAAGAACGCCTCGCCTGCCGCACGCGTGGTGAACACGCCGGCAATGGCCTCGGGCGGCAGGTCCGTCATGGCGCTCTGCGTGGTTGCCGTCAGGCCGGTGCGCAGGTCGACGCCTGCATCCTCCATCTGTTCGTAGTGATCGTTGTTCTGCATTGAGTACGCGGGCAGTCCGAGCCCTGAGCTACCGATGTACAGAACGTCGGCGGAGAACAGCGTGTTAAACGGCACGTCGTCGCGCACCATGCCGATGACCGTCGCCGTGTAGTCGTTCAGCGGAACAAATACCGTGCGCTCAATGTTCGTCCACGGCGCGGCGAGGTTCTTGAGCGTTACGTTGTAGAAGCTGCTGTTGTCCATTGCGACGTATGCCGCGTCCAGTGCGTTGCCTCCCGCAACCAGCGTTTCCATCTGGTCCTGCACGTCTTCCGCCGGCGGCACGCCAGCCAGCCGGTCGTGAATGCGCCGTGCCTGTTCACGCGGACCAGCGTTGGCAAGATTCGCGAAGGCAGTCGCAGCGCACAGAGCGCCGACGGCAATCCACTGCGCTGTAGAACGACGTTGTCTGGGTGAAACTTTCGGGGCGTCAATGGCGACAGGTGGGACGAAGGGTGTGACGGCTGGGGTGAAGGGCATCGGTCGGTTCCTTGAGTCGTCGAAGCTGGCGTGGAGGTAACGCAAAACTTCGAATCCATTCCTGCAGTGACGGCGGAGTATAGGCAGTCGATATGCGCTTGAACATCTGTCTCCGTTAGGCGACGTCTCGATTCGGCGACATCTTGATGTCGAATTGCTGGCGACTATGCTGGTCTTCCTATGAGAATCAGGCACGCAGCGAAAACGCACGCGCATTGCCCGCGGTGGCACACGAACTGCTTCATGAATCTAAATGCCACCAAGCTGCTGTCACTGTGATGCAGGTCACAGACCCGCCAACTGCTCGTGTCATTATGGTCGCGGCGTGCACTGATTCCGCGTTACGTCACATTCACTGCAGTTGAAGCTTTGCGAAAGTCATGGATGAGAAGCGTGGACAACTGGTGCCGAGGAAAGTCCCATTGAGTTACGTTGACATAAAAGCGAATGGAGTTTCGCGCTGCATGAGCGCGCTGTTTTCGATTGCCTGCGCAATGGCGGTCGCTGCGTGCTCCGGTTCGCAGGAAGGCGGTGGCAACATCGGCTTCGCCGATGGCCAGGAAGCCGACCCGGTCGCCGTGGACTTTCCGGTTGCCTACATCAAGCGAGTGATTCCTGAAGACGAAGACGGCGACATCGTGCAGGACGATATTCGCGAGCTGATCACCTTCAACGTTGGCGCCGACCTGTTCGTGCGCGACCGCGCATCACCGAGTGCACCGGAGCGCAACGTTACCGAAGCGGTAACCGAGGGTGCCGGCGACATCCAGGATCTGGACATTTCATGGGACGGCACGCGCGTCGTTTTCGCAATGCGCGGGCCGCT
This sequence comes from Pseudomonadota bacterium, assembly GCA_038533995.1. Lineage (GTDB taxonomy): Bacteria > Pseudomonadota > Gammaproteobacteria > Steroidobacterales > JBCAXP01 > JBCAXP01. Next base: position 3,668 of record JBCAXP010000116.1, read on the forward strand.
GCTGGAAGACGTCGACGAGGACGAGCAGCCGACCTGGAACATCTGGGAATATGACATCGTCGGCGATGTGCTGCGACGGGTAATCGTGTCAGACATCACTGCCGAAGCCGGCCACGACATCGCGCCGACCTACCTTCCCGACGGGCGCATCGTGTTCACCAGCACCCGTCAGCGCCAGTCCAGGGCGCTGTTGCTTGACGAAGGCAAGCCGCAGTATGCAGCGCTCGACGAAGACCGGGACGAGCACGCATTTGTTCTGCACGTCATGAACGCCGACGGCAGTGACGTTCACCAGGTGTCATTCAACCAGAGCCACGACATGGATCCGGCGGTGCTGTCCAACGGCCAGGTCGTGTTCAGCCGCTGGGACAACGCCGTCAACGTGAACGAGATCAACCTGTACCGCATGAACCCGGACGGGTCGGCGCTGGAGCTCCTGTACGGCAGCAACAGCCACGCCACCGGTACGGAGGGCGCCGAGGTTCAGTTTCTCGAGCCGCGGGAAATGCCCGACGGCAGGCTGGCCACGCTTGTAATGCCGTTCGAGCCCGTCGATTTCGGTGCTGACGTAGTGCTGATCGACGCAGAGAATTTTGTGGAGAACGACCAGCCGGTTGCCGTCAATGCGGGTGCCATGAGCGGCCCGGCCCAGAGCAAGGCGACCGTGAATGACGTGCGGACCGACGGCGCGCCATCACCGGGCGGCAGTTACAGCTCGGTCTTTCCTCTGTTCGATGGCACCGACCGGCTGCTGATGAGCTGGAGCCAGTGCCGCCTCATTGAAACCGAAGACGTGGACGGTGAAATGGTTGAGTCCATCGTGCCTTGCACGCAGGAGCGGCTCGACAGCGGCGAGGCGGTCGTCGCCCCGCCCATCTACGGACTGTGGATTTACGATCGCGAGACGGATACGCAGCTGCCGGTCGTAGCGCCCGAGGAGGGCGTGATCTACACCGAGATCGTTGCCGCGCAGCCGCGCGACCTGCCGCCGGTGCTGTTCGACGGTGAACCCGGCGCAGGCCTTGACCCGGTGCTGGCCGAAGAAGGCGTCGGCATCCTCGATATTCGAAGCGTATACGACATCAACGGCGTCGACACCGCGCCGGGCGGCATCGCCGCGCTGGCGGACCCTGCACAGACAACCGGCGATGAGCGTCCCGTGCGCTTCATCCGCATTGTCAAGCCGGTATCCGAGCCAGACGATGACGTGCTGGATATTCCCGGCACGGCGTTCGGCCGCAGCGGCCAGCTACGAATGCGCGAGATTCTTGCCTACGCGCCGGTGGAGCCGGACGGTTCCGTCCGCATCAAGGTGCCGGGCAACGTCCCGTTCGGCCTGGAACTGCTGGACGCGCGCGGACGCCGCGTGTCGCCCTTGCACCGCAACTGGCTGCAGGTTCGCCCGGGCGGTGAGCTCACCTGCAACGGTTGCCATGATCCGGACGCGGGCGTGTCGCACGGCAGGCAGGACGCCTTCAACACCGTCTACGGCGGTGCCCAGACGCCGTCTGTCCCGTTCCCGAACACACAGGCCGCGTTGTTCGCCGACTTCGGCGAGACGATGGCGCAAACCCGCACACGCATCAGCTGTGCCGACGACTGTGCCGCGCTGACGCCGTCCGTTGACCTGGCGTATGAAGACGTCTGGACCGATTCGGACGCGGCAGGGCGCACCGCAGACGCGCCGTTCGCCTACACCTACAGCGATCTTGAGACCGACCCGCCGACCGAGGCGTCATGCACAACGGCGTGGAGTGCACGGTGCCGCATCGTCATCAACTATGAAGCGCACATTCACCCGCTGTGGTCATTGCCGCGCGTAACGCTGGACGCCGACGAGGTGACCGTGCTGGCGGACAACACGTGCAATACCTGCCACAACCCGGCGGACGCCATGGGCCAGCCGCAGGTGCCTGCAGGCCAGCTCGACCTGACGGACGGCCCGTCGCCAAACCAGGCCGACCATTTCAATTCGTTCCGCGAGCTGCTGTTCGGCGACAATGAACTGGAAGTGAATATGGGTGCGCTGCAGGACAGGTTGGTGGAAGTTGGCATTGACCCGGACACCGGGGACCCGATTTTCCAGACCGTGCCGGTGGCGCCGTCAATGCGCGTGGGCGCGAACGCGTCCGGCCGTTTCTTCAGCCGCTTCGACGCTGGCGGCTCTCACGTCGGCTGGCTGTCGCCCGCCGAACTTCGCCTCCTGTCGGAGTGGCTCGATATCGGCGCCCAGTACTACAACAACCCGTTTGACGTGCCGGTGAACTGATGAATTTCCTGCGCCTTGCCCTTTTTGCTCTCCTGCTTGCCGCCCAGCCGCTGCAAGCACGTGAGTATCGCAAGGCGGTTGTTGCTGAGCCGTACCTCGAGCTTCGCACCGGACCTGCGAAGGGCTACCCGGTTGTGCAGGTCGTGGAGCGCGGTGGCCATATCGAAATCATCAAGAGCCGCACCGACTGGTACAAGGTGCGCGCCGACGATGACCGGGAGGGCTGGGTACGCCGCTCGGAGATGGAGCTCACGCTGAACGACGGCGGCGAGTTTACAACCTTTGAGGAGGATGACTTCTCCGATTACGAGAGCCGCCGCTGGGAAATGGGCGCGCTCACCGGCGATTTCGCAGGCGCCAACGTGATCTCAATCTACGGCGGTTACGCGTTTACCGCCAACCTGTCGGCGGAGCTGTGGGTGTCACAGGCGCTCGGCAGCTTTTCGAACAGTACGTTTACAAGCATCAACCTGCTGCACCAGACCTTTCCGGACTGGCGCTTCAGTCCCTATTTCACCCTTGGCGCCGGCGTTATCCGCACGTCGCCCAACGCTACGCTCATCGAAACAGAAGATCGTACGGACGAGATGGCCCATGCCGGAATCGGCATCCGCGCCTACATCAACCGGCATTTTCTGCTTCGGGCTGAGTACAAGAGCTACGTCGTGTTTACCAGCCGCGACGAAAATGAGGAACCCAACGAATGGAAAGCAGGCTTCTCGTTCTTCTTCTAGCGGTGGCGGCATCGCTCGCTGTCGCGCCCGCGCTCGCGCAGACCGTTGACATCAACGGTGTGCCGGTGGTCGTCGATCCGGACCTTGACCGGCGTGACGTCAGGCAGCCACGCATTGACTCGGAAAACTTCGAGATCGGTGTACATGGCGGCCTGATGAGCATCGAAGACTTCGGCACGAACAGCAGCGTCGCCGTGCGCTTTACCTATCACATCGCCGGTGGTTTCTTCGCCGAGGCAGCGTACGGTCAGTCCGAGGGCGGCACGACGAGCTTCGAGCGGCTGAGCGGCTCGGCGCCGCTCCTTACCGACGAAGAGCGCGAGTTCACCTACTACGACCTGTCGTTTGGCTACGACATTCTGCCCGGCGAGGTATTCATCGGTTCGAGCCGAGCGTTCAACACCGCGCTGTACCTGCTGGCCGGCGCCGGCTCAACAACGTTCGGCGGTGACGACCGTTTCACGATTACGGTGGGCGCCGGCGTGCGCTTCCTGATGACGGATGCGTTCGCCGTGCACCTCGATGTGCGCGATCGCCTGTTCGACATTGATCTCCTGGGTGAAGACAAGACTGCACACAACTTCGACACCACCCTTGGTTTTTCCTTCTTCTTCTAAGCGGAGCCTCGCATGATGACACACACGATCAGCCGCGCGATTTCCCCTCTCGCCCTTGCCGCGGTGCTTGCCGTTGGCATGGCCACCACCGCGGTAGCGGGGGATGACGCACCAGACTTCACGCTCAAAAGCCGTGACGGCAACAACATGCGCCTGAGCGAGTTGCGTGGCCAGGTGGTCATGATCAACTTCTGGGCGTCGTGGTGCGGCCCCTGCCGGCAGGAAATGCCGCTGCTGGACGAGCTGTACCAGCAGTACGAGCCTCTCGGCTTTACGCTGCTGGGCGTCAACGTGGAGCAGGACGTGGCAGATGCCGAACGCCTGCTGAAAGATGCGCCGGTCAGCTTTCCCGTGCTGTACGACCCCGACAATGCCGTCACGAAGGCCTATGACGTTGTTGCGATGCCCAGCACCATCCTCGTCGACCGCGATGGCAACATGCGCTACATCCACCACGGCTACAAGCCGGGGTACGAAGACGACTACCAGACACAGATTCGCGAACTCATCAGGGAGTGAGACCCATGCGCCGTCCTCTGTCACTCGCCCTCATCCTGGCTGCACTGTTTGTGACCGGCTGCGCCAGCGTTGAGCCGTGGGTCAAGCCGTACGAACGCCAGCTGCTGGCTGAACCGTACATGGTGTTCGACTTCGACCCCGTATCCAGCTCGTACATGCACCACGTCTTCGAGTCCCGCGAGGGCGCCCGGGGCGCATCGGGCAGCGCTGGCGGCGGTTGCGGCTGTAACTAGAGACCTGTCCCATGTTTGGAGCCCGGGCTATGTGGATGTACCGAAGCGCGGCGGCCGCGGTGCTGCTTGCGCCGTTTGCCGTGCAGGCAGAAGTGCTGCCGGAAGATCGCGCCGACGTGATGTACCACCGCTACGAGGGCGACAACATCACAATCGAGGGACCGTCCCTGGTGGTTCGCAAGAACCTCGGCTCGCACCTCAGCATGAAGGGTACGTACTACGTCGACTCGATCACGAGTGCGTCGATTGACGTCGTGACCAATGCCAGCGCTTACACTGAAGAGCGCACCGAGACCGGCTTCGGCGTTGACTACCTGCGCGGTCGCACCACGGTAAGCATGGGCTTTTCCAACAGCGACGAGAACGACTTCACCGCGCAGACCGGCTATCTGCAGATTTCCCAGGGTATGTTCGGCGATCTCACCACCGTGTCGATGGGGTACTCGCAGGGCAAGGACGAGGTGCGGCGCACCGGTGACGATGCGTTTCTCGAGAACGCCGAGCGGCGCAACTTCCGCCTCGGCCTGACCCAGATCCTGACCCGCAAGCTGATCCTGGGCCTCAACTACGAGGGAATCACCGACGAGGGCTACCTCAACAACCCGTACCGCACGGTGCGCTACCTGAACGATGACGGCAGCTTTAGCTTCCAGCCGGAGCAGTATCCGAACACGAGGACAAGCAACGCCGCGTCGGTGACTGGGCGTTACCACCTGCCGGTCAAGGGCGCGCTGTACGGAGACTACCGTTGGTTCGAAGACACCTGGGGCATCGGTGCCGACACCTACCAGGTGGGGTATACACAGGAGTTCGGTGAGCGCTGGACGCTGGATGCGCACGTTCGCATGTATTCACAGAACAGTGCCGACTTTTACAGCGACCTTTTCCCGCGGGAGAACGCCCAGAATTTCCTGGCGCGGGACAAGGAACTGAGCACGTTCCAGAGCCAGACGTTCGGGATCGGCCTGCGCTACGAGTTTGCGCAGAACGGCCTTGGCTTCATCGATCGCGGAACGATCAATCTCAAGTACGACCACATCCAGTTCAACTACGACGACTTCCGCAACATTCCCGCCGGCGGTAATCCCGGCGAAGAACCGCTCTTTGAATTCACCGCGGGCGTCGTGCAGTTCTTCATGTCGCTCTGGTTCTGAGTTACAGCCTGTAAACCCAGCGCAACAAAGCGTCCTGCACCTGCTGCCCGGTGCCGCGATGCACGTCTTCCTCGTTGTGCATGATCGCCACCGCGTAGTGCCGTCCGGCGCGACTACGCACATAGCCCGCCAGTGCGACAACGTGATCGAGGCTGCCGGTTTTCAGATGCATCTGACCCTCGAGCGGCTCGTCCTTGAAGCGCTTTCGCAGCGTGCCATCGAGACCGGCGAGCGGCATCGATGCGATGAATTCGGCGGAGTAGGGCGACTGCCACCCGTAGCGTAGCAGCGTCACCATGTCCCGCGCGGAGATGCGTGTGTCGCGGGACAGGCCCGCGCCGTTGTCCAGCCGCAGCGAGTCGAGCTCCAGACCGTTTTCTGTCAGCCAACCGTCGATAGCGCGCTTGCCGTTGTCTTCAGTGCCAGGCTCTCCCTCGACCTGTGCACCCATGGTGTAAAGCAGGTGACGCGTCATCACGTTGTTGCTGTGCTTGTTCACGCTGCGCACGATCTCAGCCAGCGTCGGCGAGCGCATCGTGAAAAGCGGGCGTTCGTCCTCCGGCGCGTCGCCGATGCGCACGGTGCCGTCGAACTCGCCGCCAATCTCCCGCCAAAGGCTGCTAAAAAGGCCCCACGCGAACTGTTCGGGTGTCAGTACCGTGCGAGACAGGCTGTACGCACGGCAGCGCGCCGGAAACGTGCCGGAGAACACCACCGTGCCGTCGTCAAAGCCGTTCGGCAGGTTGAAGGCGACGCCGCGCTGGAAGCCGCGGCACGCCTTGTTGGCGGTGCGCAGCCGGTTGTCGAGCGTCAGGTTGGCGAGCGGCGGGTCGGGCACCACGCGCACCGCCTTGCCATCGGGAAAAAACTGGAACGACACCGTTTTGAAATTCAGCAAAAGCGCGTGGGGTTGAACGTTGTACGAGCGGTACGGCTCACCGTCGAAGGCCCTGGGGTCTTCGGGGATAACGTCAAAGTAGCTGGCGTCAATCACGAGGTCGCCGGCGATGCGTTCGACGCCGCGGGCACGCAGGCCGCGCAGGAAACTCCAGAACCGCTCCGCGGTCATGAACGGGTCGCCGCCGCCGCGAAGGATCAGGTCGCCGTCCAGCGTACCGTCGTCCAGTGGGCCGAGTGTGTAAGCCTCGGTCTCCCAGCGATACGCCGGACCGAGCACTTCAATTGCCGCCAGCGTGGTGACCAGCTTGACCGCCGAGGCGGGGTTGCGCGGGGTGTCGGCGTTCCAGGCCATCACCGGATCGCCGCCGTCCAGTGGGGCTACATAAACGCTTAAGGTCTCGTCCCCCAGCTTGAGCGCGTCCAGCACGCGGCCCACCTGGGTCGGCAGGCGGGCTGCTTCGGGGCCGTCAGAGACCCGTGCGTCGGCGACGTCCGCGCCCGGCGCGTGGCCAGCGATCAGCAGGCCGATGGCGGTAAGGAGTACTTGCCACGAAGCGGGTCGCGACGCGGGACGTACGGGCGGGGAGTCGTTGATCGTCATGTCCAGTTGCGTGTGCCAGGTGTGTGGGCGCGGTACGTTGTCGGTGTTACCTGTCGACCTCGCAACCCTTATCTTTGTTCCGCATGGGGCCTGGCACGGAGCATACGTGGCCACGGCAACCCGGACCACCCCGCTTGCGCGCTCATCAGCGGTCCGGCTTCATCGTTTGCGGATAGTTAAGGCCATCCCGCTGTGGTATTTTGGCGCCCGCGCAAAGCATGCAAACAGGTATTGGGCAAACAGGTGCAGGTATGACATACAAACTCGTTCTTTTACGCCACGGCCAGAGTGCGTGGAACCTCTCCAACCAGTTCACCGGCTGGACTGACGTCGACCTGACCGATACCGGCCGGGCGGAGGCGAAGAAGGCGGCAACGCTGCTGACCGAGGCGGGCTTCAAGTTCGACGTGGCCTACACGTCGGTTCTCAAGCGCGCTATCCGCACCCTGTGGATCGTGATGGACGAGATGGACCTGATGTGGTTGCCGGTGCAGCGCGACTGGCGCCTCAACGAGCGCCACTACGGCGCGCTGCAGGGCCTCAACAAGGCGCAGATGACCGAGAAGCATGGTGCCGAGCAGGTGCACATCTGGCGGCGCAGCTACGACGTGCGCCCGCCGGCGCTGGAAGACGACGACGAGCGTCACCCGCGTCATGACCGACGCTACGAAGGCCTGGATGCGCTGCCAGGCGCGGAGTGCCTGAAAGACACGCTCGAGCGGGTCATGCCGGCCTGGGACGGTGAGATTGCACCGGCGATCAAGTCGGGCAAGAGCGTCATCATCGCTGCTCACGGCAACAGCCTGCGCGCGCTGGTGAAAATGCTGAGTGGCATCTCGGATGACGAGATCACGGGTTTCAATATCCCCACCGGCATCCCGATGGTGTACGAGCTCGACGAAAACCTGAACGCGCTGGACCGGTACTACCTGGGCGACGCCGCTGCTGCCGAGGCTGCCGCGGCCGCCGTTGCGAACCAGGCGAACACCAAGCCCGGTTAGCAAGCGATCCCGCGCGGTCGGCCCGGCGCCAGTGGCTAGCGCACGGCCACGCTCTTGACCTGCGCAAACACCGCCAGTCCAGGCGCCACGCCCAGCGCACGCACCGAGCGGCGGGTAATGCGTGCCAGTAGTGGCTGGCCGTTCAGGTCCAGCAAAACGTCGGCGTGGGCGCCGCCGTCGTCCCGTATCTCGGTGACGGTAGCCGGCAGTATGTTGACGATGGTGGAGTGCT
>JBCAXP010000117.1:0-11895 GCA_038533995.1 Pseudomonadota bacterium
CGTTCGCGACTGGCAGGTCTGCCAGTACTCGCCGGTTGTGCGACAGCCGGAACGCCACGTCGAAGCGGCTGAGCGCGATGCGCCTGAACACGCCTTCAACGTGTGAAAATTCGGTCTTCTCGGTACGCAGAAACTTGCGCCGCGCTGGCGTGTTGTAGAACAGGTCGCGCACTTCGACCGTGGTGCCGGGCGGGTGCGGCGCGGGCCGCGGTTCGCCGCTCACGCCACCGTCAGCCTCTACGCGCCACGCCGTATCGTTTTCCGCCGTACGCGAAGTGATACTCAGGCGCGAGACCGACGCCATGCTGGGCAGGGCCTCACCGCGAAAGCCGAGCGTACCAACGCTCTCGAGGTCGTGCTGACTGGTGATCTTGCTCGTGGCGTGCCGCAGCAGCGCGGTGGCGATTTCCTCGCGGGGAATGCCGCCGCCGTTGTCTCGCACGCGCACGCAGCGTGTGCCGCCCTGTTCGATCTCGACGTCGATGCGCGTGGCGCCGGCGTCGAGGCTGTTTTCCATCAGCTCCTTGAGCAGCGACGCGGGGCGCTCGACCACCTCGCCGGCGGCAATCTGGCTGATCAGCTGATCGCTGAGTTTGCGAATCGGCATTGTAGTAACGGGAATGGTTGCGGGCGGAAAACGCCTACGATAGCTCTCGCCGTGCCAGCGCGAAAGACCTGCGGCGCGCTAGCCGCCGGTCGAGAGGGGAATCTTGAGCTTCTGCCCGCTGCGAATGCGGTCGCTTTTCAGGCCATTGGTCGAACGCAGAACGTGCACCGGCACATTGTATCGCTGGGCAATGCCGCCAAGCGTTTCACCGCGGCTGATGGTGTGATTAACGAGCGCCGGCTTGTTTTTCCGCAAGGACGCGAAGCGAGTGCCCGGCGGCGAATTCACCGCAAAGTAGTTAACCACGCCCGCATGGATTGCCCTTGCAACGCGCTGCTGGTGCGCAGGATCGAGAAGCTGGCGCTCCTCTTTCGGATTCGAAATGAACGCCGTCTCCACCAGGATAGAGGGGATGTCGGGCGACTTCAGCACGAGAAAGCCCGCCTGCTGCACCGTGCGCTTGTGCAGCCTGCTTACCCCATCGAGTTCACCGAGCACGGCCTCGCCCGCCTGCAGGCTGGCACTGAGAGTGGCGTTCTGGGACAGGTCCAGCAGCACTGAGGCGATGACATCGTCCTTGTCATCCAGGCTCACGCCGCCAACCAGGTCCTGCGCGTTGTGCTTGGCCGCCAGCCAGCGCGCTGCCTCGCTGCTGGCGCCACGGTCAGACAGCACGTAGACAGAGGCGCCGTGTGCGCGACGATCGTGGAACGCGTCGGCGTGAATTGCGACGAACAGGTCGGCCTTTGCAACCCGGGCACGCCGCATGCGTTCGCGATGATCCACGCGCGTGTCGCCGTCGCGCACAAGCACGCTTCGCAAACCGGTCTCGGCGTCGATAAGCGACTTCAGACGCCGGGCGATCTGCATTGTGATGTTCTTCTCGTAAGTACCCTTGGGCCCGATCGCGCCCGGGTCGCCGCCACCGTGTCCGGCTGAGATGGCGATAACAATGTCGCGCTGGTTCAACGCTGCCGGCAGGGCTTTCACGGGGCTGGAAGCCCCGCTATGCGCCTTGAGATCGATGACAAGACGATGCCCCTGCTGATCCTTGGGCGCAACCAGAAAGGTGCTGGGCACCGCGGCGGCCGTCAGGTCGAACACGACGCGCAGGTCGTCACCGCCCCGCGGGGCCATGCGAACCCGGCTCACCGCGCCGCGGCCGGCGGTGCTGGTGATGGCGCTGTCAGGAGGGCGGGTGTCATACAAGTCGACAACCACCCGATCCGGATTCTTCAATGTGAAAACGCGGTGCGACACCGGGTGAGTCAGGTCCAGCACCACGCGGGTGCCGTCGGGCCGGTCGCCAAAGCGCACACCCTCAACCACCCCGGCAGACGCACTGTGGGCACTGCACGCCCACGCGGTCGCCAATGCCAGAAACACTGGGGCAAGGCACAGGGGGGCCAGACGTTTTTTGTTGGTGTGCGGCATCAAGAAACCGGTCGGAATTTGCCTGATGCCCGCTATCTAAGCACCTCAGCAGAAGAAATGCAATCTTTCTTCAGTGAAATTATAGGGATAGGCCGGCAAACTAGAAACCGGTTCACTCAAATCCAGGGCGCCCAGGCGGTCAATACCGCGGCACCGCGGTCGGTCTGCGCGGTGGCCTGGAGCCAGCGGCGCTGCGCCGGCAGGTCCACGCCACCGTTTGTGCCGCTCCTGGACGACTCATCGGCAGCGAGGTCAATGCAAAGATCCGGCGCCGGGAGATGGCGCTCCCCCTGCCCCGGCCACTCGACGAGCATGATCTCCCCCGGCACCGGGTCGTCCCGCAGGCCCAGGAACTCCAGCTCTTCCGGGTCGCCGAGCCGGTACAGGTCCATGTGCAACGCGGAGCCCTGCGATAGCGGATAGCGCTCCATCAGTGTGTAGGTTGGACTGCGCACCGCGCCCTCCACGCCGAGCGCACGCAGAATCGCCCGCACCAGCGTGGTCTTGCCCGCGCCCAGATCCCCGGACAGAAAGATGACGAAGGGTTCCGGGTCTGCGTCCACCCGGCCAGCCAGCGCTTTGGCGAGGCCTGCGCCAAGCGCGTGGGTCGCCGCCTCGTCTCTCGCGAGTACGCGGCTCACGGATTCACTTGGTTCAAGATGAAGGGCAAAAGGTCCGTGGCTATGAGGCCGCGCTCCCCGCGCGCAGCGGCGCTGTCACCCGCCGCGGCATGCACGAGCACCCCGGCGCGGCAGGCTGCCGCGAGGTCACCGGACCCGTTGAGTGTCTGGGCCGCGATGCCGGCGATAACGCCGGTGAGCAAATCGCCCATGCCGGGCGCTGCCATACCCGGGTTGCCGCGATCGCAAAGGTACGGCACGTCGCCATCGTTGCCGACAAGCGTGCCGGCTCCCTTGAGCACCACGGTGCCGCCGTAGCGAGCCACCAGTTCGTCGAGAGCAGCCAGCCGGTTGCCCTGAACAGTGCCCGTATCGGTGCCCAGCAGCCGCCCGGCCTCTCCAGGATGTGGCGTCAGCGCCCAGTCATCGCGCTTCACACCGGACCCGGCCAGCAGGTTTAGCGCATCGGCGTCCGCGACGACAGGAAGGCCGGCTGCAAGCACCGTATCCAGCAGCTCCCGAGCCCACGCGGACTGGCCGAGACCCGGGCCGATAGCGATAACGTCGGCCCGTGCGATGAGCGGTGCAAGGTCTTCGCCACTGCGCACCGCGATACCCATTACCTCCGGGCGGCCAGACAGCGCCAGAGCTAAGCTCTCGGGACTGGTCGCCACCGTCACCAGGCCCGCACCGCTGCGCAGACAGGCCTCGGCGGCCAGGCGGACGGCACCGGGCATACCGACACCGCCGCCGACCACAAGCACATGTCCCGCCCGGCCCTTGTGCAGGGTGCGGGAGCGCGGCGGCAGCAATGACCGTACAAGCGACGTGTCGATTCGCCGGAAGACCGGCGGCAGGCTGTCACCCACCAGCTCGCTGACGCCGAGGTCGTCACAAAAAAGGCTGCCGACGTGATTCCAGGCCTCCCCTGAAAACAGCCCAGCCTTCAAGCCAACAAACGTTATCGTTGCGTCGGCCCGCACCGCTTCGCCGAGGGCCATGCCGGTGTCGGCGTGCAGCCCGGTGGGAATGTCCATGGCAAGCACCGGAGTGCTCGCAGCATTGACCGCCGTCACGGCCGCCAGCAGCGGGCCGGCAAGCGCGCGGTCAAGACCGGTGCCGAGCACCGCGTCGACGATAACGTCAGCGTCATCGCACAGCGGGGACTGCCACTCAGTGAGACGGCCGCCGGCGTCGGTGAAGTCCTGCCACGCTTTGCGGGCGTCTCCCTTGAGCGTTGACGGATCGAGCAGCGGCACCGTCGTTGCACGGTACCCGTCGGCGAGAGCAAGGCGCGCAATCACGTAACCATCGCCGGCGTTGTTCCCGGCCCCGCACAACACCAGTACGTGGCGCGCGGCGGGCCAGCGTGCGCGCAACAGGCGCCACGCAGCATCGCCGGCGCGGCACATCAGCGTGTACCCGGGCACGCCGTGGTCCTCGATTGCCAGCCGGTCCATTTCACGGACGTTCGCGGCGCTGTAGACGTTTTGCGGCAGTTGTCTCATCGCCCGGATTATACTCGGCGTGTGCCAGACCAAGAATCAGCATTGACCGACACGAGAGACGCCGAGGCGCTGGCGCTTAAGATTCGCGGCTGGGCAGAAGAACTCGGCTTCGCGCGCACCGGCTTCGCGGGCATCGACCTGTCAGGCGACGAAGCCCACCTGGAGCGGTGGCTGGCACTCGGTCGCCACGGCGAAATGGACTACATGGCGCGCCACGGCACCCGGCGCTCGCGTCCCGCCGAACTGGTTCCGGGCACCCTGCGCGTTATCAGCGTGTGCATGGACTACCATCTGCCGGATGGCATTGACCCTTGGGATGTCATCAACGCACCGGAACTTGCGTACGTGTCTCGCTACGCGCTTGGCCGTGACTATCACAAGATCATGCGCCCGCGGCTGGCGAAGCTCGCTCGCCGCATCGAGCAGGCGATCGGGCCGTTTGGCTACCGCGCATTTGTCGACAGCGCGCCGGTGCTGGAGAAAGCGCTCGCACGCGACGCGGGAATGGGCTGGATCGGCAAGCACACGAACCTGCTGAGCCGTGAAGGCGGAAGCTGGTTTTTTCTCGGCGAGCTTTACACCGACCTTCCGTTGCCAGTTGACCAGCCGGTGTCTGCCCACTGCGGCAGCTGTACCGCGTGCATCGACGTGTGCCCGACGCGCGCCATCGTGGCGCCCTACGAGCTGGATGCACGGCGCTGCATTTCATACCTCACGATCGAACTGAAGGGCAGCATTCCCGAAGCGTTGCGCCCGGACATTGGCAACCGGATTTACGGCTGCGACGACTGCCAGCTTGTATGCCCGTGGAACCGTTACGCGCGCCGCGCCGCCGACCCTGACTTCAAAGTGCGCAACGGCCTGGATCGCGCCACCCTCACCGAGCTGTTTCAATGGTCCGAAAGCGATTTCGACACACGGCTGCAGGGCAGTGCCATTCGTCGCATCGGTTACGAGTGCTGGCTGCGAAACATTGCCGTCGCTCTGGGCAACGCGCCGCCTTCCCGGGAAGTGCGCGAGGCATTGCTGGCACGGGCCGACCACCCGTCGTCACTTGTGAGGGAGCACGTCGGCTGGGCTCTTTCCCATCATGGAGGACCCGTCATGGAGGGCCCGGGTACGAAGGACCCGGGTATGGATGGCACAGCATGAACCAACGGTCCTGAAAGACCGCGCTATATTATGAAAAACCGGGACTTGGGGGCGATAATTGAGACCCAAGTCCTGTGCCCGCCGCATCGGCATAACCATAATGTCAACAACTGTCGGGCAGTGCGTTCGCTGCTGCCCGATAAGGAAACACCATATGATTGAAGCACCAGACAGTCCGCATCGCGTACCGTTCGACGGCACTTTCCGGGTGGCAGACGCCGCCACAACGCCGCCGTCCGGGCACGCGGACGCGAAAAAGCAGCTTAAGCAAAACCGCAAGGTGATTGCTGACCTGCAGCGTGTGCTGTACGCGCAGGATCAGATCTCACTGTTGCTTGTGTTCCAGGCGATGGACGCCGCCGGCAAGGACAGCACGATTCGGGCAGTCACCAGTGGCGTGAACCCGGCCGGCTGCCAGGTGTTTTCCTTCAAGAAGCCCTCGTCCCGTGAGCTGGATCACGATTTTCTGTGGCGCACCGCAAGCCGGCTTCCCGAGCGCGGCCGTATTGGCATCTTCAACCGGAGCTACTACGAGGAAGTGCTCGTTGTTCGGGTGCACCCGGAATTTCTGAAGTACCAGCGACTGCCCGAACAGGTCGTTACCGACAACATCTGGCAGGAACGCTTCGAGTCCATCGCAGAGCATGAGAAGCACCTTGCCAGGAACGGCACGGTGGTGCTCAAGTTCTGGCTGAACGTCTCGCAGCGCGAGCAGCATGCACGCTTCGCTGCTCGCCTGGATACGCCGTCCAAACACTGGAAGTTCTCAAAAAACGATGTGAAGGAGAGCCGCCGGTGGCCGGACTACATGGCAGCGTACGAAGACGCGATTAACGCGACCTCTACGCCGTGGGCGCCCTGGTATGCGATTCCGGCGGACGACAAACCTTACATGCGTGCGGCCGTGTCGCAAATAATTCGAGACACGCTGGAGAGCCTCGACCTGAAGTACCCTCACGGCGCTGACGCGACCGATGAGGAAATTGCGGCGGCGAGGCAGTTTTTCGCCGACAGTGCCGCAGGGAAAGCGCACTGAAGTGAATACGTTTTTAGCAGTTCCCCGTAAGGAAACCTGGAGAACAACCTCGTGAGCAGACTAACGTCGGACAACAATGCAAGCGCACTGGATGACACGCTGCGCTTTGCCGCCAGTGTAGACGATACGCCAAACCTGGCGGCCGTTGGCGGCCTGCGCCTGTTTAGGGGAGTCGCGCCGGAAGCGGTGGAACCCCATCTCGATGCCATGCGCATCGTGCGGCTGGAAGAAGGCGACGTTCTCTTAACGCCTGATCAGGACAACACCGACGTGTACGCCATCATGGAAGGCGCCCTCGGCGTCCACCTGGCCAGCGCCGACGCGAAACCGTTGGTCGTACTGACGGCTGGCGACTGCGCGGGCGAGATGTCGATTATCGAAGACAAGAACCCGTCGGCCTGGGTGGTCGCGGCAACCGATGTGCGCTTGCTGGTTATCTCGCACGACATCCTGTGGCAGATGGTCAACGCGTCCCACGCGTTCTCCCGCAACCTGCTTGTCGTGCTCTCCGAACGAGTGCGGCTCGACAACGTCGTGATTGCAGACAACGAGGACATACTCCGTCAGTACGAGCGCAGCGCAATGACCGACGCGCTGACGGAGCTCAACAACCGCCACTGGCTGGAAGACATGTTCCGCCGCAAGATGCAGCGTTGCCGCCGCGGCGGCGAGCCCGTTTGTCTTGCCATGCTCGACATCGATTTCTTCAAGACCTTCAACGACCGTCACGGCCACCTTGCCGGCGACCATGCGCTCGTGACCGTGGCTGACGCGGTGCGCGATCAGTTCAGGCCAACCGACATGATCGCCCGCTTCGGTGGTGACGAGATCGCCATTCTGCTGCCAGGCACCGATCTGGAAACCGCGCTGAAAATCGCCGAGCGCGTACGCCGCGCCATCGGCGGCGATACCGAGCCGTGCGCGCCTGAGGAAAGTGATTCACCGATCACGGTGTCGCTGGGTATCGCCGAGATGGGCGCAAGCGACACGCTGGAAACGCTGCTGAACAACGCGGACGCTGCGCTCTACCGCGCCAAGCTCGCCGGCCGCAACTGCGTTTCCCAGTAGGAGGGGCATCCTGCCCCGATTGTGTTACCGACTGATCGCGATGTTGTCGATGAGGCGCGCCTTGCCCAGCCTGGCCGCCGCCAGCACCACGAGGTTGCGGTCGCTGTTGTCCGGCACCGCGAGGTCCCGCGCGCGGCGCACCTGGATGTACTCCGGCAGGAAGCCCGCCGCTTGCAGCGCACGCTCTCCCTCTGAACACAGCGCCTTGATGTCGGCTGCGCCGTCAGCGAGGGCGTCAGCGATCTTTTCAAGCGCTGAGTAAAGCGCGGGCGCGCGCGTACGCTCATCGTTCGTGAGGTACTGGTTGCGCGAACTCATCGCAAGCCCGTCAGCCTCGCGCGTCGTTGGCACTCCTGTTACCTCTACGGGCAGGCACAGATCCTCAACCAGCCGTCGAATGATAACGAGCTGCTGAAAGTCCTTCTGGCCAAACAGCGCAACGTCGGGCTGTACCACGTTCAGCAGCTTGGTCACGATGGTGGCCATACCGCTGAAGTGCCCGGGGCGGGCCGCGCCGCACAGGTCGTCGCCCAGTTCCGGCACGGCTACCTGCGTCGTGAGCTTTTGTCCTGCCGGGTACATCTCGGCGACGGTAGGCGAAAACAGCAGGTGCACACCGGCACCGTCGAGCTTCACCTTGTCCGCCTCCATAGTGCGCGGATAGCTCTGGTAGTCCTCACCGACGCCGAACTGCAACGGGTTTACAAAGATGCTCGCAACAACCCTGTCCGCTGCCTCACGAGCGTGCGCCATCAGCGAGAGGTGACCGGCGTGCAGGTTACCCATCGTCGGCACGAAAGCCACGCGTAAACCCTCGCTGCGCCAGGCGCTCACGTACTCGCGCACCTGTGCGATGCGTTCGACCGCCGCCATCGCATTGTCGCGAGGCGACACGGCGTCAGTCAGCGTTGGGTCAGCGGACACAGCGTCAGACGAAGCAGTGTTGCTCGGCCGGGTAGTCGCCATTTTTGACGGCTGCGACGTACGCGCGAAGCGCGTCGGTGATGGACTCCTGGCCCTGCATGAAGTTGTGGGAGAAGCGCGGCTTGCGGCCGGTAGTGATATCGAGAATGTCGTAGAGCACGAGAATCTGGCCGTCAGTGCCCGGCCCGGCGCCGATGCCGATGACGGGCACGGACACCTCGGACGTGATTACGGCGCCCAGCTCAGCGGGAATGCACTCCATAAGAATGACGTCGGCACCGGCCTCCTCGAGACTCTTCGCATCGTTTATGAGGCGATCCGCGGCTTCGCTGCCGCGACCCTGCACGCGAAAGCCCCCGATCTTGTGCACGGACTGCGGCGTCAGGCCAATGTGAGCGCAAATTGGGATATCGCTGTGTGCCAGAAAATCCACGATTTTCATCTGCCGCGAACCGCCCTCGAGCTTCACCATCTTGGCGCCGCCTTCCTGCATCAGCCGTGCCGCGTTGTCGCGTGCCTGGTGCTTGTTGGTGTAGCTCATGAACGGCATGTCGGCCATGAGCAAGCCGCGGTACAGGCCGCGGGAAACCGCCTTGCAGTGGTACAGGATGTCGTCCATCGTCACTGGCACCGTCGTCTCGCGGCCCTGGATCACCATGCCGAGGGAATCGCCGATGAGCACCACGTCGACACCCGCCTCATCCATCAGGATGCCGAAGCTGGCGTCATAGGCTGTTAACGAGGCGATCTTCTCGCCCTTTTCCTTCATATTGCGCAGCGTCGTCAGGCTGACAGGCGGCGTCGTGCGCGCTTTGTTTTGCAGGTGGGCGTACATGGAAAAATCTGCTTGGAAACAAACGACAACTGTGAACCACCGCGTGCCAAACTGCAACCGACCTCAGCGGATACGGCGAATCTCGAGGCCTGCATGGCGGTAGGCCAGCGAGGCCGCTGAGCCAAGGCCCGGAATGGTCAGGGTCGGGGCGATTTCAGCGAGCGGCAGCGTCACGAACGGCCGCTCAGCGATACCCGGATGAGGCAGCACGAGCGTGTCTGTCGAGGCTTGCCGGCCCGCGAAAACCAGCAGGTCCAGGTCGAGCACTCGCGGCCCCCAGCGCTCGCCGTCGCGAACCCGGCCGGCACGCGCCTCGAGCTGCTGCAGGCGGCCAAGCAGTGCTTCGGGACCCAATTGAGTCAGCACTCCGGCCACGGCGTTCACGTAATCCGGCTGGTCGGCAGGACCCATCGGCGGACTTGCGTAGCAGGACGAGCGCAGCCGCAGCTGGCATTCCGGCAGCTCGCCGAGCCAGCGGAAGGCCCGCACGACCTGGGTCAGGGGCTCGTCGAGATTGCTACCGATACCGACGTAGGCGGGCCACCAGACCGGGCCTTGGCTCATCAGGTGTTGGCGGGGGCCGCGCCGCCCTTGCGCCCGCGTCCGCCCCGGCGGCTGCGGCGCCGCCTGCGGCGGCGTGGGCGCTTGCCGTCGTCGCCCTGCGAAAGGGCTGCCTGCTGCGCGTCACCGTCCATGGCCTGGATGTCAGTCCACCACTTTGCGGTCTCTTCATCGACTTCGCCAGCCGCCTGGCGAAGCAGCATCAGGTCGTAGGCCGCCCGAAAGCGGGGATGATTGAGGAGCTTGCGGGCCGCCCGGCCGCGGCGCTGGAACGCCGGCTGCATGCAGATGATGTCGCGCACGGGCATCGTGAACCGGCGCGGCACTGAAATCGTCGACTGCTGTGCGCGTATGACTTCGTCCGACGCCAGGCGCAGGCAGTGTGGGTCGCTGCCGCCTTCGGCCTCCTGGATCGCTGTTGCCTGTGCCCGGATGGGGCCCCAGAGAAAAACGGCGAACAGGAACATCGGCGTTACCGGCCTGTCGTCGGCGACCCGCCGGTCGGTGTTTGTCAGGCCGGCCGAGACCATGCTCCGGAACGTCGCACCGTCTGGCGTTTCAAGCTGGGCGGCGGTGGCGGGCAGCAGGTGGCGGAACAGGTCATAGTGCTGCAGAAGCTCGAAGCACTGATGGGCAAAACCGCCGAGGAAGAGCTTGAGGCTTTCGTCAAACAGCCGGGCGGCGGGCACGTTGTCGAGGAGCGCCCCGAGCTCGACCATGGCCGCCTCTGTGTCCTTGTGAACCGTGAAGCCGAGCTTGGCGGCAAAGCGCACGGCGCGCAGCATGCGCACGGGGTCTTCGCGAAAACGCGTTTCGGGATCGCCGATGAGCCGCATCACGCCATTGCGAATGTCTTCCACACCGTCGACGTAATCCCAGATCGAGTAGTCGGCGATGTTGTAGTACAGCGCGTTGGCCGTGAAGTCACGGCGCCATACGTCGTCGCCAATCTCACCGTAGATGTTGTCCCGAAGGATGCGGCCGGAGTCCTCAACGACAGCCCGTGCGTCGCTCGGCTCTGCCTCGTCGTGGGCTGCCCGAAAGGTGGCCACCTCGATGATGTCCCGGCCGAAATGCACGTGCGCCAGCCGAAAGCGCCTGCCGATCAGGCGACAGTTTCGAAACAGGTCCTTGACCTCCTCCGGGCTGGCGTTCGTGGCAATGTCGAAGTCCTTGGGCTCATGCCCAAGCAGAAGGTCGCGCACGCCGCCGCCGACCAGAAAGGCCTGGTACCCGTGATTGTGCAACCGGTACAGCACCTTCTGGGCGTTCTTTGACATGTGCGACCGCGACACGTTGTGCTGCGGCCGGGGGATGATGACCGGTTGCTTCTCGCCGGAATCGGATGGCGGCATTTGGCTTGGATTAATGGTTGAGAGTGGATTGCAGGCGCGTATAATACACGTCACGCGTCGAAACACGCGAAAATCTGACCTTCTGCTCCCTTCGTCTAGCGGTCTAGGACGTCGCCCTCTCACGGCGAAAACAGGGGTTCGAGTCCCCTAGGGAGTGCCAGATTTCCCCCACTCACCGTAGCCTCTCAGCCACTCGAGCGCACGCTGGTCAGTGCTGTCGGTGCCGACCCTGCCATTTGCGCTAGACTAACCGGGCTGGTCCTGGCACCTGGCGGGGAAATCAACATGAACACGAATCCCGAACCTGTCGCACCGACGAATCGTACGAATCGGAAATTACTGGCGACGCTGACCTGCGCAGCGATGATACTGCCGATACTAACTCGCGCCGAGGTGGTTACGTGGCAGGCTTCTGGCACGCTGACAGCCGTGGACGTGACGAACGGCGCCATCACCGAATTTCCTACAGCGACCGTCGGCACTGCGTTCACGTTCACGTTCACCTTCGACACGAGCAGCCCCGTATCGGCAATTAATGACGAGTCTGACTTCGGTGGAGGCGTGTATTTCGGCACTCGTTACCGCTACTACGATTCCGTGGCATCGATGCGGCTGGAGATTGACGGGGGCGTTGCCGAACGCGCCTTCGAGGGCTTTGGCTCCATCGACATCTACGATGACTTTGCGTGGAATGTGCCGCCGACCCAGACCTGTTACGGCATCGACCCGTCAGCAGGTTGCGATGGCTTTGTGGCGCTGCAGGGCGTGGAATCAACCGTTGCCGGGGGCTTTGCG
>JBCAXP010000118.1:0-11888 GCA_038533995.1 Pseudomonadota bacterium
GCCTGTCGATTTCATCCGGCAGATCATCACGGACGATCTGGAAAGCGGTAAGCACGCCGAACTGGTGACGCGCTTTCCGCCGGAACCCAACGGCTATCTGCACGTGGGGCATGCGAAATCCATTTGCCTCAACTTTGGCGTCGCCGAGGAGTTCGGTGGCCGCTGCTTCCTGCGCTTTGACGATACGAACCCCGGCAAGGAACGGGAAGAGTACGCCCGCGCCATCGAGGAAGACGTGCGTTGGCTGGGCTTCGAGTGGGATGACCGGCTTACCCACGCGTCGGACTATTTTGAGCGGCTGTATGAAGCGGCGGAAACGCTGGTCGAAGGTGGGCACGCCTACGTCGACAGCCTGAGCGGCGACGAAATTCGCGAATACCGCGGCACCCTCACCGAGCCAGGCCGCAACAGTCCGTACCGCGATCGCAGCGTGGCAGAGAACCTCGAGCTGCTGCGCGGCATGCGCGCCGGCGAGTTTGACGATGGCGCGCACGTGCTTCGGGCCAAGATCGACATGGCCTCGCCCAACATCAACCTGCGCGACCCGACGCTGTACCGAATCCGCAAGCTGACGCACCAGCGCACCGGCGACGCGTGGTGCATCTACCCGATGTACGACTTTGCCCATGGCCTGTCGGACGCGTTCGAGGCGATTACGCATTCGCTGTGCACGCTGGAATTTGAAGACCACCGGCCGCTGTACGACTGGTTTCTCGACGTGCTAAAGCCCGAGGCGCGGCCGCGACAGATCGAGTTCTCCCGGCTTGAACTGGCCTACACGATCACGAGCAAGCGCAAGCTCACCGCCCTCGTTGAAGAGGGGCACGTTTCCGGTTGGGACGACCCGCGCATGGCAACGCTTGCCGGCATGCGCCGGCGCGGCTATCCGCCGGCGGCCATCCGCGATTTCTGCCGGCGCGTAGGCCTCACGAAGAAAAAGACCATCATCGAGATGGGGGTGCTGGAAAACTGTGTGCGGGAAAACCTGGGCGACAGTGCGCCGAGGCGCATGGCGGTGCTCGATCCGCTGAAGATTGTCATCACCAATTACCCGGAAGAGCAGGTTGAGGAGATGACGGCACAGAACCATCCGGCAAACCCGGACATGGGCACACGTCCCATTCCGTTCAGCCGCGAGGTTTTTGTTGAGCGCAACGACTTCATGGAGGATGCGCCGCGCAAGTTCTTTCGCTTGAAGCCCGGTGGCGAGGTGCGGCTGCGGTACGCTTACATCATTCGCTGCGATGAGGTGATCAAGGACGATGCCGGCAACGTCACCGAGCTGCGGTGCAGCTACGACGAGCGGACCCGCAGCGGTCAGCCCGATGCCGACCGCAAGGTGAAAGGCACAATTCACTGGGTGTCCGCGAAGCACGCGGTGCGCGCCACGGTAAACCTGTACGACAGGCTGTTTCGCACCGCCCGGCCCGGCGCCGGTGACCGTGACTTCCACGCTGACATTAACCCGGACTCGCTGCAGGTGCTGAGCGAGGCTCGGCTCGAGCCGTCGCTGGCAACGCTTGCGCCGGGTGAGCGCGTGCAGTTCGAGCGGCTGGGCTATTTCGTGGCCGACGCCGGTTCCGCGCCAGGCACGGTGTTCAACCGAATCGTCACACTGCGCGACAGCTGGAAGAAAATCGAACAACAGGAATTGCAAAACGAGAAGGCTTAAATGAGTACCAAGGCGACAACCATAAAGAGCATCCTGGCGCACGACGTCGAGATCGGCAGCAAGGTAACAATTGAAGGTTGGGTGCGCTCGCTGCGCGCGTCCAAGGGTGGCTTCGCGTTTGTTCATGTGAATGACGGTTCCTGTTTCGGCACCCTGCAGGCGATTGCCGATCAGGCGCTCGACAACTACGAGTCCGAGATCGTGGACATCAAGACGGGTTGCTCCGTGCGTATTACCGGTGAACTTGTCGAATCGAAGGGGCGCGGCCAGGACCGCGAGATCCAGGCGGCTGAAGTCGAAGTTCTTGGCTGGGTGGAGAACCCGGCGGACTACCCGATTGCGAAGAAGCGCCATACCTTCGAGTTCCTGCGGACGGTGGCGCACCTTCGGCCGCGCACCAACACGTTTGGCGCAATGGCCCGCGTGCGCAATGCGGTTGCCCAGGCAGTGCACAGCTACTTCAACCGCAACGGTTACCTGTGGATCAGTACGCCGATCATCACGGCGAGTGACTGCGAGGGCGCCGGCGAACTGTTCCGCGTAAGCCGGCTCGACCAGCTCGCGCGCCAGGAATCGTACGAGGACGATTTCTTCGGGCAGGAGACATTTCTCACAGTGTCGGGGCAGCTCAACGTTGAGGCGTTCTGTTGCTCACTGTCCAAGGTGTACACCTTTGGCCCCACCTTTCGCGCCGAGAATTCGAACACGAGCCGGCACCTCGC
This sequence comes from Pseudomonadota bacterium, assembly GCA_038533995.1. Taxonomy (GTDB): domain Bacteria; phylum Pseudomonadota; class Gammaproteobacteria; order Steroidobacterales; family JBCAXP01; genus JBCAXP01. The sequence goes on from JBCAXP010000118.1 coordinate 2,395, forward strand.
CGAGTTCTGGATGATCGAGCCGGAGGTCGCCTTTGCCGACCTCAACGACATCGCCGCGCTGTCCGAAGACTTCCTTAAAGAGATCTTCCGCGATGTGCTCGAGGCGGTGCCGGACGACATGGCGTTCTTCGCGCAGCACGTTGACAAGACGGCGATTGAACGGCTCACGACGGTGATCGACAAGCCGTTCGAGCAGCTCGATTACACAGACGCCGTCGACATCCTGATGAAGTCCGGGCAGAAGTTCGAGTTCCCGGTGGAGTGGGGCCTGGACCTGCAGTCCGAGCATGAGCGGTACCTCACGGAGAAACACGTCGGCGGGCCGATTGTCGTGAAAAACTTTCCGCGCGAGATCAAGGCGTTTTACATGCGCCAGAACGACGACGATAAAACCGTGGCCGCAATGGACGTGCTGGTACCCGGCGTCGGCGAGATTATCGGCGGCAGCCAGCGCGAGGAGCGGCTCGACGTGCTCGACGCCAAGCTCAAGGAGAAGAACCTGTCGGAGGAGCTGTGGTGGTATCGAGACCTGCGCCGCTACGGCACGGTGCCACACGCCGGCTTCGGCATGGGCTTCGAGCGGCTGGTGCTGTACATGACCGGTATGGAAAACATTCGCGATGCGGCACCGTTTCCGCGTGTTCCGGACAGCGCAGCGTTTTAGCCTGCGTGCGGCTTGTGTCGCGCTTGCCCTGTTGTCAGCAGCACTGTCGGCGACGGCCTGCGCGCAAACGAAAGCGCGTGATGCGGCGACACCGGCGACCCGCTTATACGACGTTGAGTTTCGCATTGCCATCGAAGCGGGCAACGCTACCGCACAGGTAGAAATTGCAATTGAGCAGGGTGGGCGGCTTGCCAGGGAACTGCGGCTGACGCTCGACGACAACCGCTTTGCCAGCTTTTCGGCCGACGGCGATCTGGAAGTGATGCCTGACAGCGTCACGTGGGCTGTGCCTGACGGAGGCGGCAGCCTCAGGTACCAGGTTGCCATTCCGGATACCCGAAGCAGCGGCGCGTACGACGCCTTCGTGGCGGACGATTGGGCGCTGTTTCGCGCTTTCGACGTGATTCCGCCAATTGCCACGCGCACGGTGAAGGGCGCTCGCTCACGCTCGCGCCTGCTGTTTGACCTTGATGGCGACGCTTCCGTAACCACTGCCTATCCGCCGTCCCGGGAGGGCGGTTTCGTCGTCGACAATCCCGAGCGGCAGTTCTCGCGTCCGCACGGCTGGATCCTGGTGGGCGAGTTTGGCGAGCGCATCGATACCGTCGGTGCGGTGCGCGTGGTTGTAGCCGGTCCGAAAAAACACAAAGTGCGGCGGCTCGATATGCTCGCGTTTCTGCACTGGAACCTGCCGGCGGTCGTGCGCCTGTTCCCCGACTACCCGTCGCGCCTGTTTGTCGTCAGCGCCAACGATCCGATGTGGCGCGGCGGTCTGTCCGGGCCGGGGTCGCTGTTCATTCACGCAGACCGTCCGCTGATCAGCGAGAACGGCACGAGCACACTGCTACACGAGGTCATTCACACGGCAATGCGCCTGACGTCTGAAACGGACGACTGGATTGTGGAAGGCTTCGCGGAGTACTACAGCGTCGAACTCATGCGCCGCAGCGGCACGCTCTCACCGAAGCGCGCGGAGCGTGCGTTCAGGTCGCTGGAGAAGTGGGGCAGGGAAGCTGACAGCCTGACGTCCGGTGGTTCCGTTGGTGCGCGCACCGCCCGCGCCGTTACCGTTTTCGTTGAACTGGACAGGCAAATCAGGGAGGCAACCCACGGCACGCGCAGCCTGGACGACGTGGCGCGCCGGCTTGTGGCGGGGGAGCGATCGGTCAACTTAGGCGTGCTGCGCGCGGCGGTCGAAGCCGAGGCGGGCAGGCCGCTGCCTGCGCTGGACGACCTACCCTGAGGTCATCCCTCCGGGCATTCCTCGTATAAAATACTCTGATGCCTGAGTACACCCTGATCCAGAAAATTGCGCTGTACGCGCTGCCCGCCCTGTTCGCCATCACCCTGCACGAAGCCGCCCACGGCTACGCGGCCCTGCGCCTTGGCGACCGCACGGCGCAAATGCTGGGGCGCCTGACGCTCAATCCGCTGAAGCACATCGACCCAATCGGCACCGTGGTGGTTCCGCTCGTGCTGCTTTTAACCGGGTCTCCGGCATTGTTTGGCTGGGCCAAGCCGGTGCCGATTGGTGTTCGAAACTTCAAGAACCCGCGAACCGACATGGTCTGGGTTGCAGCCGCGGGACCCGCGTCCAATCTCGCCATGGCGCTCGGCTGGGCGATTGTCCTCAAGCTATCCGTTTCCGGCCTGGTGCCGGAGAATGCGGCCCTGCCGCTTGCCAGCATGGCGTACTTTGGCGTCACGATTAACGCGGTGCTGGCGGTCTTCAACATGCTGCCCATTCCCCCGCTCGACGGTGGTCGCGTGCTCGCGGGCCTCGTGCCCCCGAACGTCTCGGATGTGTTAAGCCGAATCGAACCGTTCGGCATGTTCATCGTGTTCGGTCTGTTGTATCTCCAGGTGCTTTGGACGGTGGTGGGTCCCGGCGTCAGGGTCGTACGGGTGCTGCTGCTGACGGCCGTGGGGCTGTAGCCGTCCGAAGAACCCCGGGCCGCGAGTTTCGCGGCACAGCGGCCTTTGCCAGGGAAGCCGGAGACGTGCTGCGGCAGCGCCGCGTCACAAAGCCTTAAAGGGGCGACAGTTTCGGTCGCTACCCGAGGCCATGGAGAGGCGAAAGCTGACACTGGAAGAACTGCCCCCGATCATGCTCGCGGTGTCGGGCATTGTCGGTATTGGCCCGATGGGCATCTACCGGCTGATACAGGGCGAGTACATCATAGCCATTGTCGACGCACTGGCGGTGGGTGCGTTCGCGCTGATCGCGTGGGCGGTTTATGTCAAACAGTCGGTTCGCATTCCCAGCGTATGCATGGCGCTAGTCGCAATCTCCGCCGCTGTAGTTTCGGTCAGCCTGAAGGGCGGTGAGCAGGTCATCTGGATGTATCCCGCGCTCGTGGCGCTGTTTTACCTCCTGAAGCCGCGGGAAGCGGCGCTCGCCTCACTGATTGCGATCGCGATTGTGATTCCGGTCATTTTCGAGGGCAGGACCATCGGCCAGGTCGCCGTTTACGTCGCCTCCCTTGGCGTCACGATTTGCCTGTCGGTGGCGTTCGCGGCCCTGACCGCGGAGCAGCGCCGCGAGCTGCGGGCCATCACCATGATGGATCCGCTAACCGGCGCAGGCAACAGGCGCGCGCTCGATGACACCCTGGAGCGTGCCGTCACGGAGGCGCAGTCGAACGGTACCCCGCTCGTGCTGATCGCCTTCGATATCGACCATTTCAAGTCTGTGAACGACAAGCACGGCCACGGCGTCGGCGACCGCGTGCTGTGCACGGTGGCGGACACGGTGACGGCGCATATTCGCCCAACGGATTCGTGCTTCAGGGCCGGCGGCGAGGAGTTCGTTGTGATTGCCGCGCAGTCCGGGCTCGAGCAGGCCCAGCGGCTTGCCGAGCGGCTTCGCGTGGCGATCTCGGAGTTGCAGTACACCGTGCCGGAGGTCTCCGGCAGGCTCAGCGTCACTGCCTCTTTCGGACTGGCGGAGTACCGCCAGGGCGAGTCGATTGCCGCGTTGTCCAAACGTGCCGACGACGCCCTGTACGAGGCCAAGCGAAGCGGGCGGAACCGGCTGCACCTGTCGGACCGCACCATGTGCCTTAGCGGCACGGGAAGCTACGAGGCACTGTCGGTCGACAACCAGAGCGCGGAAGGACCGCGCCTGAGTGAAGTGAGCTAGCGTCCCGCCTTCATGAGAACGGCTCGCCGCGCGACGGTGGGCGAAATTTCCAGTACGGCCTTGCACGAGTGCGCCATCGCGCGCCACAATCCCGTGGCCCCAAACCCCGTCACAGGATTCCCTCGCCATCGCTATCAAACTGCCTGCCTTCGTTCCCAACGACCTGCGCCAGCTGCTGCGTTTTGTGCCAATGCGCGGCTGGGACGCTGTGGAGTGGCGCCCGCTGCTGGCATCGCTCAATAGCTTAAGCATGCGCTACGTTACAGGTCATGGCGTAGCCGGCCTGCGTCGGGAGCTTGTCGCCGCCGAGCCGGGTGTAGCCGTGGTGCGCCGGTTCAGCGACGCGGTTGCGTTTGACAGCCTTGACGATGCGTCCGAGCTACAGGCGGCCGGTGACAGCGTGCTTCGGCTGTACTTCGCCCAGTGGCTGGTCAGCGACGGACTCTTCATCGACCTTCGGCCTGCGCGCTTTGCCGCCAGCGACACCGGTGAACTGCAGTTTCGGCCGAACGGACTGTGGATTCAGCTGGGCGCAGAATTTCGCGAGGGCATGCTGGCGCTCTACCGGTCGTTCTACAGTGACGACTCGACGGCGTTCGAGGATTCGCTGCGGCAGATGGGCATGCTGCGTGAGGGCCTGTCGGCCTCCGCCGAGAGCGAGCTCAAGGAACTGCTGCATGCGCACTTCGGCATAGAGCAGCGCGCCCAGCGGTTTTCGCTGGACGCGTTCAAGGCGTCGTTCGACCAGCTGTTCGAGTTCTTTGTGGGCAACGACTACCGGCTGCACAGTGACTTTGTGTTTGTCGGCTTTTACCTGATCACCCTGTATCTCACGCTCGAGCAGGGCGGCCAGGCGCACAACGTCAGGGAAATCTGCTCCGACGTGCTGCTCGACGAGTAGTGCGGACCAGGCTGCCTGCGACGAGCGTTTATCAGGCGATGTCCAGCATCGCCTGTACGGCGCGCCGCGCGCCGTCCGCAACGGCCGGATCCACGTGCACCTCATGCTCGAGGTTTTCGAGGCACGAGAGAATGTTGGGCAGCGTAATGCGCTTCATGTGCGGGCAGAGATTGCAGGGGCGCACGAACTCCACGTCGGGGCATTCGACCGCGACGTTGTCGCTCATCGAGCACTCCGTCACCATCACGACGCGGGCTGGCCGGTGCTGCGCCACGTAGTCGATCATGCCGGCGGTTGAGCCGACAAAGTCGGCCTCATGCAGCACGTCCGGCGGACACTCCGGGTGCGCGATAACTTCGATGCCGGCATGGCTGTGCCGGAAGCCCTTCAGCTGCTCGCCGGTGAAACGCTCGTGCACTTCGCACGTGCCTTCCCAGAGGATGACCTCGAGGTCCGTCTGGCTGGCGACGTAGTTGCCAAGGTATTTGTCAGGCAGAAAGATCACGCGACGGGTATCCCACTCCCGGGTGACCGCCTCGACTACGCGCAGCGCGTTGCCTGACGTGCAGCACACATCCGACTCGGCCTTTACGTCGGCGCTGGTGTTGACGTAGGTGACGACCGGCACGCCCGGGTAACGTTCCTTCAGCAGGCGAACGTCCGCACCGGTAATCGACTCGGCCAGTGAGCAACCGGCCCGCGTGTCCGGAATGAGCACGGTCTTCTCCGGACACAGAATTTTCGAGGTCTCCGCCATGAAGTGGACGCCACACTGCACGATGATGTCTGCATCGGTCTCGGCGGCTTTGCGGGCGAGGCTGAGCGAGTCGCCCGTGAAGTCGGCAACGCCGTGGAAAATTTCCGGTGTCTGGTAGTTGTGCACCAGCAGCGCGGCGTTGCGTTCCTTTTTCAGTGTGTTGATGGCCGCGATGTAGGGCGCGTGTACTGCCCACTCGATGTCGGGGATATGGCTCTTCAGCCGTTCGCGCTGCGGCTGCGTGGCGGCGATTACGCCGGCGTCGAAAGTGAGATCCGTAGTGTTCATACTGTTATGCTCAATTTGAGTATTACTGGATTCAAAAAAAGAGCCGTCAGGCCCGGACAAGGCTTATGCTACCTGAGAGCAAAAGGGGTGTCCAGCGACAGATTGCTGACTGGCGATTTTCCGTCAGGTGAAGCGGGTTGAGCGGAGCCTTTCAGCGTTCAGGAACCGCGCCGCTGCCGGCCTGGCCCCATGATGGTGCTGACGCCTGGCGCGCGCCGCTCCCGGAGCACCTCGCGGCGAAACCGGAACAGCTCCGCCGGGCGGCCCCCGGTGCTGGCATCCTGCTTGCCGGTACCCTCGACGAGGCCGCCGCGATCCACCAGGCGGCGGAAGTTTTGCTTGTGCAGCGGCAGCCCGGCGAGGGCTTCGACGACACGCTGCAAACGGTTGAGGGTGAATTCCGGCTCGAGGAGCTCAAACACCACCGGCCGGTAGCGCAGCTTGCCGCGAACGCGAGCGAGTGCGGTTGCCAGCATGCGCCGGTGGTCGTAGGCCATCGCTTCGCCGAAGCCGTCTTTGGTGGGCGTTTGCGCAGACGCGCCGCTGTCGCGCAGCGCCTCATTGACGAGGCCTGCTTCGTACAGCAGCTCGTAGCGCTCCAGTACCTTGAAACCGTCCCACCCGGATTGGCCAAGGCCAAGGCAGATGTCGACGCGCTCCCGGCGCTGGCGGGCCTGCGCGGCGTCCGGTGCTGTCTTCGTCCACGCGATGAGCCGGCTGCGCATGTCGTCAATCATTGCGGGGCGCTCCGCTCGCCAGTCTTCCCAGGGCAGGAACCGGTAGCAGTTCGAGCGGCCCTGCTGGCCGTCGCCAGACGGGGCTTCCATGCCGAGGCCGAGGTAGGCCACCGACACGAGGCGTGGCCCGCCGTCATGCTCGCGCGGGTCGCGACCTTCATCGGCAAAGGTGTACAGCTGCTCGACGTACCCAAGGTCCTGGCCGGTCTGCTGGTTTACCCAGCTTCGAAGGCCCAGCTCGAGCGTGCGGTGCTGGTCGGCGTCGAACGGGCCGGAAGGCAGGGCATCGGAATCGCCGCCGGCAGCCGGCGGCACTGTCAGCACCCGGGGCTGGTCGTCGCGCACCGAGAAGATAACCGCGCTGAGATCAATGGCGATGTCGCGGTTCATGTCGATGCGCAGCGCCTGCTCATGCTGGGGCGAAAGCGTCCAGTTCCCACACCGGCTGCAGGCCTGACGGCAGCGCGCGCAGCCGCCCGGGCTGCACCCACGGATTGTCCGGCGTATGGAAGTCGGAGCCGACGGACGCAGCAAGTCCGAAGCGGCGGGCGTAGCCGGCCAGCGTTTCGACAACTGAAGGGTGCGCATTGCCGCACACCACTTCCATGGCGGCGCCGCCCGTCTGCGAAAACGCATCCAGCAGGCGACGCATGCGTGCGCCGGTCAGGCCGTACGTTGTCGGGTGAGCCAGCACCGCGATGCCGCCGGCGGCGCCAATCCAGTCAAGCACGTCTTCCAGCGGCGCCCAGTCGGCCGACACGTTTGCGCGTTTGCCGTTGCCCAGCCAGCGCTTGAACGCGCTGTTCATGTCCGGGCAGTGGCCAGCGGCCACGAGGTGCCTGGCAAAGTGGGCCCGGGTAATCATGCTCTCGGCGGCGAGGCTGCGCGCGCCCTCGTAGGCGCCGGCGATACCGAGTTTGTCGAGTCGATGGCCGATAGCGCGGGCGCGCGCATCGCGGCTGGCTGCCTGCTGGTCAAGGCCTGCGCGCAGAGTCGGGTCGTCGATATCCGGGTTGAGCGCCAGCACGTGCAGCGTACGCCGCTCCCAGCGCACGGAGATTTCGGTGCCGGGTACGAGCCGCATGCCAAGCGCTGCCGCCCGGTGCTGCGCTTCGGCGATACCATCGGTACAATCGTGGTCCGTCAGCGCCAGCGTGCGCACGCCCGCGGCATGAGCATGCGCAACGAGCGCCGAGGGCGACAGGGTGCCGTCCGACGCCGTGGAGTGCGTGTGCAGGTCAATAGCACTTAAGGGTGGCTGGCTCACTGGCTGGGTGCCCGGAATACGTCGACTGCGGCGTGGCCGCGGGGCCGACAGTGTAGCGTGCAACGATTTCCAGAGAAAACCAAAAGAGAGAAAACACCAGCAACTATGACAACGTCCGATTCCAGCGCAGCTGCCTTGCCCGTCGCCGACGAGCAGGCGCTCGCCCAGCTTGAGGCCTGCATTCGCGGGCGCCGCACCGTGGTGCTTTTCGAGGACCGCCCGGTCCCCCCGGCGCTTGTAGAGCGAGCCGTCGAGCTTGCGAGCTGGGCACCGAACCATCACCTAACCGAGCCGTGGCACTTTCACGCGATTGGTGCGCAGACCCGTACCGCAATGATCGAGCTCATCCGGCTTAATGCAGAAGAGGCGCGCGGCCCGAAGGTGGCTGTCGCCAAGGCGCGCAGAGCGGAGGCCGTACCCGGCTGGCTGGCTGTTAGCTGCGCTCTTGCCGAGAAAGAACTGACGCAGCAGGAAGACCTCGCGGCAACCGCGTGCGCCATCCAGAACCTGAGCCTCTACCTGTGGCAGGCGGGTGTCGGCATGAAATGGTCGACCGGTGCCGTGACGCGCGACCCGCGGTTTTACGAGCTTCTCCGTATCGACGCCAACGAACGCACCATCGTGGGGCTGATTTCCTACGGGTATCCCAAGCACGTGCCGGAACCGCGGCCACGGCAGGGTGGCGAGGCGCTGTTGAGCCACACGCCCTGATTCATACGTTTTGGGCCGGGCCGTTGCCAGGTCACCGATCAATCAATACAGAGCAACAATCATGACTATCCAGACTGACGCCGTCATTGTTGGCGCCGGCCCCTGCGGCCTGTTCCAGGTTTTTGAGCTTGGGCTGCTCGGCCTCCAGGCTGACGTCGTCGACTCCATGTCGATGGCCGGCGGGCAGTGCATCGAGCTGTACCCGGACAAACCGATTTACGACATTCCGGCGGTGCCGGTGTGCACCGGCGAGGAGTTGATCGAGCAGCTCATGAAGCAGATCGAGCCGTTCGATGCCAGGCTGCACCTTGGCCAGGAGGTCACGGACGTCAAGCCGCAGGACGACGGCTCGTTTTTCGTGCGCACCAGCAAGGGCACCGAGTTCAACGCAAAAACGGTGATCATTGCGGGCGGCGTGGGCTGCTTCCAGCCGCGCGTGCTGCGTGCGGAGGGCGCGCCGGAACTGGCCGACAGTCACCTGTTTTACCGGGTGAAGGATCCGTCGCGCTTCGCCGGCAAACGGCTTGCGGTGCTGGGCGGTGGCGACTCGGCGCTCGACTGGGCGATTGAGCTGGCGCCGGCGTCGGAGAGCCTCACGCTTATTCACCGCAGCGACCAGTTCCGGGCGGCGCCTGCCTCTGTCGCGAAGCTCCGCGAGATGACCGGCACCGGCAAGGTCCGCATCATTGAGCACACGACGGTGCCGGAACTGCACGCCACCGACGGCACCCTCGAAGCCATAACGCTGAAGACCACCGACGGCGAGCTGTCACGCCTTGAGGTTGATGACGTGCTCGTGTTCTACGGGCTTGCACCAAAACTGGGCCCCATTGCGAACTGGGGCCTCGATCTCAATCGTAAGACCGTAAATGTCGACACGGAGAAATTCCAGACCAACGTTCCGGGCATTTTCGCTATCGGTGACATCAACGAGTATCCGGGCAAGAAAAAGCTGATTCTAAGTGGCTTTCACGAGGCGGCGCTTGCGGCGTTTGCGGCCAAGGAATACATCGAGCCGGGCAAAAAG
>JBCAXP010000119.1:0-11863 GCA_038533995.1 Pseudomonadota bacterium
TCTTCGATCTCATGGAGAAGTTTGCCGGTTACGGTTTCAACAAATCGCACTCGGCGGCCTACGCGGTGCTGTCGTTCCAGACCGCGTGGCTCAAGGCGCATTACCCGGCGGCGTTCATGGCCGCGGTGATGACCGCCGACATGGACAACACCGACAAGATCGTCACGCTCATTGATGATTGCAAAAGCCTGAAGCTCACCGTGGACCTGCCGGATGTTAACGCATCGCAGTACGGCTTCAGCGTCTCAGACACGCGGACGATTCGCTACGGGCTGGGCGCCATCAAGGGCGTGGGTCGAGGCGCCGTCGAGTCGATCATCGAGGAGCGGGAAGCAAACGGGCGTTTCGACACCGTCGAGGCCTTGTGCCGACGCATCGACCTGGGGCGCACCAACCGGCGCGTTCTCGAATCGCTGGTCAAGGCCGGCGCTATGGATTCCCTTCGGCTGAACCGCGCAACGCTTATGGCGCAGCTGCCGGATGCCATTCGGGCGGCTGAGCAGCACGCGCGCGACGCGGCGGCAGGTCAGGATGACCTGTTCGGCGTTGCGCCTCCGCCTGCACCGGTGAGCCCCTCAAGCAGCAGACCTGCTGCCGAATTGCCGGAATGGCCGGAGGCAGAGCGGCTCGCCGCCGAGAAGGAAACCTTGGGGCTGTACCTGACAGGGCATCCCATTGACGAGTTCAACGACGACCTGCCGCATCTGACGACGGGCAGGCTTGCGGCGATTGCCGGTGAGCCGCCGCCGTCCGACAGGGCGCGCTTTGCGAAGCGCACCGTGACCGTCGCCGGGCTGGTGCTCGATATGCGCAAGCGCGGCAACCGCGTGACGCTCTTGCTTGACGATGGCAGTGCCCGGCTGGAGGCCTCGCTCTTCGAAGACGTGTTCCAGCGCTACGCGCACATCGTGGCAAAGGACACGGTGCTGGTCATCGAGGGCAACGTGCGCTTCGACGAGTTTGCGAACGAGTGGCGGCTGACAGCGCGCAGCCTGCTGGATATCGACCAGGCGAGGGAGCGGCACGTGAGCCGCATGGTTATCCGCTGGGGCGTCAACGGCGAACAGCGCAATTTCGTGCGTGAGCTCAAGGACGCCCTGGCGCCGTTTCGCCAGGGCAACTGCAGCGTAAGCCTGCTGTACAAGAACGGCGACGCTGCCGCGCGGCTCCATTTCGGTCAGGACTGGAGCGTGCGGCCCACCCGGGAACTGCTACAGCGCCTGTCGGAGCTGGTCGGGCGCAAGCGAATCCGACTGATTTACCCACGGCGCATCTCCGCCTCGGCCGGCGACTGAAGCAGGCAGGGACGCAGACTTGTAACCCCGCATAACTGCCGCTAATGTAACGGGTTTGTCACTCTGTGGACCCGAGCCATCATGGACCTGAATTTTCTCGATTTCGAACAGCCAATCGCTGACCTTGAAGCCAAGATCGAAGAGCTTCGCTACGTCGGCGACGATTCGGAAGTCAATATCGGCGAGGAAATCAAGCGCCTGCGAGCGAAGAGCCGGGCGCAGACCGAGAGCATCTTCTCGAACCTGACGTCCTGGCAGATCACTCAGCTTGCCCGTCATCCGCAGCGCCCGTTCTCCAAGGACTATGTGCGCCTGATGTTCACCGATTTCCAGGAGCTGGCGGGAGACAGGGCCTTTGCGGACGACCACGCCATCATTGGCGGGCCGGCGCGCCTGGAGGGCGAGCCGGTGATGGTTATCGGTCATCAGAAGGGCCGGGACACCAAGCAGAAGGTGTGGCGAAACTTCGGTATGCCGCGCCCCGAGGGCTACCGCAAGGCGCTGCGCCTGATGCAGATGGCCGAGCGCTTCAAAATGCCTATCATCACGTTCATCGACACGCCCGGCGCGTATCCGGGGGTCGGTGCCGAGGAGCGCGGACAGAGCGAGGCCATCGCCCGCAACCTGGCGGAGATGTCGCAGTTGCAGACGCCCATTATCTGCGTCGTTACCGGTGAGGGCGGTTCGGGCGGCGCGCTCGCCATCGGCGTGGGTGACCGGCTGCTCATGCTGCAGTACTCGATCTACTCCGTGATCTCGCCGGAGGGCTGCGCGTCAATCCTGTGGGACAGCAAGGAAAAAATTCAGGAGGCCGCGGAGGCGATGGGGCTCGTCGCTTCGCGCCTGCACGAACTCGGCCTCGTGGACGAGGTCATCGAAGAGCCGCTCGGCGGCGCACACCGTGACGTCGAGGCCATGGCGGAGTCGTTGAAGACCAGCCTGCTGAATCACCTCGTGGCGCTTCGCGGCAGCAGCCCCGAGGAACTCGTCGACCAGCGCTACGAGAGACTCGCCAGCATCGGGGCTTACCAGGAGGGCTAGTGCCCCCTGGTTGTGTCCTGCAATGGACGCGATCGACACTGTCGAGAACGCCGTGCTCGCGTCGCTTGCTGCGGCGCCGACGGCCTCAGCGCACGATCTCCCCGTCACGCACTACCGACTCGCCGTCAGCGGCGGCCTCGACTCCATGGTGCTGCTTCACGTCATGGCCGGCTTGCGTGCGCAACTCGGCCGCAGCGCGCTGACCTGCTACTACGTCAATCACGGCTTGCACCCGGAGGCCCCCGAGTGGGGCACCGTCGTAGCCCGCGCCGCCGAGGACTTAGGCGTGCCCTTCGTCGCTTTGGACGCTGGCCGCATCGATTCGGCTGACGGCGGCCTCGAAGCCGCCGCTCGTAAGGCACGCTACGCGGTTCTGGCAACGGCGATGGAGGAGGGCGATGTTTTGCTAACTGCCCACCACCAGGATGACCAGGCAGAGACTGTGCTTCTTCAGCTGCTGCGCGGTGCGGGTGTCGCGGGGCTGCGCGCCATGCCGGCCAGCGGACGCTTTGGGCCCGGCACGCACCGGCGTCCGTTGCTCGCGCTCTCCCGGGAAACGCTGGCCGCCTACGCGAAAGCACGCGAGCTGGTGTGGATCGACGACCCGTCCAACAGCGAGCAGAAGCACGACCGTAACTACCTTCGCCAGTCGGTGTTGCCGCTGCTGCGGGCCCGCTGGCCGGCGGTTGCCGGAACGCTCGCGCAGCTCGCGGCAACCTGCGCCGACGAACAGCAGGTGCTCGACGGCGCCGCTGTCGTCGACCTCGCCGCTGCCGTTGCCGATGATTCATCGCTTGCCGCGGAGGCGGTGCGCAGCCTGCCGCCGGCCAGTGCGCGTAACGGCCTTCGCTGGTGGCTGCGTCAGCAGGGCTTTGCGGCGCCGCCGCGCGCAAGGCTCGAGGCGCTGTTGACCGACCTGCTGCCTGCAAGGGCAGATGCGCAGCCGTGCGTGCGATGGCAGGGCTGCGAAGTGCGGCGCTACCAGGATCGACTGTATGCCATGGCGCCGCTGGCTCCATCGCCGGATGGCTCGGTGTCCCTACCGTTTCCTTCGACGACAAACGCGTCGCTGACGTTACCGGATCGCAGCGTTCTGAGCGTTGAGCGCCAACGCGGACGGGGCATTGCCGAGCACTGGCTGCGCTCGCACGACGTGCGTATCGGCTGGCGCCGTGGCGGTGAGAAACTCGTACTGCCCGGGCGCACGCACACAAGCTCGCTGAAGAAAGTATTACAGGCACGCGGCGTGTTGCCATGGATGCGCGAAAGGGTGCCGCTGGTGCTGATTGACGGGCAGGTCGCAGGGGTGGCTGGTGTGCTGGTCGCAGGGCCGTTTGCCGCTGAACACGACGCGCCGGGCTACACCGTTTCCTGGCAAGCCGGGACGCCAATCTGCGCAAGCCCGGCGCGGTCCTGAAAGGCGAGGCAGCGTGCCGCCGCGGCACGACTGCGACCGCCCGCGCTGGTTTGTTCCGTTAGAGGGGTTCTGGTAGGGTGTGCTTCCGGAACAGTGTCATGTGACGCGCCGGGACACCTCGCGCGCCACGCGGTTTTTCTGGCGCCATCTCCGCTACGAATTTCCTGACACCAACCATCGTTGTACCGCGGCTGGCTAACCGCCGGCGGCGGCGTAAGTCTTTTTTGTTCCGGCGTGTGCACCCGGCCAGGGTGACCGCTGCTTTGAGTTGGCGGAATTTTGCTATGACCCGATTCGTTTTCGTAACAGGCGGCGTGGTTTCCTCGCTCGGCAAGGGCATCGCATCGGCGTCACTTGGCGCGATCCTGGAAGCGCGCGGACTTACCGTCAGCATGATCAAGCTCGATCCGTACATCAACGTGGACCCTGGCACCATGAGCCCGTTCCAGCACGGCGAGGTGTTCGTCACCGAAGACGGTGCCGAAACCGATCTCGACCTCGGGCACTACGAGCGCTACGTGCGCACGACGACCAGCAGGAACAGCAACTTCACGACCGGCCGGATTTACGAGAGCGTGATTCGCAAGGAACGCCGCGGTGAATACCTGGGCGCCACCGTGCAGGTGATTCCGCACATTACCGACGAGATCATGCAGAGTATCCGCCTCGGCGCCGGCGATGCGGACGTGTGCATGGTGGAAATCGGTGGCACGGTGGGCGACATCGAGTCGCTGCCGTTTCTCGAAGCGATTCGCCAGTTCGGTGTCGACTCGGGGCCGGGCGAGGTGGTCTACATGCACCTGACGCTCGTGCCGTACATCGCGACCTCGCGTGAGATCAAGACGAAGCCAACGCAGCACTCCGTGAAGGAACTGCGCGGCATCGGGATTCAGCCTGACGTACTGATGTGCCGCTCCGACCGGGCGCTGCCACGCTCCGAGCGCCGCAAGATTGCGCTCTTTACTAACGTGCGTGAGGCCGACGTCATCTCCGCCGTGGACACAGACGATATCTACCGCATTCCGCTTCTGTTGAACGAGGAAGGCCTCGATGACATCGTCGTTGAGAAGTTTGGCCTCGACCTGCCGCCTGCGGACCTTTCCGAATGGCGCCGCGTCGTGGACGCGAAGTTCCACGCCAAGTCGGAAGTGAACGTCGCACTCGTGGGCAAGTACGTGCACTTTCGAGACTCGTACAAGAGCCTCGGCGAGGCTCTGACCCATGCCGGCCTGCACACGCAGACGAGGGTCAACATTCACTACGTCGAGGCGCAGAAACTCGAGGACGAGGGCGTCGAGGCGCTCGCCGACATGGATGCCGTACTGGTGCCCGGCGGTTTCGGCGAGCGGGGCGTGGAGGGCAAGATTCTCGCTTGCCGCTACGCGCGGGAAAACGGCGTGCCGTACCTGGGCATCTGTCTCGGCATGCAGGTCGCCGTTATCGAGTACGCGCGCCACGTGGCGGAACTCGACGGTGCGCACAGCACCGAGTTCATGCCCTCAACGCCGGAGCCCGTCATCGCGCTGATTACCGAATGGCAGGACCGCGAGGGTACTGTCGAGAAACGCGACGACGATTCGGACCTTGGCGGAACCATGCGGCTCGGCAAGCAGCGCTGCGATATCGAAGCGGGCAGTCTTGCGCAATCCGTCTACCAGGCAGATGCCGTGATGGAGCGGCACCGCCACCGCTACGAGTTCAATAACAACTACATGCAGCAACTTACAGAGGCCGGCCTGCGGTTTTCCGGAAAATCCGCTGACGGACTTGTAGAAATCGTCGAAATCGACAACCATCCGTGGTATCTGGCCTGCCAGTTTCACCCGGAGTTCACCTCGACGCCCCGCGACGGGCATCTGCTGTTTTCCGGCTTCATCAACGCGGCGGTCGAGTATGCCCGGCAGCGTGACCCGGCGGCGAGAGCCGTACCGGCTTAAGCTCTGCACAACGCGCCAAGCGGAGGTTCCCTGATGCAGCTTTGCGGATTTGAGGTTGGCCTCGATCGGCCGCTTTTCCTGATTGCCGGACCGTGCGCTATCGAGAGCCGTGAACTGGCGCTCGAGACCGCCGGCACCCTGAAGGAAATCTGTGCGGCCCTAAGCGTGCCGTTCATTTACAAGTCGTCGTTCGACAAGGCTAACCGTTCCTCGCACAAGAGCTTTCGCGGCCTGGGCCTCGAGCAGGGGCTTGCGATTCTCGAAGACGTCAAAAGCCAAGTGGGCGTACCGGTGCTTACCGACGTTCATGAAGACACTCCCATGGCCGAGGTGGCAAGCGTCGTCGATGTGATGCAGACGCCCGCGTTCCTGTGCCGTCAGACCAACTTTATTCTGAACGTTTGCAGCCAGAACATTCCTGTGAACATCAAGAAGGGGCAGTTCCTGTCACCGTGGGAGATGCGCAACGTTATCGAGAAAGCGCGCTCCACCGGCAACGACGCTGTCATGGCCTGCGAACGCGGCTACACCTTTGGCTACAACAACCTGGTGTCGGACATGCGTTCGCTGGCGATCATGCGTGAAACGCAAGCGCCGGTTGTCTTCGACGCCACCCACTCCGTTCAGTTGCCCGGCGGCAAGGGCACCGCGTCAGGCGGGCAGCGCGAGTTCATCCCGGTGCTGGCCAGGGCGGCGGTCGCCGCCGGCGTGTCGGGGCTGTTCATGGAAACGCACCCCGATCCGGCAAACGCACTGAGCGACGGTCCGAATGCCTGGCCCCTTGACCGCATGGCGGCCTTGCTGGGCACGCTGCGCGACCTCGACGCCGCGGTAAAATCGCAGCCGCTCGAAGAGCTGCGCCCGGAACTCGGCGACATTTAATTCAACGCTGTGTCGGCATCACCGCCGGCCGGCCTTTTCCACTTTACCCATCAGGAGTACCCATGACCGCAATCGCTACGTTGACAGCCCGGGAGATCATCGATTCTCGCGGCAACCCCACGGTTGAGGCCGACATCGTATTGACGGACGGATCCACGGGGCGGGGCGCTGTGCCGTCCGGCGCATCGACGGGTACCCGGGAGGCGGTCGAACTGCGCGATGGCGACAAGGCGCGTTACCTCGGCAAGGGCGTGCTGAAGGCGGTGGGCCATGTGAACGACGAAATTGCCGCGGCGCTCAAAGGCTTTGATGCCGCCGACCAGGCGGGGCTGGATGCGCGCCTAATCGAGCTGGACGGCACGCCGAACAAAGGCCGCCTCGGCGCCAACGCGCTGCTGGCGGGATCGATGGCGGCGGCGCGGGCCAGCGCTGCGTCTGCGGGCCAGCCGCTTTACGAATACCTTGCGGCACTGGACGGCACGCCGGGCCAGTACTCCATGCCGGTACCGATGATGAACATCATCAACGGTGGCGCCCACGCCGACAATAACGTGGACATCCAGGAATTCATGGTGCTGCCGGTTGGTGCACCGAACATTGCCGAAGCGATCCGTACGGGTGCCGAGATCTTTCACAGCCTGCGCGGCGTGCTGAAGGCCGAGGGCCTCAATACGGCGGTCGGCGACGAGGGTGGTTTTGCACCTGATCTCAAGTCCAACGACGCAGCGCTCGAGACCATTCTCGAGGCCATCCGCCAGGCTGGCTACTCAGCCGGCAGCGACGTCTACCTTGGCCTTGATGTGGCCAGCAGCGAGTTCTACCGCGACGGGCAATATCACCTGGCATCCGAAGACAAGGTGTTCGATGCAGCGGGTTTCGTGGACTACCTCGCGGCGCTCGTGGACCGCTTCCCGATCCTGTCGATCGAGGACGGGCTGGCAGAGGACGACTGGGCCGGGTGGAAGCTCCTCAGCGAGCGCCTGGGGGACAAGGTGCAGCTCGTTGGCGACGATCTTTTCGTTACCAACACGGAAATCTTTGGGCGCGGTATCCGGGAGGGCATCGGTAACTCGATTCTCATCAAGCTGAACCAGATCGGTACGCTGACCGAGACGCTGTCGGCCGTGCGCATGGCGAAGGAGTCGAACTATACGGCGGTGATTTCGCACCGTTCAGGCGAAACCTCCGACAGCTTCATTGCGGACGTCGCGGTTGCCACCAGCGCCACGCAGATCAAGACCGGCTCGATGTCGCGCTCGGATCGGGTGGCAAAGTACAACCAGCTGCTGCGCATTGACGGCGCGCTTGGCGGCGCCGCTGCGTACGGCGGCATGGCGGCGTTCGGCGCCATCGGCAAGCGCGGCTGAGCTAACTGCCGGCCGTCGTCGCCATGCGCACGATAATGATCTGCCTTGCGGTGGTGCTCGTTGGCACGCTGTACCGCGTTTGGGTCTCGGATGACGGGCTTCGCGAGGTGTGGCGCCTGCGGGACGCCGTTGAAACACAGGCGGCGGAGAATGCCGAACTCGCGCGCCGTAACGACGTGCTGGACGCGCAGGTGCAGGATCTCAAGGAAGGCCTGGAGGCGGTAGAGGAAAACGCCCGCAGCGAGCTCGGCATGACGCGCGAGGGCGAGACGTTTTACCAGGTCATCCCCGTCGACCGCGATCCGCCACCCTGACCAGCTTCGATACAGACAGCGCGCCGTTGCCCTACGCGCTGCAGGCGCCGCTCGTGTCGGGCGTTATTCGTGCCCGGCCGGAAGACTTCCAGGTAGACGAAGTGCTTGGCTACGGCGCCGATGGTGACGGCGAGCATCAGCTTCTCTTCGTTGAAAAAACCGCGCTGGACACGTCGGCCGTGGCGCGAACGCTGGCGCGCTTCAGCGGTGTTTCACCAAGGGACGTCGCCTTTGCCGGGCGCAAGGATCGCCACGCCGTTACCCGCCAGTGGTTTTCCGTCAGGCTTGGCGGGAAGCCGGTGCCGGAATGGCAGGCGCTGTCGGCGCCCGGCATCCGCGTCCTGTCGGCCGCTGCGCACCGGCGCAAGCTCCGCGTCGGTGCGCTAAAAGCCAACCGCTTCGTTCTTGCAGTGACGGCGCTCGATGGTCCCGTGGAGCAGCTTGCACCGCGTCTCGAGGCCATTGCCGAGCAGGGCGTACCCAACTATTTCGGTCCGCAGCGCTACGGTCGCAACGGCGCGAACCTGTCCCGGGCGCGGTGCTGGTTCAGCGGTGGCAAGGCGCCCCGGGGACGCGACAGTCGCAGCTTCGCGCTGTCTGCCGCCCGCAGTTTTCTGTTCGACACTGCCCTGGGCGAGCGAGTGCGCAGTGGCACGTGGAATTCAGTTTCGCCCGGTGAACCGGTGATGCTGGATGGCAGCCGCAGTTTTTTCCTGGCCGAGGCGGGCGACGAGACGCTGGCCGGCCGACTGGCAAGCGGTGACGTGCATCCCAGCGGCCCGCTGTGGGGGCGCGGGGCTGACGATCGGCCGCCGGCCGAGCAGGCGCTTGCCGATCGCGAGCCCGAGCTGTGCCGCGGTCTCGAGTCGGCAGGCCTGAAGGCGGAGCGGCGTGCGCTGCGCGTAATTCCAGGGGGCCTGGCGTGGACGCTGTCGGACGATGTTCTCGAGGTGAGCTTTTCTCTTCCGTCCGGCAGCTATGCGACGAGCGTGCTGCGCGAAGTGCTCGCCGTTTGCGACGCCTCGTGAACGCGTTGCGCTAGGTCCTGCGCAGGAGCACGTAAACGGCACCCGTGCCGCCGTCGACAGGGCGCGCGGTGACGAAACCCAGCACCGGCTCGTGGCGCCGAAGCCAGCGATTGATGGCGGGTTTCAGTACCGGTCCACCGTGGCCGCTGCCCTTGCCTTTGCCATGAATGATTCGCACGCAGCTGTGTCCGTTTACAGCGCATTCCTGCAGGAACTCGTTGAGGGCCGCGCGCGCGGTTTTTTGCGTGAAGCCGTGCAGGTCGAGCTCCGCGGCGACGCTGAACTGGCCACGCCGCAGCTTGCGAAAGGCCCGCTCGGAGAGTGCCGGACTGCGGTACACGAGCTCCTCGCCGGTTTCCTGGAACGCCTGATCCGCCGCTGCGTCGAGACTCTCCTGGAGCACCTGCTGCTCATCCGCTCGCGTGAACCGGGCACGCGCGCCGGGCTTCGGCGCCTGCGGTGCGACCTTGTCAGTTTTCAGTGGACGAATGCCGGCCATGGCTTTGCGAAACGCGGCCGTCTCGTCGTCTTTGTTGTCTGCCACGGTAGCCTCCGGCGATCGTCAAAAAATCAATAATGTACACCAAGGATGCAGTATAGTTACGCAGTTTCCGGGCGTTGGCCGGCTGATGCCGAAACCCGGGCGGATAGTTGGGGCAGACTGAGAATTCGATGCACATCCTGGTCAGCAATGACGACGGCTACCACGCCCGCGGTATCAACGCGCTGGCGGAGGCTTTGCGCTCCGTGGCGACGGTGACGGTGGTGGCCCCCGATCGCAACCGCAGTGGCGCCAGCAACTCGCTCACGCTTGACTCGCCGCTGCGCGTGCGCCGGGTCGGTGACGGTGCCTACTGCGTAACCGGCACTCCGACCGACTGCGTGCACCTGGCCATCACCGGGTTGCTCGACATCGAGCCAGACATGGTGATCTCCGGCATCAATCACGGCGCCAATCTCGGTGACGACGTTTTGTACTCCGGCACCGTGGCCGCGGCGATGGAAGGCCGCTTTCTCGGGCTGCCCGCCATCGCCATGTCGCTTGTCAGCGAGCGCTGCCGCGACTTCAGCACAGCCGCCCGTGTCGCCTGCGACATCGTCGAGCGGCTTTCCCGCAACCCACTGCCTGCCGACACGATCCTTAACGTCAACGTCCCCGATGTTTCCTATTCCGAGCTTAACGGTATGCACGCCACGCGGCTGGGACACCGGCACAAGGCAGAGCCGGTCGTGAAGGAGCGCGATCCGCGCGGACTGCCCATCTACTGGGTGGGGCCGGCCGGACCGGGGCAGGACAGTGGTCCTGGCACGGACTTCAACGCGGTCAGCGAAGGCTGCGTCGCCCTGACGCCGTTGCGCGTCGATCTCACCCGCTACGAGGCGATCGACACGGTAGCCGGCTGGCTCGACCAGTGATGACGGCCTTGCCTCGAGAAAACGGGACGCCAGATGAATAACTCGCGGGAACGCGGCATAGGCATGACGTCGGCGCGCACCCGCGACCGGCTGATCGGGCGCCTGCGCGACCAGGGGCTGACCAACCAGACTGTGCTTGAGCGCATTCGCTCGGTCCCCCGCCACCTGTTTGTCGATGAGGCGCTGGCAAGCCGTGCTTACGAAGATACCGCGCTACCCATTGGCCATGGACAAACCATTTCCCAGCCGTACGTCGTCGCGCGCATGACGGAGGCGTTGCTCGACGGCGGGCCGCTCAACCGCGTGCTGGAAGTCGGCAGCGGGTCCGGCTACCAAAGCGCCGTGCTCGCGCCGCTGGTCGGCACGCTGTACAGCATCGAGCGCGTCGCCGCCCTGTGCCAGAAGGCCCGCGAACGACTCGCCGAGCTGCGCCTTTACAACGTCCGGCTGCGCCATGGGGACGGCTGGGCGGGCTGGCCCGCACAGGCGCCGTACGACGGCATCGTGGTGGCTGCGGCGCCGGAAAGCCTGCCCGGGGAGTTGCTGTCACAGCTCGCCGATGGCGGGCGCATGATCATTCCCGTGGGTTCGCGCAGTGAGCAGCGCCTCATGCAGCTGCGCCGCCGCGGCAACGACTTCGAGCAGACAAACCTTGGTCCGGTGCGCTTCGTACCGTTGCTGGAAGGGACGCGCCGTTGAGGCTGTTTGGCGCGCTGTACGACAAGGTACTCGTTTGGGCCGGGCATCGGCACGCCAGCTGGTACCTCGGTGGCTTGAGCTTCGCCGAGTCGTCGTTTTTCCCGATTCCACCCGACGTCATGCTGCTGCCGATGACACTGGCGCGCCGTGATCGAGGCTATCGCCTGGCGCTCCTGACTACGATAACCTCGGTGCTCGGCGGCTTGCTCGGCTACGCCATCGGCTTTTTTGCACTGGAGTGGGCCGAGCCCCTGCTGCAGCGTCACGGCTTCTGGGAGCGCTACCTGCAAGTGCAGGACTGGTTCGACAGCTGGGGATTCCTGGCAATCCTGGTCGCGGGCTTCTCGCCGGTTCCTTACAAGGTATTCACGATTGCCGCGGGCGGTGCCGGGCTGTTTCTGCCGGTATTCGTACTTGCCTCGATCATTGGCCGCCTCCGCACGCTCGCCGCCTGCAATGACAAGGCC
>JBCAXP010000120.1:0-11835 GCA_038533995.1 Pseudomonadota bacterium
TTTCCTGGCCGTGTACAACGCTCACTACGCCGACGGTACGAACACCGTGCTCCACTGCCAGGAAACTGTCCCAGCGCTTGCGCTTGTACAGCGACTTCAGCCAGCGGTAGCGCAGCGCGCGCGCCGGCGACAGGTCACCGTATGTGTCGAGGTAGGCGGCAATGTCATCGTCGGCCGACGACTTGCCAACCTGCGAGCGCAGCCAGGCGCCGTGCAGGTCAGGTAAAAGTGGATAGTCTTTCAGGGCCGAGCGGTTGCTCGTGTACGCGGAGCGCTGTCCGGCGCGTGCCTTGGGGTAGGCCTTTTTGAAGATTGCGCGGTTGGCGGCCAGGGGATCGTCCGTGTCCGTTGCGGCGTTCGCCAAGGGGGCGCCGGCAAGCACAGCGAGTGCCAGCGCCGCACACAGTCCGTGTAGCGTGTCGTTCATCAACCTCGTTGCCTTTAAGGTTCGCCCACGGCCTTATTGCGCTGGCCGTTTGGGCGTTGCCCGTTCGGTTTGACTTCTCTACCGCCCCGGGGAGTTCACCGGGGCGACTTCATGAGTCGTCTTCAGACCCTAGCATAACACCATGTTATGCGGGCTGATTACTTAACTTATCCTGCCGTCTGGTGCCGCGCCAGGGCGTGTCCCCGGCGCGGTTGGCTGGCCTACAAGATGGGCAGCAGCAACTCCGAGTTGCCACGGCGCACCGTGAGGCCCAGTGACCTGGCGTCATCCGCGCGGTCGCGAAGCTCGGCGACGTTCGAGATCGGCCGACGGTTCACGTGAGTGATGACGTCATTGCGGCGCAGGCCGCGAAGCGCTGCCGGACTGCCGCGTTCGACGGACGTCACGAGCACGCCTTCCAGGTCTTCGATCTGGCTGTCGCCCGGGCCCAGGGTCTCGAGCTCCGCGCCGGCGAGTCCTTCATGGACATCGGCGGCGGCGATTTGCTCGGGCTCGGGGTTGGCGGCGCCGAGCTTGGCAGTGATCATCTTTTCCTTGCCGTCGCGCACGATGTCCAGATCGACCTTGTCGCCGATGCGCATAAGGCCGATGGCGTTGCGCAGCTCGGTGTGGTTCTTCACCGGCTCGCCGTTGACTGCCGTGACGACGTCGCCCGTCAGAACGCCGGCCTTGTCCGCGGCCGAGCCCGGGCTCACCTCCGACACAAGGGCGCCTTCGCTAACGGTGAGGTCGTACGCTTCGGCAACCGCCGGCGTCACGGCAAAGATGTTTACGCCGAGCAGGCCACGGCGCACTTCGCCGTACTCCAGGATCTGGTCGAGCACCGAGCGCGCCATGTTCACGGGAATGGCAAAGCCGATGCCGAGGTTGCCGCCGCTGTTCGAGATGATCGCGGAGTTGATGCCGATGAGCTCGCCGCGCAGGTTGATGAGCGCGCCGCCGGAGTTACCCGGGTTAATGGACGCGTCGGTCTGGATGAAGTCTTCGTAGCTGCCACGGCTCAGGCCCGAGCGGCCAAGCGCGCTCACGATGCCGGAGGTGACGGTGTGACCGAAGCCGAACGGGTTGCCGATGGCAACGACAAAATCGCCGACTTCCACGTCGTCTGAGTCTGCGAAGGAAATTTCCTCGAGGTCCTTGCTGTCGACTTCAATAACCGCCACGTCAGACAGCGGGTCACTGCCAACGATGCTGCCGGAGAGCACCGTGTTGTCGAGCAGCGTGACTTCGATTTCTTCGGCGTCGGCCACGACGTGGTGGTTCGTCAGAATGTAGCCGTTCTTCGCGTCGATGATGACGCCGGAGCCGGCGCTCTGCGTATTGCGGCGCCGCGGCTGGTCGTCTTCGAAGTTGAAGAACCTGCGCAGGCGCGGGTCGTCAAAAAACGGGTTGGCGCCGCGGCGCACTTCGACGCTGCCGCGCACCGCAATGTTCACGACGGCGGGCGACACGGTCTTGATCATTGGCGCGAGGCTGGGCACTTTCTCGCCGTCCACCATCGCCGGCAGGGCGGCCTGGGCGGTTGCGCCCACCAGGAGGCTGGCGGCCAGTGACAGGAGGACGCCGGAAAGAGGGTGTTTCATAGTCGATCAATCTCCACAGGATGGACTTGGTGAGACTGGCATTGTACCCAGTGGTTCCCGCGGGCCGCGGGGAGAGCGCTTTGGTTTGGGTACCTGAAGAGAGTGGCGACGCCGGCGGGGGAGAAGCCGGCGTCGCCGTGCCGACACGGCCGGGCGGAGGGGGAAGCCGCCCGGCAGGTGCCGGGGGAGACGTGATCTCTTAAGAGACCTTGACGTCGATGCGGCGCGACTGCACCTTGGCCACCTTCGGGATTACCACTTCCAGTACGCCGTTGGCGCTGGAGGCGGTGATGCCTTCGGCGTCCGCCGTTTCCGGCAGCGTGAAGCGGCGCAGGAAGCGGCCCGTGGCGCGCTCGACGCGGCGGTAGCGCTCGTTTTCGACCTCGCGCTCTTCCTTGCGTTCGCCGCTCAGCGTAAGGGCGCCGTCGTTCATCGTGACTTCGATGGCCGAGGCGTCAACGCCGGGGACGTCCGCGCGCAGCACGTAGCGGTCGCCGTCTTCGAAGATATCCACCGCCGGCGCCCAGTCGGCAACCGTGGCGTCGGTGTCGTGCAGCGCGCTGCGGCGTGCGTTGAAAATTCGGTCCAGCTCATTGTGCAGACTGGACATGGCATTCCAGGGTTCGTATTTCATCAGGGTCATCTCATTTCTCCAGAGCATGTTGTCCAGCGGGCCGGTAAATCGCGGCCCTGCCTGAGGGAGAAACTTAGGGTTGCAAACGGCCATTTCAAGGCCCGCTGGCACAAAATGTCACACAATCCCGCTTGACATATTCCACGCTGGTATTTTGTTTCCAGTTAGCTACTAGATGTTGTGTTGCAGTGCACTCAATGCGGGTGGGTGAAAAAGTCCACAAAAACTCGATGTTTATTCAGCATGGTTTTTTAAGTCTATGAAATTAGTAAATAAAAAAACCTTCAAAAAAATGCAACGTGACGCTTGACAGGTGCCGAAGGTAGGCATAGTCTTAGACACCGCTACACAATATCTTGTAGTAGCACTAGATCGCACCGAAACCACATTTTTGACCGTTCAGATCCGGACACCGAGGCGCATAACGTCAAATTGACAGCAACGGCCGCCACTTGCAGGCCGTGCCACGACAAACGCTTTTGGATCCGCCTCGCGAACTACTGAAAGCCAGGGCAGGGCGAAACACCGAAACCAGACTTGCCAGACCAGCGGCGGGGGCCGCACGGGCTTGGGGCCGACGGGCTGGCATTGACCGCATGACTTGCGGCTACCATGGGGGACCTTAGTCGATAATGAAAACCGCGCGCCAATACGAAAACACCGCAGTGACAGACATTCCATTTCAAGAAGCATCCACCGACATCTGGGACAAGAAGTACCGGCTGCGCGCCAAGAGCGGCGAACCGGTGGACCTCACCGTCGATGACACCTACCGCCGGGTAGCGCGTGCACTCGCCGATGTTGAGGACAAGCACATCAGAGAGCACTGGTTCGAGCGCTTCACCTGGGCGCTGCGCCGCGGGGCGATTCCTGCTGGCCGCATCATGTCGAACGCGGGCGCGCTTCAGCATAAGCCGGCAACGTCGACGATCAACTGCACGGTGTCCGGCCGCATCCATGATTCCATGGACAACATTCTTGAGAAGGTGCACGAGGCAGGCCTGACGCTCAAAGCCGGCTGCGGCATCGGCTACGAGTTTTCGACGCTGAGGCCGCGCGGTGCCTACGTGTCGGGCGCCGGCGCCTACACCTCGGGGCCGCTGTCCTTCATGGATATCTACGACAAGATGTGCTTCACGGTGTCGTCCGCCGGTGGCCGTCGTGGCGCGCAGATGGGCACGTTCGACATCGGCCATCCCGACGTCATGGAATTCATTCGTGCCAAGCGCGAAGACGGTCGCCTGCGCCAGTTCAACCTGTCGCTGTTGATCACCGATGACTTCATGCAGGCCGTTCGCGACAAGGCCGACTGGCAGCTCGCGTTTCCGCTGACCGGCGCCGAAGTGCGTGAGAATGCCATCGACCTGTCTGACCCCGAGCAGGTGGTGTGGCGTGAGTGGCCGCTGCAGGACAGCTACGTGGTCAACGACGAAGGCCTCGTTGCGTGCAAGGTGTACAAGACGATGCCCGCTCGCCGCATGTGGGACGTCATCATGACCTCGACCTACGATTTCGCCGAGCCCGGTTTCGTGCTGATCGACAAGGTCAACGAGATGAACAACAACTGGTTCTGCGAGCAGATTCGCGCGACGAACCCGTGCGGTGAGCAGCCGCTGCCGCCGTACGGTTCCTGCCTGCTCGGCTCCGTCAACCTGACGCGTTTCGTTCAGAACCCGTTCGGCGACGATTGCCGCTTCGACTGGGACGAGTTCCGCGAGGTGGTGAAAGTGTTCACCCGCATGCTGGACAACGTGGTGGAGATCAACGGTCTGCCGCTGTCGCGTCAGCAGGATGAGATCAACCGCAAGCGTCGTCACGGCATGGGCTTCACGGGCTTAGGGTCAACGATCACCATGCTGCGCATGGCGTACGGCGAGAAGGCGTCCGTCGAGTTCACCGAGCGGGTGTCCCGCGAGCTGGCCCTCGCCGGTTGGGAAACCGCGCTGGAGCTTTCCAAGGAAAAAGGCCCTGCGCCGATTATGGACGAGGAGTATCGCGTTACGGCGAAGATGCTTCGCCAGCGTCCGGAAATGCGCGACGACGGCTGGAAAGTCGGACAGACGATTACCGGCCGCGTCCTGCACGCGCGCTACAGCCGCTACATGCAGCGCGTCGCTGAAATCGCACCGGAGCTGGTCGACCAGCTCGCCGAGGTAGGCGCGCGTTTCACGCACCACAGTTCCATCGCGCCCACCGGTACGATCTCGCTGTCGCTCGCCAACAACGCAAGCAACGGCATCGAGCCGAGCTTCGCGCACCAGTACAGCCGCAACGTGATTCGCGAGGGCCGCAAGACCAAGGAAAAGGTCACCGTGCAGTCCTTCGAACTGCTCGCCTACCGTGAGCTGGTCAATGGCAATGCCAACCCGGATTCGACGGAAGCGGGCGAGCAACTGCCGGATTACTTTATTGCGGCGGATACGGTTACGCCGGAGCAGCACGTTGACATCCAGGCCGCGGCGCAGCGGTGGATCGACTCGTCGATTTCCAAGACGGCGAACGTGCCCACGGACTACCCGTACCGCGACTTCAAGCACATTTACATGTACGCCTACGAACAGGGCCTGAAGGGTTGCACGACCTTCCGTTTCAACCCGGAAGCGTTCCAGGGCGTGCTGGTAACTGACGAAGACCTCAAGAACACCGAGTACTCCTTCACGCTGGAGGACGGTTCCATCGTTACCGCGCGCGGTGACGAAGAAATCGAGTACGACGGCGAAATTCACACGGCCGCGAACCTGTTCGACGCGCTGAAAGAAGGTTACTACGGCAAATTCTGACTGAATTCTTGGGGGAATTCTGATGAGCACAGAGACAATGATGGCTATCAAGATCGACAAAAAAATCGTTGACTACAAAGTTGGCGCAGAGGAAGAGAAGGCGACCGAGGCGGCGGCCGCTCCGGCTCCTGAACAGGAGAAGGAAGACAACGTCATCCACATGCACGAGAAGCTCGACCGGCCGGAAGTGCTGGTGGGCTCCACGTACAAGGTGAAAACGCCGGTGTCGGATCACGCGATGTACGTGACCATCAACGACATCATCCTGAACCAGGGCACCGAGTTCGAAGCGCGCCGCCCGTTCGAGATTTTCATCAACTCGAAGAACCTCGATCACTACCAGTGGATCGTGGCGCTCACGCGAATCATCTCAGCGGTGTTCCGCAAGGGCGGCGACGTGACGTTCCTGGTCGAGGAACTCAAGGCGGTGTTTGATCCGCGCGGCGGTTACTGGAAGCCCGGTGGCGTTTACATGCCGTCGATCATTGCCGAGCTTGGACACGTCGTTGAGAATCACCTGCAGACCATTGGTTTGCTTAAGGCGCCGGCGTCGGATCCGCACAAGCAGAAGATTCTCGACGAGAAGCGTGCCGAGTTTGAGGCTCGCAACGCACAGACCGATGCCTTTGTGGAAGAGACCGACTTTCCGGAAGGCGCTTTGCTCTGCAGCAAGTGCAACACGGCGGCCGTCATTATGATGGACGGGTGCATGACGTGTCTTAATTGCGGGGATTCGAAGTGCGGGTAGGTCCGCTCCAAGTCCGGACCTAAAATCAAAGAAGGCGTTACCAGTATCCAACGCCGACTTTTCTTACGCGTGCGAGCGACCAGGGAAACATCTGGTCGCTCGTCGTCGTTTTGGTGCAATGATGGAATCGCCGCGCGCCTGTCGCTGTTCAAGAGAGGACAGATGACAGGAAGTCAGCACGGTGAACTTTGCACTTCAGCCTGCCCAGGCCCATCGACGGGCACGCTCAGACGCGGGCATCAGCGCCGGAGCGGGCGCCGTCAGGCCGGGGCCGGCCGGCCTTTGCGAACCGTCTGCCCACCTGGCGGGCCGGAACAGCCTGAGAACGAAATTCAACGGCACCCACGGGCATAGCGCAAGGCCGGTCTGGAAGCCGTACGGACTGACGACATCGTGGTGGTTGAAACACGCTGACACCAAAGCCACCCCGATGTGGCAGGTGTTGCGCCCCGGGCAGGGCTGTCGCTACATCATTGAAGGGCGCTACAAGCCGCATGCCGAGCCCGCCGGCATTATAAGAATTAGCCGCAACCAGCGGTACCTCGGCGGCGGTGGGGAATTCGACATTACCGCTCTGCGCCCTGGCACAACAACCGTGCATGCCGTCGACCGCACCGGCACCTGCTTCGGGGAATTGCAGATCAGCGTCGTGGAAACGTTTCGCAGGACGCTGCGCTTCTGCTACCTGGCCAACGAGGACGGCGACGGTGTCTTAACCAGCAGGTCGAGCCGTTCCGGCGCTGCACTCGCCGCGGTGCTGCGTGAGGCCAACGGAATCTTAAGCGGCTGGACCGGCCTGGAGTTCGTGTGGTCGAACAACCATAGTGTCCCCAAGCTGCGCATCGGCGACAGCCTGGCCAGGGGCTACGATACGCAGCGCCATCGGGCGCTTGTGATGGCGGACGCGCGCGTTGCGAATCCTGTCGCAGCGCATGTGTACCTCGTGGATCGGTTCACAAATCCGAACATGCTCGGGTTCGCCCACATTAGCGACACGCCGCGCACGCGCGGCGCGATCATTCTCTCCGATCGCCCCAAACATCCGGGCACGGTGCTGGCGCACGAATTGGTCCACTTGTTGATTTCCAGCCCAGCGGACCGTGCAGCAGCGGGTATGGACGCTGAAGGGCACTCCGCCAGCACTGATGACTTGATGTACCACGGGGTTGAATTCGACAGCGGCGCGGTCACAGGCACACGTATCCCGCGGCAACAGGCGACATTCATCAACCCTTCCCTTTAGCGGCGCGCGTGCCGCGTTCTGGCACCAAACAGACGTTCATCAACTGATCATCAGAGTTCCATCAGGCTCGGCGCACTGTCGTTTCCTACAGTAGTTCCAGGTGGCCGAAAAGGCGACGGAAGGCGCTACCCGCCGGCTGCGAAGCCCGCTGCGTTACCCCGTCATTCGGCCGGGAACCGCTTGTCTGGGGAACGCCATGAACTACCGAAACCTCGCGATTTCAATCACTTTGCTCCTCTGCCTGACCGCGTGCGGTGGTGGCGGTGGAGGCGGCGGCGATGCGCCGCAGCCAGATGCCGGCCCGGCACCGACCACACCGCCTGCCACACCACCGTCGACGCCGCCGCCGACCACGACAACGACGTCGCTCGGCATTTCCCTGGAAGCCGGCGCCTACTGGGAATTCTTCGGCACCGCCGAGCGCTTCACTTTCGCACAGCCCAACACCAACACGTCGACCATCGACGTCGGTCGCTTCCGCGTCACGCTGGGCAACTCGGTGATGATCGGCGGCCAGGAAGCGTACCCGCTGGAGCTGTCGGGCGAGTCACAGGACTTTGCGCCACGCTGGACCCACCTCGCTGTCGACGGCAGCGGCTCGCTGCTTGGTTCGATCGACGGTGCCTCCTTGAGTGTCGTATACGACGCCCGAACCGACGAGTGGGTTGGCGGCGGATTCTTTGTGGAATTTGCGCCCGATGAAGCCGTGGACTTTTTCGAAGACGTGTTCGACGGCAACTACAACACGCACGACGCGCTGGTCGCCGCCCATTCGACCAGCAGCGGCGGTTGCGAGCAGATCATCGGCATGACGTTTTGCGACGACGAGTCCACCACCTTTTCCGAACGCGAGTTTTACCTGCTCGGCGTCGGACCCATCGGCTACTCGCTGGACACGACCTACTCCGACGAAGGCGGGGGCTTTTTTACCTCGTTCCGCCGCAAGACCCGCATCGAGCTGATCCAGACCTCGTTCACACCACAAAACGGAATCGCATTCGTGTTGCCGCCGTGGGAGAGTGTCGCGTCACTCAACGTGCCGCGGCAGAATCACCGGGCCTACGCCGCAGATGGCAGAATCCTGGTGTTTGCCGGCAGCGACGCCGACGGCGCCATCCTGGACAGCGTCGAGGTGTACGACCCGGCGACCAACAAATGGACCTTCAGCACGCCAATGCCGCCGGGCAGCTACGGCTCCGGCGGCGTCATCGACGGCAAGGTCTACCTCACCGACAGCCTGTCGGGGACGTTTGCCGTATTCGACCCGGTCACAGAGTCCTGGTCATCGGAAGCCCCGGTGAACGGCGACCTTCCAGGCCTGTGCGACGCAGCCGTGTACGAGGACGTGACCTTCGGCTTCGGCACGATGCTGGTCGGCGCCAACTGCAATTCCGCGTTTGTGCGAAGCCTGTCTTTTTCCGGCTACTCGCCGTCGACGCAGTCGACGGTCGTCAGCAGTGGCCTGAACCTTGGGCTCTCCGAGTTGCTTCGCTTTACCGTCGAGACGGTCGGCGACACGATGTACGTAATTGGCGGCTTCGGCAGGGGCGGCGAGCCAGGCCGGGGCGCGCGCACGGCGATCTGGTCGTTTGACGTAATCACTGGCGAGTGGAACACGAGTCCCGCCGCACAAATGCTCGAGGCGAGGGACAGTCACTCGTCAGCCACGCTGGATAACCGTGTCTATGTGTTCGGTGGCGCACCGGTTGGGTGCAGCGACTTCAACCCGGACAACTGCTCACGCGGTAATCCACTGCGCGAGGCGGAAGTGTACGATCCCGAGACGTCGACCACCGAAGCGCTGCCGCCGATGTTCACGCCGCGCGAGTCATTCGCGACCGTGGTGCTCAACGGCCAGATCTACGCGATCGGCGGCGACGACGGCGCCGAAGTGACCGCCAAGGTGGAGCGCTTCTCGCCTTGAGGATGACCCGGCGGTGTCGCAGTTGCCCCGAACGGGCGTGGGGTTCGGGGTATACTTACGGCCCTATGAAAGGACAAGCCCCGATAACCCAGTTGCTCGGCGAGTGGCAGACGGGTGACAAGGCAGTGATGACAGAAATCATGCCGCTGGTTTACGACGAGCTGCATCGCGTCGCTCGCCGATATATGCACCGTGAATCCTCCCAGCACACGCTGCAGGCCACGGCGCTGATCAACGAGGCGTTCTGCCGGCTCGGCAACGTCGAGACCGAAATCAGGGATCGCGGCCACTTCGTTGGCATTGTGTCCATGCTGATGCGGCAGATCCTGGTTGATCACGCCCGGGCGAAAGCGACCAAGAAGCGGGGCGGCGAGGTCAACAAGGTGTCGTTAAACGACGTCCAGGTGGGCACTCGCGATCCATCAGTGGACGTTCTCGCGCTTGAGAGCGTGCTGGAAGTGCTCGCCCGAACCGACCCTCGCAAAGTCCGCATCGCCGAGCTTTACTACTTCTGCGGTATGACCTACGACCAGACCGCCAGCGCGCTCGGCATCTCCACGTCAACGTTGCACCGCGAACTCGCGATGCTCAAGGCGCTGCTGCTGCAGAAACTGTCGCACGGCCACCCATGAGCCTGGAGCGGTTTCAGGACCGCTGGCACGAGCTCGACAGGCTCTTCCAGCAGGCATGTGACCTGCCACGCGAACAACTCGAGGCATTCTGCACCGAAGCCGGCGGCGACGACCCGGAGTTCGGCCGCTTCCTCTACGAACTCGTCACAGCCGCGGAAGGGGACGATGCGCGCGTTCGGGACAGCATTTCCGACGTTGCCCATGACGTGACCAGCGGCGGCGGCCTCGAGGGAGAGCGCGCCGGTGTGTGGCTAGTCGGTAAACTGCTCGCGCGCGGCGGCATGGGCGAGGTGTACCTGGCGACACGTGCCTACAGCCAGTTTGACGAGATCGCAATCCTGAAGGTGATGCGATTCAGGCTCAACAAGACGGAGTTCGTCAGACACTTTGAAAGCGAGCGACAGGTTCACGCAGCGCTCAGCCATCCCTACATACCGGAGCTGCTCGACGCAGGCCAGTTGGAGGACGGCCGGCCGTACCTGGTTGCACAGTTCGTCGACGGCGTGGCTATCGACGAGTATTGCGCTAGCCATTCACTCTCCGTCGCAGAGCGCATCAAACTCGTGGAGCACGTGTGCAAAGCTGTGCAGCACGCGCATGCCAACCTCGTGCTGCATCTTGATATCAAGCCCAGTAGTATCCTGATCGAGAAAGACGGCATTCCGCGGCTGCTGGATTTCGGCGTGTCGCGGCTGCTTGGGCAGGCAGAGGAGGGACACGATTCGTTTACTCCGGTCTATGCCAGCCCTGAACAGCTCACGCAGGAGACGCCGACAGCCGCCAGTGATGTCTACGCCATCGGCGGTCTGCTCTATTGCCTGATCGAAAAGGAGCCCCCGTTCACGGCTGACCGGCAGGCGCCGGCGAAGACCCAACTTGCCGACCGGGAAGCGGTTGCGAACAAGCTCAAGCGAACGATGATTCCGACCAGGGCCGACCGCGAGCTGCGGGCAATCATTCTCAAGGCGATGGCGATCGATCCGGCGGAACGCTACCACTCCATCGCGGCGCTGCTGCAGGATCTGGACGACTACCGGAACAACGTGCCGGTGTCCGCGATCCAGCCGACAGTCGCTTATCGCACCGCGAAGTTCGTTCGCCGCAACATCGTGTTGTTGTCGGTAGCAGGCGCGCTGGTCGCCCTGCTGGCCGTGTTCGCCGTGCGGGGAGCATAGCTGCGTGGCGAGGCGGTCAGCGCGTCACAAACTTCGCAACGCGCCGCCCGAGCTTCATTAGTTTTTTCAGCTTGGTGGCAGGCACCGAGCGCATCTGGTCGTACCAGTCGCTGGTGCGCTCGAGAAAGCCAAGCATCTCGTTGATGCGTTTGCGCGTAACCGGGTGGGTGTCGTTATCGTTCTCCATGCTGAGCGCGCAGTCGCGCAGCATGCTGAGCGTGGGGTTGATCTCGCGCTGCTTGCGCCGGTCGAGGATGACCGTGAACAGTTCCCAAACGTCGGTAATCGATTCGAAGTAGTCGCGCCGGTCGCCGAGTACGTGCGTCACGCGCACCACGCCGAGCGACTGCAGCTCGCGGATACTGGTGCTCACGTTTGAGCGCGCTACCGACAGCACCTGCACGATTTCCTCGGCGTTGAGCGGCCGCGGCGACAGGTACAGCAGTGCGTGTATCTGCGACACGGTTCGGTTGGTGCCCCAGCGCGTGCCCATCTCACCCCAGTGGAGGACGTATTTTTCCATCGTGGGCGTCAGGGTAATGGGTGGCTGGTTCGAGCTATCGGTCACGGTGCTTCCGGCGTTGTAAGTCGATGACATTGTGGCTGACATCGAAGCCCTGGAACAGCCCTTCCTGCACCAGTGTTTCGCCGAGCCAGCGATGGCGCAC
>JBCAXP010000121.1:0-11731 GCA_038533995.1 Pseudomonadota bacterium
ATGCCATGTGACAGCGCTTCCCGAAACAGGCCAACAAAACGCCGGTACTTGCCGACCGACCGCGGTGAGATGCGCGCGCTGGCAAGCACCAGCGGGATGTTGCGCCGGCCGCACTCGTGATAGAGGTTGGGCCACAGCTCGGTTTCCATGATGATGGCGATGCGCGGCTGAACAGTGCGAAAGAACCGCCGCACCGAGCCCAGCAGGTCATACGGCGCGTAGCAATGACTCACCCGCTCGCCGAAAAGGTCAAGCACCCGCGCGGAGCCGGTGGGAGTCACGGTCGTAACGACCACCGGCAACGCCGGGTAGCGCTCCAGCAAGGCGTTCACGAGCGGCACCGCAGCCTGCACCTCACCTACCGATACCGCGTGCACCCAGATGCTGTTCGCCGGCAACGGCGACCGAAAGAAACCGAAGCGTTCGGAAAACCGCTCAAGATAAGCGCGGTTTTCCAACCCACGCCACAGCAGAAACCCGACGAGAATCGGGCTGAGGAGGTACGACAGGAGAATGTATGCAAAGCGCAAGTAGGACCGTTCCTAGCGCTCGCGGATAGCCTCGATGAGGCTGCTGGTGGAGCGCCCTTCGCGGAAAGTCAGCACCCGCACCTGGCCACCATTGCCGGTGACGCATTTTGCGCCGGCGATGTCCTCGGGGCGGTAGTCGCCGCCCTTGACGAGCATGTCTGGCAACACCGAGCAGATCAGCCGCTCCGGCGTGTCCTCGCTGAATGGCACCACCCAGTCAACGGCCGCAAGGCCGGCCAGCACCGACATGCGGTCGGCGAGTGGCACCACCGGGCGCTCCTTGCCTTTCAGCCGGCTGACCGATGCGTCGTCGTTGACCGCGACCACCAGCCGGTCGCCAAGAGACTTTGCCTCTTCCAGGTACGCAACGTGGCCTGCGTGAATGATGTCGAAACAGCCGTTTGTCATGACGACGGTTTCGCCGCGCGCCTGAGCTTCGGTGACAAACTCGCGCAGGCGCTCCTCGTCGATCATGCCGCGGCCGCCGATGCCCCGCTGGTGCAGAGCCAGCCGCATTTCCGACCGCGTAACCGTGGCCACGCCGAGCTTGCGCACTACGAGTCCCGCTGCGAGGTTCGCAATTGCGGCGGCCTGGCCGGCCGCGGCGCCGGCCGCGACCGACGCGGCGAACGTCGCGATAACCGTGTCTCCGGCACCGGTAACGTCGTACACCTCACGCGCTTCCGCAGGCAGGTGCAGCGGTCCGTCTTCCAGGCCAAGCAAGGTCATGCCGCGCTCGCTTCGCGTGACCAGTAGCAGGTCAATGTCGAGCTGGCGCCGCAGCGCGTCGCCCCGCTCGCAAATCGCGTTGTCGTCGGCGCAGGGACCAACCACGGCCTCAAACTCCGACAGGTTGGGCGTCAGCGCGGTCGCGCCACGGTAGCGCTCGAAATCGGTGCCCTTCGGATCAACGAAGACCGGCACATCGGCCTCGTTGCACATGCGAATGAGTTCGGGCGCCTCGCGCAGCGCGCCCTTCGCGTAGTCCGACAAAATGACCACGTCCACGTGCGCAAGTGCGTTGGCGAACGTCTCCAGCAGGCTGCCCTCTGGCAGGGCCGCGGCGTCTTCCTCGAGATCCAGCCGAATAAGTTGCTGGTTGCGGCTGACAACCCGCAGCTTGGTCGTCGTCGGCACGCCTTCCAGCTCCACAAACGCGCAATTGACGCCGCGCTGCTGCAGCTGTTCGGCGAGCTGAGCCGCGGCATCGTCTTCGCCGGTAAAGCCCATCAGGCTGGCCTGCGCGCCGAGGCTCGCGAGGTTTACCGCCACGTTGCCCGCGCCACCCGGGCGGTGCTCGCTCTCGCGCACCCGAACGACGGGCACAGGCGCTTCGGGCGAAATTCGGCCGACCTGCCCAAACCAGTACTGGTCGACCATGATGTCGCCGGCAACAAGCACCCGTGCGCCGGCAAAATTTGGAATGGATAACGTCATACGCCACCGGTGTTGCAACTGCGCGGATGGTAGCACACGGCGGAGCAGGTAGAATGCCGTGACGCCGGCACAGCGCGGCCTGTCAAAAACACCAGCAACAGACTACTTCGCCCTTGTCGAAAACCCGTACAGCCCTGACGCAATTCGCCGGACCCGCCTTCTGGCCCGTTTGGGCAGGGCTGGCCATGATGCGCCTGTCAAGCGCCCTGCCGCACTCGCTGCAGATGGTCGTTGGCGCTGGGCTCGGTCGCGCGCTTAAGCGCGTGCAGAAGAAGCGCCGGCAAATCGCCGAGGCAAACCTGGCAGGCGCCTTTCCGGAAATGGTCGCCACCGAGCGGCAGCTGCTGCTCTCGGCGCACTTCGAATCGCTGGGCCGCGCGCTGCTGGAGACCGGTTTCACCTGGTGGGGTTCGCCGCGTCGCATGCAGTCGCTTTACCGCGTCGAGGGCCTTTCACACCTGAAGAGAGCGCTCGCCGAAGGCAAGGGCGTCATCCTGCTGGCCGGGCACTTCACGACCATTGAGATAGGCTCGCGCCTGTTGCTGCTCGAAGTGCCCTTTCACGCCATGTACCGCCGCTTTGGCAATCCGCTGTTCGAGGAAGTGATGCGCCGCCGGCGGCAGCACCTGGCTGGCAAGGCGATCCCGAAAGACAACGTGCGGCAGATGATTCGCAGCTTGCGCGACGGCCATGCGGTGCTCTACATGCCCGATCAGGCGCACCAGGGTCCGGGCTCGGTGCAGGCACCGTTCTTTGGCCTCGACGCGCCGACGCACACGGGCGCGGCGCGGCTGGCCGAGGTTACCGGCGCGCGCGTCGTGCCATTTTTTCCGATGCGCCTGCCCGACGGCAAGCACTACCGGCTGGTCATCCAGCCGCCGCTGGTTGATTTTCCGTCCGGAGACGAGCACCGTGACGCGGCCCGCATTAACGCGGTCATCGAGCAGCAGGTTCGCCAGGCGCCGGAGCAGTATCTGTGGGTGCACCGGCGCTTTAAGGGCACACTGGATTACCCCTGATGACCCTTGCATCGATTACGAAAGCGATAGCGCGTGAGTAACGTATGAGTCAGCAAACCAGCCTGCTCAAATTTGCCGGCCCCCGCTACTGGCCGGTGTGGCTTGGGCTTGGCCTTGCGCGGCTCGGCAGCATGCTGCCCTACCGACTGCAGCTGGCTATCGGCACTGGGCTCGGCCGACTCATGTACCCGCTGGCCGGCAAACGCGCCCGCATCGCAAAGCGCAATATCGAGCTGTGCTTTCCGGACATGCCGCCCGACGAGGTCGCCGCGCTGGCGCGCGACCACTTCAAGTCGCTCGGCATTGCCATTCTGGAAACCGCCATGTGCTGGTATGCGCCGGATGACCGCCTGCGCAACTTCATGGAAGTGGAAGGTGCCGAGCACCTGGAAGCGGCGCTCGCTAACGGCAAGGGCGCAATCATGCTGGCCGCGCACTTCACGACGCTGGAGATGGGCGCACGCATGCTGTCGATGTGCACGTCGCTGCAGGTCATGTATCGCCGCCACCGCAATCCGCTTTTCGAGGAGATCATGCGCCGCGGTCGCGAACAGCGCGCCGAGAAGGCGATTCCGCGCAAGGACGTGCGCGCGATGGTGCGCAGCCTGAAAAACAACCAGCCCGTGTGGTACGCGCCGGACCAGAGCTTAGGCACGCGCTTTACGGCCATCGTGCCGTTTTTCTCCGAGCCCTGCGTCACGAACACCGCCACGTCGCGCATTGCGAAAATGTCGGGCGCGCCGGTGCTGCCGTTCTTCCAGGAGCGCCTGCCTGACGGGCGCGGCTATCGCATCATCATTGGCGAGGCACTCGAGAACTTTCCTTCCGGCGACGACGCCGCGGACGCGGTGCGTTTCAACCAGCTCATCGAGGCCAATGTGCGCCGCGTACCGGCGCAGTATCTTTGGGTGCATCGCCGCTTCAAGGGGCGCGGCGAGGACTACCCGGACCCCTACGCCGCGTAACCGTCCAGCAACGCACGCCAGCGAACGTCAGAATAAAACGGCGCGTCGCACTGACCGCTGATCTTGCGCAGGCTGCGCTGCAGGCGCTCGAGGTTTGCCTGTTGCCAGCCGCCCGGGCCGCGCAGCGCGCCGCGATCGAAATCGAGCACGAACACCTCACCGAGACTGTTGATCATGATGTTGTGCGCATTGAGGTCCGCGTGGAAAACACCGGCGTCATGAAAGCGGCGTATGCACGCACCCACCGCCTGCCACTGCGCACCCGGCGTGCCGTCACTCGCTTCCGCGAGCAACGCCGACCAGCTTTGTGCATCGTCAATTCGCCGCGTGATGATATCGGCGCGATAGACAAGGCCGTGCCGGTGAAAGCGCGCCGCCACGGCGTCAGGTACCGGCAGGCCGCGTTCTGCAAGCGCCTGCAACAAACGGAATTCGCTGAAAGACCGGGTGCGCTCCGCGCCGGTCCACAGGTACAGGTCATGGTTGATGCGGCCAACGAGCCCGCCGCGACGATAGTGGCGCAACACCCAGTGCTCTTCCCCGGTGTCGAGAAACATCACTGTGCCGCGGCCGCCGGCGGCTGCAACGACCTTGTCTGCCAACGGCGACTGCAGGGGGTTGAACCAGTCGCTCGAAAAACTTTTCGCATACTCGGCTGCCACGAGCATGCGGCTGCCGGCGTCGGCAACTACGACAGCGTTTTGCGACTCGCCCACGGGAGTTCCATGCGCCTTTGCGGGCGTGCTGTCGATTCGCTACAGTCAGCGCTGATTCGGCGCACGCTTAAAGCTTGCGTTTCTTGAAGTTGGTCGATGATCAAAGCTCCCGACACCCTCTGCATTTTGCGCCTTTCTGCCATTGGCGATACCTGCCACGTGCTGGCAGTGGTGCGTGCGTTCCAGGCTGCATGGCCATCGACGCGAATCACCTGGGTCATTGGCAAGCTGGAGTCGAGCCTGATGCAGGGCGTCGACGGCGTGGAGTTTATCACCTACGACAAAGCCAGCGGCGTGGCCGGCCTGCTCGCGTTGCGCAAGCGTTTGGCCGACCGCCGTTTCGACGTCCTGTGCCACATGAACGCATCGGTGCGGGCCAACCTCGTCAGCCTTGCGATACCGGCAGACGTGCGCCTCGGCTTCGACCGCGACCGCGCCCGTGACTGGCAATGGCTTGTAACCAACCGGCGCATCGAGCCCGCGCCGCGGCAACACGTTCTGGACGGACTGTTCGGCTTCGCCGAGGCCCTTGGCGTTGAGCGTGGCAACCTGCGCTGGGACATCCCTGTCAGCGACGACGACACCGACTTTGCCCATCGGGTGGTTCCGGGACTGGCGCCGGTGTTGCTCATCAGCCCCTGCTCGAGCGACCGGCGACGAAATTTTCGCAACTGGCAGGCCGAGCGCTATGCCGCGGTCGCAGACTTCGCCGCTGAAAAAGCGGGCGCTCGCGTTGTCCTTACCGGCGGACCCAGCGAGCTGGAGCGCGGCTACGGCGAGGAAATCGGTCGACTGTGCCGCCTCGCCGAACCGGTCGACCTGATCGGCCAGACCAGCCTCAAACAGCTGTTCGCCCTCATCCAGCGCGCCACCGTGGTTCTATGTCCGGATTCCGGGCCGGCGCACATGGCAACAGCCGCCAGCACGCCCGTGGTGGGTCTTTATGCCACCTCCAACCGGTGGCGTACCGGCCCGTATCTCAGCCAGGAACACGTCGCGGACAGGTACCCGGAAGCGGCGCTCGCGGAATTCGGCAAGCCGCTCGAGGAACTGCCGTGGGGCAAGCGTGTGCGCAATCCGGACGCCATGGCGCTCATCGAGGTCAGCGACGTTACCGAAAGACTCGCCCCGATCCTGGGCTCATTCTGATAGGGCTAGGCTGCGTCGCGCACGGCGGAGAGTACCTGCTGCGCGGATATGTCCCGCAGGCACTTGTAATGGTCGAAGCGGCAGGTTCTCGCGAAGCAGGGGCTGCACTCGAGGTCCAGCTTCAACACCGTGGCGTGGGGCGTCAGCGGCGGCGTGAACTCCGGGCTGGACGAGCCGTAGAGCGCCACGACGTGCCGTCCGGTGGCGGCGGCGACGTGCATGAGCCCCGAATCGTTGCTGACGGCAACGCGGCACAGCGCGATGAGGTCCACCACGTCCGTGAGTTTGGTCTTGCCGCACAGGTTGGTGGTACCCGACGGTGATGCTGCGGCAATTTCCTCGCCGATTGGCGCCTCGCCAGCGGACCCGAACACCCAGCTGTCAAAACCCGCGTCATCGAGTGCCTTCGCGAGCGCGCCAAAATGTTCGGCAGGCCATTGCTTCGCGGGTCCGTACTCGGCGCCGGGCATCAGCGCTACCACCGGGCGCTCGGTTGAAAGGCCGAGGTCAGCGCATAGCTTCTGCTGTGCTTCACAGTCCACGCGAAGCGCCGGCGGCGGAGCGTCTGCCGGGGCCTCGCCGGAATCGCCCGCCAGCGCGACGTAGCGCGACACCGTCGTCGGCAAGGCAGCCTTGTCGAGGCCGCGCATGTCGTTGATGAGGCCAAAGCGCATTTCTCCGCGGTAACCGGTGCGCCGAGGAATGCGCGCATGAAACGGCACGAGCGCCGCCTTGAAGGAACGCGGAATGACAATGGCCCTGCCGTAGCCCCGCTCGCGAAGTGCCACACCGAGCGCGCGGCGTGCCGACCAGTGAAACTCGCCATGGGCAAACGGCGACTCAATGCAGGCGCGCACTTCCGGCATGCGCATCACAATGGGGGCGCACCAGCCCGGCGCCAGCACGTCGACGGGCGCGTCGGGGCGGCGCGCCTTGAGTACCTTGAACAGGCTCTGCGCCATGACCATGTCGCCCACCCACGACGGCCCGGCCACGAGCACCGGGGCGGTGGCTGGCGAGGACTGGCTCACTGCGCGAGGCTGTCGAGGTAGGCTTTCACTCCGGCCGCGACGTCACGCATGGGCGCCTCATAGCCGGCCGCTCGCAGGGCGCTCATGTCAGCCTCGGTGAAGCTCTGGTAGCTGCCCTTGAGATGGTCGGGAAACGGCACGTAGCGAATTTCACCGCGACCGTGCCAGTCGATAACGGCGCGCGCCACGTCATTGAAGGTCTGGCTGCGACCCGTGCCAACGTTGAAGATGCCGCTCACCGACGGGTTGTCGACCAGCCACAGGTTCACGTCAGCTACATCGCCCACGTACACAAAGTCGCGGCGCTGCTCGCCGTTGTCGTAGCCGTCCGAACCCTCGAACAGGCGTACTTCGCCGTCGGCCTTCAGTTGCCCGTTGAAGTGCCAGGCGACGCTGGCCATCGAGCCCTTGTGAGCTTCGCGCGGGCCGTACACGTTGAAATAACGCATGCCAACAATCGGCGCTGGCGCATCGGCGAGAAGGGTTCGCACATACTTGTCGAACAGGAATTTCGAGTAACCGTACACGTTGAGCGGTTGCTCGCAGGCCGGGTCTTCCCGAAACTCGGGGCCGGCGCCATACACGGAAGCCGAGGACGCATAGATGAACGGAATGCGCTCCTCCATGCAGTAATGCATCAGCTCCTTTGAGTACTCGTAGTTGTTGGCCATCATGTAGCGGCCGTCCCACTCGGTGGTCGCAGAGCAGGCGCCCTGGTGGAGCACCGCTTGCACCTTGCCGAAGGACTTAGCCCCGCGCACGGCCTGCAGGAAGTCGTCCTTGTCGAGGTAGTCGGCGATATCGCAGTCGGCGATGTTGCGAAACTTGTGGCCGTCCGTCAGGTCGTCGACTACCAGCACATCACTCTCTCCCCGCAGGTTGAGAGCCTTGACCACGTTGCTGCCGATGAAGCCGGCGCCGCCGGTAACGATAAACATGCCAGGCGCTATTCGTCAGACGAGCCGCGCCGCAGCGTCGTCATGCGGTAAACCGCGCCGCAGTACGGACACTTGGCAACGCCCGTCGAACTGATCTCCAGGTACACCTTCGGGTGGGAATTCCACAGGGTCGTGCCGGGCAGCGGGCAGTGCAGCGGCAGGTCCGACTCGTCAACTTCATACTCGTTCCGGTCGTTGGGTACCCGGGACACCGCTTCTTCTTGCATCGCGCTCAAGGCTTTACACTCCGTACTGGCTCCGTGATGGGCCGTCGTCTGCCGTGGAAACCGAATTATACCTGCCCGGAGCCACCTGGGAATATCCAGCCGCCGTTACAACCCGCAGATGGACCGAGTGCCGCTCGGGCCTGGATTGCCAAAGAACGCGCTCTTCATGGTGCCAAGGTCGGCGAAATTCACCGCGCCATCGCCGTTCAGGTCGGCGTCGGGGTCGTCACTGAAAAACACCG
Source organism: Pseudomonadota bacterium (assembly GCA_038533995.1). GTDB lineage: Bacteria > Pseudomonadota > Gammaproteobacteria > Steroidobacterales > JBCAXP01 > JBCAXP01. The sequence continues at coordinate 8,255 of JBCAXP010000121.1, forward strand.
ACTTCATCAATCCGAGGTCGGTGAAGTTGATGACGTCATCGTCATTGAGATCCGGATCGCACGCGTTGCCGAACCCGTCGGCGTTGGAATCCCGCTGGTCAGCATTGGCAACGGCAACGCAATTATCGACAGCATCGGAAACGCCGTCACCGTCGGTGTCGCCCACGTTGTCGGCGAAGGCAACCCAGTGTTCGGCGACCTCGGCGGGGGCGAGCGGACGGTCGTACAGGACCAGCTCGTCCATGTCGATGGTGGCGTAGCGGACATTGTCCGTCGCTCGATTGATCCGAAACGTGGTCGCCGTCACCGTTGGATTTGCCACGAACCCCGGGTTCAGGGTGGGATCCCTGACCAGCGGAACCGCGGTACCGTTCACATAGACGACCGTGCCGGCTTCGCTGTCATTCGTGCCCTCTGCGCTGTCTCGCACCCACACCACGTGCAGCCAGGTGTCGTAGCACACGAGCTCGCTCATCATCAGGCCCGCGTTGTAGAAACCGGCGTAGATGCGATTGTTGGTGTTGAACTGGAGGCTGAAATACACCGACTGGCCGGTCGTCGGAGCGCCCCAGTGAAGAAATGGCGGCCAGAACTGCGCCTGCGCACCGGCCGGAATCCGCACCAGCGTCTCCGCCGTGAAATCGGGATTGCCCAGCAGCGAGGCCGGCACGACGGCGTTGGACTCGATGAAAGCGTTTGAATCGTCAAAGTGCACGCCGCCGTCACCGCCGGCCGTGGCGATATTGCGCTGCGTCGGACCGAAGATGGCACCGTCGAAGCTGGCGCCCAGGCTGCCGAGGTTTTGCGTGTCGCCAGCGACCTCGCTCAGTCGGTAGTAGAGAACCGGCTCGTCTGCCAGCACTGCATCCGCGAATGGTTGGGGCGCAGCCACCGCAGCGGCGGCGGCAAGGCCAAGCGTATGAGTCGCGATCAGAAGATGTATTTTGCGGGATTGGATATTCATGGAGCCCTCCCAGTCGGTCTGGTGACGTGCAGCGTCCCGGCACGTTGGCGCCGGACAACGCCTTCAGCAGCGATGGGAGAACGGACTCGCGTTTCTTATTGTGTTCCGGGCTGTTCGCAGTCAGCGTTCGTTCGCGTGCCCTTCTTAACTCACCGCAGTGCTGATCGGCGGTGCCAACTGCTTGCCTCGAACTTCTACTCTACTCCCAAAGCCTCACCAAGACCACGCTGCCAGAGCTGCGTTATCTGGCGCCGCCGTTCAGACACCTCGCCTTCAGGTACAAGCCTGTTTCCGCCGGCGAGACTCAGGCGGTGCATGCGCTGGCGATACGCGCGATAGCACTCGATCAGCGTAACGGCATCCGCGTCGGCGAGCAGGCCTGAGTCCGCGAGGTCGTGAAGCTGCCGGATATTGTCGCTGTGCGTCACGAGGTGTGGGTTATCGGTCGCGCTCTTCAACACGAGGAACTGCACCAGGAACTCGATATCGGTCAGGCCGCCAGCGCCCTGTTTAATATCAAAGGCTCCACCGCGGCTGCGATCGAGCTCACTGCGCATGCGCTTGCGCATCTTGACCACCTCGGCGCGCAGTGACGACTCCTCAACGGGGCGCGTGAGCGTCTGGCGGCGGATGCGTTCATAGGCTGCGCAGACCACCGGGTTGCCGGCGACCGCGCGCGTGCGCAGCAATGCCTGGTGTTCCCAGACCCAGGCCTGCTCGTGCTGGTAGCGTTCAAAGCCTGCCAGGCTGGTCACCAGTGCGCCACCCTTGCCGCTTGGCCGCAGGCGCGTGTCCACCTCGTAGAGTTTTCCCGAGCGGGTCTGGGTGGACAGTATGTGCAACAGGCGCTGCGCCAGGCGCACGAAGTAGCGCTCGTTCACCAGCGGCTGCTCGCCATCTGACTGCTGGCTGGCGCCAGTCGAGTTGTGCACAAAGACAAGATCGAGATCCGACCCGTAGCCGAGTTCAAAACCGCCGAGCTTGCCGTACGCAATGATCGCAAAGCCCGCTTCGCGGCCGTCCGCCCCGCAGCGGGGAACGCCGTGACGCTCCCGCAGCTGCCACTGCGCAAGTTCCAGGGCCTTCTTCAACACGAGCTCGGCGATGTCGGTGAGCCGATCGCTGACGCTCATCAGGGGCAGCTCCCCGCTGAGGTCAGCCACCGCCACCTGGAACACGGCAGCCTGCTGAAACTGGCGCAGCGCTTCCATCTGGGCTTCCAGGTCTTCCGGCGCAATACCGGTGAAACGGGTGACCATGTCCTGTCGGAGCATGGTGCGATTGGGCGGGCGCAGAAAAATCTGCGGATCAATCAGCTCATCGAGCAACAACGGAAGCGCCGCCACCTGGTCCGCAATCCAGGCGCTGCTCGCGATCAAGTCCACCAGCCGGCCAAGCACCGGCGGATTTTCGTTGAGCAGCGCCACGTAGGCACTACGCCGGCCGATGGCCTCGATGATATTCACCATGCGCTCGAGCGTGCGCTGCTGGTGGTCTCCCAGCTCGGCCACGACTGCCAGCAGGTTGGGCATCAGGGCATCGAGACGGCGCGCTCCCTGGCCGTCGAGGCGCCGGTACACACCGCCCTCGCGCATGCGGCGCAGCACCGCGAGTGCCGCCGGGGCGTCGGCAAAGCCGAGTTCCGTGAGCGCCTGCTCGGCGGCGTCCGCTGCCAGGCTGCCCTCCCACGCACCGGCAAGTGCCGCCTCGCCGGCAGCCTCCGGCCGCTCGCTTGGCGCAAAGGCCAGCGCTTCGAAGTGCGACGCTACCCGTTCGCGATGGGAGCCAAGGGCGGCGCTGAACTGCGCCGCATCTTCAAAGCCCATCGAAAGCGCCAGTCGCGCAAGGTCACTGGCATCTGCCGGAAGTGTGTGCGTTTGCTTGTCATCGACAGCCTGCAGACGATTTTCGGTGCGCCGAAGAAACTCATAGCCTGAGTCCAGCTCGCGGCAGGCCTGCCGCGACAGCAAGCCGCGTTCGGCAAGCAGCGGCAGCACGGTGCCGAGCTGTGGTGAACGCAAGGTCCGGTCGCGGCCGCCGCGCAGAAGCTGGTACGACTGCACCACGAATTCGACCTCGCGGATGCCGCCGGCGCCGAGCTTGACGTCATCCGTGCGGTCCTGTCGCTCCACTTCGCGGCTAATGCGCTGCTTCATGTCACGCAGGCTGACGAGCACCCCGTAGTCGACGTACCCGCGAAACACGAACGGGCGCACCACGGACGCAAGCGCGGCGTGGTCCTCCTCGGTGCCCGTTACTGCCCTGGCCTTGACCCACGCATAGCGCTCCCAGTCGCGGCCATGCTGCTGCAGGTAAAGATCGAGGCTGGCAAGGCTAATGGCCAGCGCGCCGCTGTCCCCAAAGGGACGCAACCGCGTATCCACGCGGTAGGCCTGGCCATCCGCCGTCACTGCATCCAGCAGTCGTATAAGAAGCTGCCCGGTGCGCTGAAAAAAGAGCTGGTGATCCACCGCGCGGCGGCCGTCGGTCTGGCCGGGGCCCGGGTAGACGAG
>JBCAXP010000122.1:0-11711 GCA_038533995.1 Pseudomonadota bacterium
CGACGACATCGACAACTGCACTGAGGACTCGAACCCCGAGCAGCGGGATACAGACGATGACGGTATCGGCAACGCCTGCGACGCAGACTTCGACAACGACTGCGCCGTGAACTTCGCCGACCTTGGAGTTCTGAAATCACAGTTCTTCCAGGCCGGCGATCTCGACACGGACATGGACGGAGACGGGGCGACCAACTTCACCGATCTCGGCTTGCTGAAGGGCGACATCTTCGACGCGCCAGGACCAAGCGCCGTTGCGTCAAGCTGCGCGGCAAGCATGTGTGAAGGCACCTACGTGTGCATCGTCGGCAGCAACCAGTTCAACATTGGCGACCGCACGCGCATCGGCTTCTGGGGCAAGGAAACCTGCCCGGGCTCGACAACGCTGGCAGACGGCTCCGTGTGGAATCTTCTTCCCGGTACCTGCGCCTGCTGATGCAATCCGGACAGACCGGCGCCAACGGTGGCGCCGGTTTGTCTGCCTGCCGACAAGCTAAAAGGTACCGCTGACTTCGAGGTAGTACTGGCGCGTTCCGGACCGGTCGCGCTCTTCGGTAAACGCACGCACGCCTTCGCTGCGCGGACCCTGGAACACCTCACGCACGCGGTCCGTGCCGGTCCTAAGCAGATTCTCGACGCCGAACCGAACCCTCAGCCCCGCGAGCGCCCGGGTCTCGACGAAGGCGTCGACATCCACACCGTTTTGAAACGTATCGATCTCGTCGAGACCAAACTGCGGCGCGTCGTCAAAGAAGGACACGTCTCCACCCCACGCAAAGCGCGCCTCGGTAAGGTCCTGGCGAAACGCGACGTTGCCCTGCCAGCGGCGCTCCCCCGACAGGCGCCGGTCTTCGCCGGTCAGCGGGTCAGCGACAGAGGACACCTGCCAGAAGCCGTTGAAATCAAGCCTCGCACCCACGATGCCGAGACCATCCATTGGCAACGTAGCCTCGGCACGCAGCCCTGACCGCGTGCCGTCGCCAATGTTGCCGGGCACCTCGAGGATGCCCTCCAGCGGCAGCACGTCCTGGACGTCGGAAATTTCGTCATGGAAACCCGTGAGCGTGACCACGCCCAGCGAACCGAAGCGGCGTTCGAAGGTTGCTTCAAAGGCGACCGTCGTCTCGGGTGACAGCTCCGGGTTGCCAAGCGACAGCTCGACGTCCCCCAGGTCAGCGGCACTCACGAAGTCAAAAAAGTCCAGCTGGCCGACTTCGCGCTGGCCGCGCAGGCGGAACTGTGTACGACCACTCGGCGCGTAGGTCAACGTGACGCCCGGCTTGAAGAACGAAAAACTGCGGTCCTCGCTAAAGTCACCGGTCTGCGTAATGGTGGACGCCTCGCCCGCCAGCACCAGGTCTACAGCGACGGCGCCGACCGCGAAGCTGTCCGACAGCGTAACGTCGACGCGCTCCTCCTCGACCTCAGTATCGGCGCCTGGAACGATTACGGGAACGAGCTCCCCGCCTTCGTTGCGCAGAAAGTCGAAGCGGCTCTCCAGGCTGTTGTTGGCGCCCTCCACCGCCGCTTCCACAAGGTGACCGTCAAAGCCCGAGTAGTCGAATTCGACGCGCAGAATCGCCTCGGTGTCGATGGAGTTGAAAGTGGTCGTGCTGTTCGTACGCCCTTCTTCGGGAAACACGAGCGAGCCGGTCTCGGTGTAGTCTGCGGTTCGATACAGCGTGATGAGCTTTGCCTGGGAGGCGCCGCCGAAGGCGCGCTCGAGGTCGACGCCGATCTCGTAGGCGTCTTCCTTGTCGGTGTCACCCTGGAAGAGTACGAATGGGGGCGCATCCACCGGCGCCCTGACCGAGGTCTCGCCGCCGGCTTCGTCGAACAGGGAGTAGTTGGCGTTGACGCGAAGCACAGTCTCGCCGAGGTCCGCCGTTGCCTGCAGCGTCAGCTTACCGCGGTGTCCGTCCTCGCTGAACTCCTCGTCGCGCACTTCCAGCACTTCGCCCGTTGGGCCAATTACGATTTCGTCCGCTTCGAACAGCCGGAAGTAGCGGGATGCCTCGACACCAACGGTGAGGCTGGCGTTGTCGAGATCGATGGCCGCCGACGTGCTGCCGAAGGGCCAGAAGCCTCCGTTGGGCTGGTAGGTGTTTGCGCCGAGCTGCCACGCTCCTGACATGTCACCGCCTGTGCGAATGACGTTCGCGATAACCGTCTGGCCACGAAGGTCGGTGCCGCCGGTCTGCCCGCGAATGACCTCGATGCGCTCGACGTTGGCTGCCGGAATTCGCGACAGCACGTTCGACGGCGATTCACTCTTGGACGACACCCGCGCGCCGTCCACGAGCACGTTGCCGGCGCTGCCGGCGAAGCCACGGGAGCCGTCGCCATCGTCCAAAGCGAACCCTGGCAGGTTGTTAACCATGTCGAGGGCGGTCACCGGGGCGTAGCGGGCAAAGAACCCCGCCTGGTATTGCACGGTGCAGGAGGTGCCGCTGCACACGGGATCCGCCGAGGCGGTGGCATCAGCTGAGGCGACTTCCTGCCCCTGCGCCACGGCTTGCAGCGCCAGCAGTGCAGCCGTAGCCGCCGTGGCGCAACAGAGATAGCGACTGCGAATTGGTCTGAAGGCCCTGCGTCGAGGCCGATTCAGCCCCAGGCCAGCCATTGCCGGGCCTCGGCTTCCTCGCCCGCCGAAAAGTACTGAATCTCAACGGGCCGCAAACCGGCAAGGCTGAACATCAGCGCCTTGTCGCGCCACTGCTCATCACCCACGATGGCAAAACGCGACAGGTACTGGTCGTTGGCATCGGCAAAGGAGGTGTCCTCCCAGCCCTTGCCGGCGGCCCAGCCCTGGAACTGTTCGAGAATGACCAGGAAGCTCGTCTTTCCCGCAGCCTGCAGTAGTGGTGCCACCGCGGCCTGGAACTCGGCGGTTTCCGACTGGGCGAGCTCACCGTTGACCCTTGCCACGATGCGGCCTGGCGCTTCCTCTTCCCATTGGATTGACATGTTTGCGACCCCTGATTAACGGAGGCATACCATAGCATCACTGGGCTGGTCCGAACATCGACCAGGCCGCAAAAAAAATGCGGCATGCAGAGCAGTCTGACCTGCCGGATTGTGCTAGTTGCAGCCCGCGGCGCTCGGCCCGGGCGGCAGGAAGTAGCGTTCTTTCATGCGCCCCAGGTCGAAAAAGTTAACCACGCCGTCGGGCTCGCTGCCATTAGGCCCTACAAGGTCGGCGTCCGGGTCGTTGGTGAAGAAGACGTTCTTCAGCTGCCCAAGGTCGAAAAACGCGACCACGCAGTCGTCCAGACCAGCCCCGGCCGGGCCCGCGATATCGGCGTCGCATACGTTGCCGATCAGGTCGCCGTTGGAATCAATCTGCTGTGGGTTCGGGTCAAGGGTGCAGTTGTCGATGTCGTCGTCTACGCCGTCACCGTCGGTATCGATCCCGACGCCCAGACCAGCGGCCAGTCGTAGCACCCGACCGGTACCGGCACTGGCATCGGTAACGACCAGCAGCAATTCGCCATCCTGATCCTCGGTGACCGTAATAATTCCAGGCAACAGCGAAGCGCCGTCAAAATCGACGTCGACCTGTGCGATTTGGCCCCCGCCTGGCGACATGTGAAACAGGCGGCCACTGATCCAGTCACCGAACACATATTGCCCTTGCAGGGACGGCACCAGAGAGCCCCGATACACGACGCCACCCGTGATGGAACGGTCACCTTCGGTGTGATCGTACTGCGCAATTGGCAGCACGTGCTCCAGCCCCGGGGGCAGGTCGCTGAGGTCATCCGTTACGCCGTTGAAATCGAGAAACGCGAAACTGCCTTCGAGATCGATCCAGCCGTAGTAGCCACCGGCTTCTACTCGATTGACCTCCTCGATGTCATCCTCACCAATGTCGGCGGCAAGAATGACCCCGTTAATCGTATCGAACACGATGCGCCACGGATTGCGAAAGCCATACGCATAAATTTCTGGCAGCCGCCCGCTGCCGTCGCTCACAAACGGATTGCCGGGTGGCACCAGGTAACCGTCTCCGCCAAGGTTGACGTCCAGCCGGAGAATGGAACCGTGGATAGTCGTGCCGTCAAGCACGCCGTCCGCATTCATGTCATCGTCGCCTTTTGCGATGTACAACCCGCCGGAGCCAAACGCCAGGTCATTGACGTTGTGCACAGAAGAGTTTTCATTGATGCGGATGATTTCACGCTGCGAGGAAGGTAAAACCACGTTGGGGTTCAAAAAGTCGGCTCGCCATTCGTAGACCACGCTCTGGTGAAATACATCGGTGGTATCGCCAAAGTCGGCAATGCCGGATCCGGGCGCCTCCTGCGACACGGTGTACAGCCTGCCCTGCCCGAGGTGGCCGGATGTCGCGAAGTTTGGATGAAACTCGATGGCTGACAGCGCCGCACTGCCAATCGTCGGAATACTGTCAGTGATGTCGAGGAACGGCTCCGGCAGCAGAACGCCATCCTCGATGATTCGTATACGGCCCGCGCGTTCGGTGACGAACAGGCGGCCGCTGCCGTCCGGCGGCGCCACGACGTCGATCGGAAAAGCAAGGTCCGCGACGACTTCCTCCAGCACAAGCGTGTACGGTCCCATCGGAATGCCCCCCGGAATCGGGTCGTCGAGCGGCGGCGGGTTGTGGTGCCCGACGGCGGCCTGGCTGACAAGCATCGCCAGAAGCGATGCCTGGCTTAAGCGAAAGAAAAGGGTGTTCATGGCGTCACCTCACAGATAGCAGCAAACTATCAGTTCGCGGCCGTGATCGCATCGAACAGGCGCTTCACCTGCAAATCGCCGAAGCCGTACACCGCCTCCTCCCGGCAAAACGCCCGAAAGGCGTCAGGGAATTCGGTGTTGCCGTCGGCAATGAGTCGTTTCAGCGTTGCCGCCGGCCGGGTGTCCACCGCAATTGCCGCCTCTACCACCTCGTCGAGATACGGAAAACACGGCGACCTGGTTTTCGCGAGCGTCGCAAGCGCATCCTGGTTGCCTGACTGGTAGGCCTGCCAAAGGTCCGCGCCAAGGCGACGGTCTGCATCGCTGAACGGTTGCCGCCCCGCGAAGCAGCGCTCAAGCGCCGGGTTCTCGTGATCGCAGAAGCCGCCCCATCGGTCGTCGTCTGTCGCCATCACCGGCGCCACCCGGTACACGCTGGCCGCCGTGCCCTTCAGCAGGTGCAGGCAAAACCACAGGTTTACCTGGCAAAAGAGCTCATTCTCGAACCACAGGTTGACTTCGCTGTCGGCGGTCAAGGACAGCAGGCTTTCCAGAGGGGTTCTGACCCTTTCGCGGTAGAACCCCTCCGGCTTTGGCGGGTAGCTGCTGGAGAGGTACGCCTCGCGTGCCGCCCAGACCTCGTCAAGCGTTGCGCCCTGCACGTCACCGTCCACGAGGCATTCGCGGCACACCAGCGCTTCGCCGGTGATACGCGCCTGCGCAAAGGGTTCGACGAGCGAGTCGCCGGGCAACACGTGAACGATGGTGGGAGCGCCCATCAGATCAGGTCCGCATCCGTCATCACCTCAACGAGCGCCGGCCCGTTTTGGGCCAGCGCTTCATCAAGGGCGGGCCGCAGTTCTTCTGCCGTCTTTACGCGCTTGCCGTGGCCACCGCAGAGCCTGGCGAAGGACGCAAAGTTCGGATTGTGCAGACTGGTTTCCCACACCGGCCATTCACCGGCGCGCTGCTCCTTTGAGATTTTTCCAAGCTGGGCGTTGTTGAGCAGCACGTGTGTGATGTTCATGCTGTACTTCACGGCGGTCGTGAACTCGCCGAGATATTGCCCGAAGCCACCGTCACCGCTAATCGAAACCACTTTACGGCCCTTGTACGCGGCCTGGTCCTGCGTTGCCGCCCACGCCCCCATGGCCGCGGGAAAGGAAAACCCGATGGAGCCGAGATAGCCGGACATCAGCACGCGCTGGCCCTTGCACTCGAAGTAACGGCCGAAGGAGTACGTGTTGTTGCCCACGTCCACGGCAATGACAGCGTCGTCCGGCACCGCGTCCGTGAGCGCGGCAAACACGGTCGCCGAGTTGATGCCCTCGCCGCGGTCGTCGGCCAGCCGGCGGGCTTTCTCCTCGCGCCAGATGCCCCAGCGCGTGGCCACCTCGGGACGCTGATCCACCGTGTGTCCCGCTTCGCCAAGCGCCGTAGCCAGGCGCCGCGCCGTTACGCCGATTTCGCCCCATACCGGTACCGAGACCGGGTGGAATTTGCCGAGCGCCATGCGATCGAAATCCACCTGGATGATCGGGCGCTTCGGCGTGATGCCGGTGTGGTTGGAGAACGAAGACCCGAACGCCAGGATCAGATCGCACTCGTTCATGAACCAGCTCGCCACCGGTGTACCGGAGCGGCCGAGCACGCCGGCGGCGAGCGGGTGCCGGTCTGCGATCTGACCCTTTGCTTTAAACGTGGTGAGCACCGGCGCGTTGAGCGCTTCGGCGAGTGCAACGACCTCGTCCATGGCATCGCGCGCGCCGTAGCCGACAATCACGATAGGACGGCTGGCCTTATTGATAGCCGCCGTTGCCTGCTGCAGCGCCTGCTCATCCGGGCCAATGGCCGCCGTTGCCAGGCGCCCGGTGGGCCCCGACGCCGTCGCTGCGTCTCCAGCCGGCAGCGTCTGCACGTCATCCGGGAAAATCAGGTGTGCGACATTGCGTTCAACAAGCGCGTTCTTGCACGCGAGCGTCATGAGCTCCGCGTGCTTCGAAGTGTGCAGCACCGTCTGGCTGAACGTCGCGACCGGCTCGAAGGCCGAGTGCAGGTCGACCTCCTGGAAGGCACCCGGACCCAGCACCTGCACGTCCACCTGGCCAGTGAGTGCCAGCAATGGCGCGCGATCGACCTTGGCGTCCCACAGGCCGGTCATGAGATTGGTCGCGCCAGGGCCAGCGATCGTGAGACACGCGGCAGGCGAGCCGGTGAGCTTGGCATAGCCGGAACAGGCAAACGCCGCCGCCCCCTCGTGGCGAATCCCGTAGTACTTCAACCTGCCCTGCTGCGCCTGGCGGCGCAGCGCGTCAGCGAGGCCGAGGTTCGAATGCCCGACCATGCCGAACACGCTGGTGACTCCCCAGTTCGTCATCGTCTCGGCCATTACGTCGGTAACCGTAGCCGGGTGTTCGGGCTCGGCCTCCAGGCCCACGTAGATGCCGTCATCACGGATATCCACCGGGAATAGCTGCTGTCCGCTGTCTTCGTGCCCACCCGGCGGCCGGCCAGTGGTCGGATCAAAATCCCACCCGTGCCACGGGCAGCGCAGCCAGCACTGTCCGTCCTTGCCAACCTCGATGGAGCCCTCCCCAAGCGGACCGCCCTGGTGCGGGCAACGGTTGTCCATGGCAGTGAACGCGCCATCGATGTTTGTCAGCGCCATCGAGTGCACGCCGGCCGTCACCGTCTTTACCCTTCCCGGCGGCACTTCCGACGTTTCGGCCACACGGTGCCACTCCAGTTGCTTGTCGCCCATTGTTACTGCTCCTGTTTTTGACCGTCCCGCAGTGGCATGGCCGATACGGGTTTGCTTTCCTCGCAGTCGCCCATGCGCTCGGCCAGTCGCCCGTAAGCCCGAGACAACGGCGCCGCGGTAACGCCATGCATAACTATGCTGAGCGCCACGGTAATCACCGTGATGGACAAAATTTCCTCCTGGTGCATGACGTCGGCTTCCTCGAGGATGAGAAGAACGAACAGTATCGACGCAAGGCCTCGCGGACCGAACCAGCCCAAAAAGAGATACGTCGGCCAGCGGATGCCCGAACCAAGCAGCGAAATTGCGATGGGCACCATGCGAATGACCGTCAGGCTCAATACGGCGTAGACCACGAACGACAGCTCGACATGGGCAAGGCCTTCGGGCAGGAGTGCCGCGCCAAACACGAGAAAGGTCACGAGCATCAGCAGCTGACCTTCGCTCTCCATGAACTCGAACAGGAATTCACACGGATGCTCAAGGGTGTTGCCGAATGCGACGCCCGCCACAAACGTGGCAATGAATCCGTTGCCACCGACAATCTCTGCCAGAACGTAGGCCAGCGCTGCCAACGCCAGAATGCCGATACCCTGGAAGGCGGTTGTCGCCCTGCCCCGCGCGACGGCAGGGTCAAGCAGCCGTGCACCAGCGTAACCCACGGCGACGCCGACGAGCGGCCCCAGCGTCACCTGGAGCACCGCGAACCGCAGCCAGTGACCCTCCTCGCCGGCGCCGTGTGCCGCGCTCGCCAGCGCCGCGAAAAGCAACACGGCGGGCAGCGCAATACCGTCGTTGAGTCCGCTTTCAATGTTGATCGACTGGCGAATGCGAATGGGCACTTCCCTGGCGGACACCACCGCCTGGCCAAGCGCGGCATCGGTGGGCGCGAGCAGGGCCGCAAGCAACGCGGCCTCCCAGAGCGAAAACGCCGGAAACACCGCAACGGCAACGACCGTGCCCGCCCCAATCGCGAGCGGCAGGCCGATCACCAGCATGCGCGCCGGGAGATGGTGATCGTGACGCACACGCCCAAGATCGATACGGGCGGCGTCGGAAAACAGCACCAGGATCAGGGTGAATTCCGCAATGATGTGGATGGCGGAATGCTCAACGTCAACCGCGAGCAGGCCGGCACCGGCAGCACCGGCCGCGAGGCCAAAGGCCGCAAACACCAGGGGCGCTGTAATCACCGTGCCGTCCAGCCGACCGGAGATCAGCGCATAGGCAAAGAACAGGCCGCCCACTATTGCAATCGTTATCGGGTCGATGGGGAGCTCCAGCGATACGCGCAAGCCATACCGCAACTTGTACCGCATTCGGTGGGCCTTTCCAACCGGCCCCAACGCAGGCAGGCGCGCGTCGCCGACGCGAGCGGTGGTAGAACCCGTCACGGGAAATGCCGTATGCTCTGCCGAGATTCAAGGATGCCTTAACGGCGAGTCACTGCACACAGGAGAACGTATGTCCCCCAGCACCGTACCCCAGGTTATCTTCAAGACCCGCGTCCGCGACGAAAGCATCGGCGGCGACAACCCCTTTCGTTGGCAGGACGTTTCCACGGACGATATCTTCAAGGGCCGCCGCATCGTGGTGTTTGCGCTGCCGGGCGCGTTTACGCCAACCTGCTCGTCGACACACGCCCCGCGCTTTGACGAGCTGTACGACGAATTCAAGTCACTCGGCGTCGACGAGATTTACTGCCTGTCAGTGAACGACGCGTTCGTGATGTTCCAGTGGGGCAAGCACCTGGGCCTCAAAAACGTGAAGATGCTCCCGGACGGCAGCGGCGAATTCACGCGAAAGATGGGCATGCTCGTCAACAAGGACAACGTCGGTTTCGGCATGCGGTCGTGGCGTTACTCGATGATGGTAAACGATGGCAATATCGAGCACCTGTTTGTTGAGCCCGAATTCGGCGACAACTGCCCGACGGACCCGTTCGAGGTGTCAGACGCCGACACGATGCTCGCCACATTGAAGGGCACCGCGGCGCCGGCGGCAAAACCCGATCGCAACGCGTTCGTGGGCTGAGCGGTAACCGCTTTTCCTAAAGCGCTGGCTGGTCGCCTGTCGCCGCCAGCGCGAATTCCCGAAAGACATCCTCATAGAGCATGCCGAAGTCGTGAAACTCCGGCGTGCGCGCATTGATGCACATGGCAATGGCCATCTGATAGTCGGGAAATACCAGCAGCCAGCTTTGTGAGCCCCGGCTGACGCCGCCGTGATTGGCGTTTCTCGCTACCCCTACTCCATCGACGTCCCACTCGCGCCAGCGCCAGCCAATAGCGTAATCCTGCTCATTAACTTCACCGCTTTCCAGGCGCTGCGGCGTCCAGAACGCCTCGCGGGTTTCCGGCGTGAGGTAACTGTCGTCGAGCACGATCGCACCCATGCGAACAAGGTCGCTCGGCGTCGATGCAAAACCGCCGCCGGGCAGCCGGTGGCTTAAGTCCACGGGCCGCCAGACGCGGTAGCGGTTCTCGTCGCGATAGTAGAAGGTTGCCAACGAGTCGGCGCCGCCAGCCGGGGCCACGATGGTTGCCGTCATGCCGGCCGGCGCCAGCACTTCCTCTTCGACCACTTGCACGTACGGCTTGCCCGCGGCTTCCGCCATGGTGGCGCCGAGCAGCACGGTACCGAGCGACGAGTAGGAGAAGTCAGTGCCCGGCGCAAACAGCAGCGGGCTACCGTCAAAGACTTCAAGCGCATCCCGCATGCTGGTGTAGTTGGTGCTCAGTGCGACCGTCTTGTACAGGCCCGCCCAGTCCTGGTTTTCCCCGTAGTGCGGCACACCGGCCATGTGCGAGGCGAGCTGGCGCGGCGTAATGTCAGCCCACGCCGGGTTTGGCACCTGCGCAAAGTAGCGCGAGAGCGGCGCGTCGATGTCGATGACACCCTTGTCCACCAGCCGTGCCAGCGCGGTGCCCGTTATCGCCTTTGACGTACTGCCAACCCGAAACCGGGTGTCGGGAGTCGCCGGCGTGCGCGAGGCCAGGTCGGCCCAGCCCGCTGCGGCGTGCCACACCAGGTCGCCATCGACGGCCACCGCCACGGAGATGGCAGGCGCGCCGATGGCTTGCCGGTGCCGCTCCGCCAGCGCGAGAACGCGGTTGCCGGCCTCGGCAAAACGCCGGTCGTAAATTTGCTGGGTCGACGGTGCCTCACCCTCCATGCGTTCCCAGCCAAAGGGTGGAAACGGCGCATGACCGCTATGTGCTTCGAACTGGTAGTACGGCCAAAGGAGCCAGATCAGGACAACGAGAACGCCGGCCGCGCCGTACTTGAGCACACGACGCACCTCAGGCGACCCCGACGCCGAAGCGACTGCGGTATTCCGTTGGCGTTATGCCACGGTGGCGCTCGAAGGCGCGCCGGAAGGTATCCGCGCTGCGATACCCGAGATCGAAGGCGATCTGTTCAACCGGCGCGGTTTCAGAACCCAGCCAGGTGCAGGCTGCCTCGACCCGGATGCGCTCAATGCGCTGTGTTGGCGTTTCGCCAAACACCTTTGCAAAGCGGCGACGAAACTGCCGTTCGCTTAAGCCCACGCGCTCGGCGAGCGCCGGCGAAGAAAGATCCGCAGACAGGTTGTCAGCAATCCACGCCACCAGGTTTGCAAACTCATCGGCAGACTCGGTTTGATGACGCAGCATCGAGGAGTACTGCCGCTGGTCGCCAGGGCGCTTGAAGAAAACAACGAGGTGGCGCGCAACGTCGGCCGCCGCGGCCGGCCCGTGATCCTCTTCGATGAGCGCTAACGCCAGGTCAATGCCCGCCGACACGCCGGCGGCGGTGAACGACCGGCCCTGGCGCAGGAACAGCGCGTCCGACACGATGTTAAGAGTCGGGAAGCGGGCACGCGCTTCGTCCACGTGCTGCCAGTGCGTTGTTACGCTACGCCCGTTGAGGAGCCCGGTCTGCGCGAGGATGAACAGCCCGGTGCAAATACTGCCGTACCGTGAAAGCCGCGGCGCAGTATGTGCCAGCCACCGCAGGGAGTCCCGGGGAAACGGCTGGCGACGGGCGCCGGCACCGCCGGAGACAATCAGCGTGTGCAGCGGAGGACACTGCTCGATGCTCGTGTGCGCCGACAGAATGATGCCGGTGTCGGCGACGGCGGGCTTGCCATTGCGGGTGATTACCAGCGTCTCGTAGCGACGGTGCCCGTTACTGGCCAGATCGTTTGCCTGTTCGAACGCTTCAAGGGGCCCGACCAGGTCAAGGCCCTGGAACCCGTCGAATGCGA
>JBCAXP010000123.1:0-11607 GCA_038533995.1 Pseudomonadota bacterium
GTCGGAAGACTCGCGCACTTTGCGCAACACCACGCGCTTTTGAAAAATGATGGCCCACGACGCGACCGATGCCATCAGCAGCGCCACCATGACGAGCTGCACCACGAGGCTGGCGTCGAGAAACAGCTGGACGATCGACATGTCCGCGGTCATGCCAGTGCCTCCATGACGCTCGCAGGCAGGCGCCTGGGGCGCAGGCTGTCTGCCGAGACGCAGGCTACCCGCACCTGCCCTTCACAGATCAGGCGCCGGTCGCCGTCGGCGTCCTCCCGGTGCACGGACTGGTGAAACTCAAGGCTGGTTCGCATGTTGCCTGTTACCTCGACCGAAACTGTTAATTCATCGTTGAAGCGCGCCGGGCTTCGATAGTCAATGCTGGCGCGGGTTACCACGAACATCAGCCGCTCGCTCTCGAGCAGGCGGTCCTGCTCAATACCGAACGAGCGCAACCACTCGGTGCGCGCACGCTCCAGGTAGCGCAGGTAGTTGGCGTAGTACACCACGCCACCGACATCCGTATCTTCATAGTAGACGCGCACCGGCCAGGTGAACGCAGATTTTTGTGTCACGATTCTGACTCTATGCGACTGGTGAGAAAAGACCGGCAGCGCAGGAGAAAGTTCATCAACTAACTGTCGTCAAACAACGACAGTTCCGATGGGCCGCCGCTGTCCCGTTGCGCCTTTGGCTCAAGACCAAAGTGGAGATAGGCCGCGCGATTTGCTACCCGCCCGCGTGACGTACGCATCATGAACCCTTGCTGAATGAGAAACGGTTCGATGACGTCCTCGATGGTGCCGCGCTCCTCGCCGAGGGCCGCCGCCAGGCTCTCAACGCCGACCGGTCCGCCGTCGAACTTCTCGATGATCGCCAGCAGCAGCTTGCGGTCCATCAGGTCGAAGCCTTCGCGGTCCACCGACAGCATGTCCAGCGCATCTGCCGCTACCTTGCCGCTGATCTTGCCGTCCGCGGTAACGTCCGCAAAGTCGCGTACCCGCCGCAGCAGGCGATTGGCGATGCGCGGCGTGCCGCGGGCACGGCCAGCGATCTCTCGGGCGCCATCTTCGTCGATGTCCACCGCGATGATCGACGCGGCGCGCGCCACGATGCGAGTAAGCTCGTCGGTGTCGTAAAACTCCAGCCGCTGAACAATGCCGAAGCGGTCGCGCAGCGGAGACGTCAGCAGCCCCGCGCGCGTGGTAGCGCCCACCAGGGTGAAGCGCGGCAAATCCAGCTTGATCGAACGCGCACCAGGACCCTCGCCAATCATGATGTCGAGCTGGTAGTCCTCCATGGCCGGGTACAGTACCTCTTCGACTACCGGGCTCAGCCGATGAATCTCATCGACGAACAGCACGTCGTTCGGCTCCAGGTTTGTCAAAAGCGCCGCAAGATCGCCCGCTTTCTCCACGACCGGTCCGGAGGTATGGCGCAGGGAAACGCCCAACTCGTTTGCAACGATGTGAGCGAGGGTTGTTTTGCCAAGGCCGGGCGGACCGAATATCAGCACGTGGTCCAGCGCCTCGCCGCGGCGGCGCGCCGCTTCGATGAAGATGCCCATCTGCTTCTTGACGGCAGGCTGACCGACGTACTCTTCCATCAGGCGCGGACGAATCGCCTTGTCGATGGCCGCATCCTCGCCCTGGGCCTGGGCCGCTATGACCCTGTCTTCTTCACGCATGTCGTTTAGCTCGCCGCCTTGAGGACGGTGCGGATAATGTCTTCAGTGCTGAGCCCGTCGGTCTCCACGTTCTTAAGCATTCGCGAGACCTCCGCAGGCTTGTAACCCAGCGCGATCAGTGCGCCGTAGGCTTCGCCCTCGGCCTGCCTGCTATTACCATCGGTCTGCCCATCGGTCTGCGGCTCACCGGGACCGGGGTCGGCCGCGGTGAAGTCGTCGTCGAGCTTGTCGCGCATTTCGATGACGAGCCGTTCGGCAGTCTTCTTGCCGATGCCGGGGAGCTTGACGAGCGTGGCGGTGTCTTCGAACTGGACGCACCGCGCAAAGCCGTCAACGCTTATGCCGGACAAAATGGTCAGCCCAAGCCGCGGCCCCACGCCCGACACCTTGATCAGCGCGCGGAACAGCCGGCGCTCGCTGCGGCTGGAAAAGCCGTAGAGCGTGTGGGCCGAGTCCGACACCGCAAGGTGGGTAAATAGCGTCAGCTCGCTGCCGGCGTTGCCGAGCTCGTAGAAGGTCGTCATTGGCGCGTTGACTTCATAGCCGACGCCGCCGACGTCAAGAAGCAGCAGGGGCGGCTGCTTGTACACGAGCGTGCCCCGAAGAAAACCAATCACGCCGGCCGGCCTGCGTTCCGAATGCGCGCCCGCGCCCGCCGTGCATTCGCATGGCACACCGCGACGCCGAGCGCGTCAGCCGCGTCCGATTGAAGCTCACCACTCAGGGAAAGCAGGCTGCGCACCATCAGTGACACCTGGCTCTTCACGGCCGCGCCGCTGCCGACAACCGCCAGCTTGATTTCGCGGGCGGCGTACTCGTGGATAGCGGGCTGGGTCTGCTCGTCGCTCATCGCCGCGCACAGTGCCGCGGAGCGTGCATGGCCGAGCTTGAGCGCGCTGTCGGCATTGCGATGCATGAACACCCGCTCGATGGCAAGTTCGTTCGGCTGGTACTCCGCGATCAGCCCGGCGACGCCTTCAAAGATTTCCCGAAGCCGTGGCGGCATGTCCTTGCCGGTGGTGCGTATGCGACCGCTCGTCACGTAGCTCAACGCCCCGGCGTCTACATCGATGATGCCGAAACCCGTGCTCTGGATCCCGGGATCAATGCCGAGAATGCGCAGGCGTGTGCTCACGCGGAGAGCTTCTCCAGGATGTCATCGGCAATGTCGGCGTTGGAATACACGTTCTGCACGTCGTCCAGGTCCTCGAGCATGTCGAGCAGCTTGAGCATGCTGCCGGCCTCCTTTTCGTTCAGCGCCGACGACGTGGACGCGCGCATGGTGACCTCTGCCGACTCCGGTTCAAGGCCGGCCTCCACCAGCGCATCGCGCACACCCTCGAACTCGGTGGGATCGGTGAGCACATCGATGGACGTGTCGTCATTGAGCACGACATCTTCCGCGCCTGCCTCCAGCGCCTGCTCCATCACCGTGTCCTCGTCGGTGCCGGCGGCAAAGCTGAGCTGCCCGACGTGGTTGAACAGGTAACCCACCGAACCGTCGGCGCCGAGATTGCCGCCAAACTTTGTGAACGCATGGCGCACGTCTGCCACGGTGCGGTTGCGGTTGTCGGTCATGCAGTCGACCATCACCGCGACGCCACCCGGGCCGTAGCCCTCGTAGCGAATTTCCTCGAAGTTGTCGCCGTCGTTGTCACCGGAGCCGCGCTTGATCGCGCGCTCGATGTTGTCCTTCGGCATACTCTGGCCCTTCGCCTTGTCGACCGCCAGGCGCAGCCGCGGGTTGGAGTCGATATCGCCGCCGCCCATGCGTGCGGCAACCGTGATTTCGCGAATCAACTTCGTGAAGAGCTTGCCGCGTTTCTTATCCTGGGCGCCCTTGCGGTGCTGGATGTTCGCCCATTTACTATGTCCTGCCATGCAGTCCTCTCATCGTTTGTTCAAGTTGGCGCGTTTCGCCGCCTGTTCATCGCCCATTCGTCGACTAGAAGCGCAGCCGAAAGCCCACGTGCAGGCCGGTATCTACCGTCACTTCGCCACGCTCGTCAAAGTCAGCCTTGATGTTGCGCACGCCCACGTAGAGGTCGGCGTCACGCAGCACGTTGTACGCGGCGTAGGCGGAGATCTCGGTGTACTGGCCGAGGTCACCGAAACCCGTCACGTCAGGCGCAAAATACGCCTCACCGCCAAAGCTAAGCCGGTTGAGCCTGGGCAACGCGTAGCGCAGGAAACCGCCCACCGCCAGCGCCCCGCCGTCGGCGTCGGCCCGGTCTGCATCTACGAACAGCAGCTTGCCGCCCAGGCCTGCCGCTAGCGGGTTGGAGCCCGACGAGGCGTTGCCCGTCAGGTAGCCGTCGATGTAGCCAATGTCGCCGTTGTCCTGATGGTGCAGCCAGCCACCCCCGAAGCGCCAGTCGCGCCCCTCGGGGGTGAACGCGAAGTTCAGCCTCGCGGTATCGTCATTCAGGTTGAAGTCCAGCTCGTCCGCGAGCACAGGCCCGGCCAGGCCGGCCCCCAGCGCGATGGCCGCCAGCATCATGCCGGACGAAAAACGCAGCTCCTTGCAAAACATTCAGCGATCTCCAGAAGTAACCGCGGCAGGCTCCCGGCGGCACGGTGCAAACGCGTATAATACCAGTTCCCCGCTTCTCACTGAACGACAGGCATGGTCACCACGACACACCCCCCGCAGCCGGCGCTGCCGACCGGCACCGCGGACGCGGCCGCCACCGCGCGGAGCTTCCTGAACGCCCTCGCCGCGGATGCTACCGAGGCGCATGCGGAGCCAACGGTGGCACACGCGCTGGCCATTGCCGATCTCGTCGAATTGCTCGGAGTGGACCGGGACGTTGTTGCTGCGTCAATGCTGTACCCGCTGATGGAGCGCGGCCTCGTGTCCAAGCGCAAGCTGGCCTCCGTGTTCTCCAACGAGGTGATGAGCCTGGTGCGGGAACTCGTGCGGCTGGGCAGCTTTGGCTTTCCGGAAGGCTGGACCCAGGACAAGGGGCTCAATGCCGCGCAGGCCGAGGCGCTGCGCAAGATGCTCATCGCCATCATCGAGGACGTCCGGCTCGTGCTGGTGCGCCTAGCCGTGCAGACCCAGCGGCTGCGCGAGGCAAAAGACGCGCCCGACGACCTGCGCCGCCGACTGGCGATGGAGACGCGCGAGATCTACGCGCCGCTCGCCAACAAACTCGGTGTCTGGCAATTGAAGTGGGAACTCGAGGACCTGGCCTTTCGCTACCTTGAACCGGACGTCTACAAGCAGGTGGCAAGCTGGCTGCAGGAACGCCGGGTCGATCGCGAGGCGTATATCGAAAATGTGCTCGAGATCTTGAGAACAGAGCTCGGCAAGCAGAACATCCAGGCCGATATCGAGGGCCGCCCGAAGCACATTTTCAGCATCTGGAAAAAGATGCGTCGCAAGCAAGTCGACTTCAACAACGTGTTTGACGTTCGCGCCGTGCGGATTCTCACCGACTCGGTGGCCGACTGCTACGCCGCGCTCGGCATCGTACACGGCAAGTGGTCCTACATTCCGGGCGAGTTTGACGACTACATCGCGACGCCCAAGGAGAACATGTACCGCTCGCTGCACACGGCGGTGATCGGGCCGGAGAACAAGGCGCTCGAGGTGCAGATTCGTACCCACGAGATGCATGAGCATGCCGAATTGGGCGTGGCCGCCCACTGGAAATACAAGGAGGGCTCAGGGGCCGGAGACGACGCTTCCTTCGAGCGGAAGATCAACTGGCTGCGCCAGATCCTCGATCCGGGCGACGACGAGGACAGCGGCATCGAGTTTATCGACCGCGTGCGGTCGGAGATCTTCGAGGACCGCGTGTATGCGCTGACGCCGGGCGGCGACATCATCGACCTGCCCCGTGGCGCCACGCCGCTCGACTTTGCCTACTTCGTTCACACCGATCTCGGACACCGCTGCAAGGGCGCGAAGATCGGCGGGCGCATCGTACCGCTGACGTACCAGATCGCCAACGGCGACCAGGTGGACATCATCGCCGGCAAGACGCCCAACCCCAGCCGCGACTGGCTGGTGCCGTCCCTCGGCTACCTGGCTTCAACCAGGGCGCGCTCAAAGGTGCGCGTGTGGTTTCGCCGGCAGGACCAGCAGCACAACCTCGAGCAGGGCCGCGTCATCCTGGAACGTGAACTCTCCCGGCTGGGCGTGAAGGCGCCGCACGTCAACATACTGGCCAGGGACCTGCACCAGAACAGCGCGACGGACCTGTACCGCGCCATCGGCAACGGCGACGTCACGGCCACGGAAATCGCCAACGCCGTCCAGCAACGCCTGGAACCGCAGGTACCACCCACCCCGGAAATCAAGAAGCGCCGCTCCCAGCCTGAGACGAGTTCCGGCAAGGGCGGCGTGGAAGTGGAAGGGGTCGGCGACCTGATGACGAACTTTGCCCAGTGCTGCAAGCCGGTGCCACCCGACCCCATCGCCGGCTACATTACGCAGGGCCGCGGCATCACGATTCACCGGAGCGACTGCCCGAGTCTGCAGCGCCTGGTCGAGACGTCGCCGGAACGCATCCTGTCAGTGAGCTGGGGCGGCGCGCGTCCCGCCACTTACCCGGTGGACATCACACTGGAAGCCTTCGACCGGCAGGGGCTCGTGAAGGACGTCTCCACGCTCACGTCAGCCGAGAAGATCAACATCGTGACGTTCAGCACTACGACCAACCGGAAGCACCTGACAGCGCGGATGGAACTGACGGTGGAGATTGCCGGCCTCGATGAACTCAGCCGGCTGCTTCACAAGCTGGGTCAGCTACCCAACGTGATTGACGTGCACCGCAAGACCTAGCGGTTGATCGCCCCTATCGATTGATCGAATGAATCGCCCGCTTGTCCGTTGACAGCGCGGCTTCGTGCAGTGCCTCCGACAGCGAAGGGTGCGCGTGGATCGTGCGCTGGATGTCCTCGGCGCTGGCGGAAAATTCCATGGCCAGCACGGCTTCGCCTATGAGCTCACCGGCCATCGGGCCGCAAATGTGCACACCGAGAATCTCGTCGTCGTCGGCCGACGCGAGCACCTTGGCCATGCCGCCGGCCTGCTCCAGTGCCTTGGCGCGACCGTTGGCGCCGAAGGGGAAGGAACCGGCCTTGTAGTTCACGCCGGCTTCCTTGAGCTGCTCCTCGGTCTTGCCGACCCACGCAATCTCAGGTGCGGTGTAAATCACCGACGGCATGATGTCGTGATTGATCTCGGCCACTTCGCCGGCAATCATGTCGGCAACGGCCACGCCCTCTTCCGAGCCTTTGTGCGCCAGCATCGGGCCGGGCACGCAGTCGCCGACAGCCCACACGTTGGGCGCGCCGGTTTTGCTGTCTTCGTCCACGACGATGAAACCGCGCTCGTTCAGCTCAACGCCGGTGCCCTCCGCGAGAAGGCCCTCGGTGTACGGCCGGCGGCCAACGGCAACCACTACCTTGTCAACGGTGACGCTCTGCTCACCCTTCGCATCGCTGTACGACAGCACGATGCCGTCATCAGTCTTCTCAGCGCCACTAACCATGGCACCGAGGCGAATGTCCAGACCCTGCTTGCGGAACTGGCGCTCGGCGTCCTTGGCAATCTGCTGGTCAGCCATGAACAGGAACCGGTCCATCGCCTCCAGAATCGTGACCTGTGAACCTAGGCGCGACCAGACGCTGCCAAGCTCAAGGCCAATCACACCGCCACCGACAACGCCAAGGCGCGGCGGCACGGCGTCAAATTCAAGCGCGCGCCAGGAGTCCACGATGTCGACCTCATCGAACGGCAGTGACGGCAACTCGATCGGCGCCGAGCCGGTCGCCAGGATCACGTGCTTCGCTTCAATCACCTCGGCCTCGCCGTCGTGCGGCGTGAATTCCACCTTACCCGGGGCGAGCAGTTTGCCGTGGCCCTGCAGGCCGGTGACCTTGTTCGCCTTGAACAGGGCGGTGATGCCGCCGGTGAACTGGGACACGATGCCCGCCTTGCGCTTCTGCATGGCCGCAATGTCCATGCCCACGTTGCTCACGGAGATGCCGTGACGGTCAAACTCATGCTGCGCGCGGTGGTACAGCTCCGACGATTCCAGCAAGGCCTTTGACGGGATGCAGCCCGCGTTCAGGCAGGTGCCGCCAAAGGCGGGTTTGCCGTCGTAGTTTTTCCATTCGTCAATGCAGGCGCTGGTGAGCCCGTTCTGTGCGGCCCGAATGGCGGCGACGTAGCCCGCCGGTCCTGCACCGATAACAACAACGTCGAATGATTTGCTCATGGTATTCCTTGTGTTCCTCGCGTACGGGCTTACAGCTCGAGCAGGAGCCGCGCCGGGTCTTCGAGTGAATTCTTGACGCTGACCAGGAACTGCACGGCCTCGCGGCCGTCGATGATTCTGTGGTCGTAGGTCAGCGCGATGTACATCATTGGCCGAATCTGGATTTCCCCGTTAACGACCATTGGGCGGTCCTGGATTTTGTGCATCCCCAGGATGGCGCTCTGCGGCGGATTCAGAATCGGCGTCGACATCAGCGAACCGAACACACCGCCGTTGGTAATTGTGAACGTGCCGCCGGTGAGGTCTTCCAGCTTGATGCTGCCCTCGCGCGCGGCCACGGCGTAGTCGCCGATCGCCTTTTCAATCCCGGCAAAACTCATCTGATCGGCATTGCGCAGAATCGGCACGAACAGCCCGCGATCGGTCGACACCGCGATGCCGATGTCGTGGTAATCGTGGTAGACGATATCGTTGTCTTCCACAGACGCGTTGACAACAGGGAATTTGCGCAGCGCCTCGATGGACGCCTTCACGAAAAATGACATGAAGCCGAGCTTGGTGTCGTGCTTCTTGATGAAGTCTTCCTTGTGGGTTGCGCGCAGTTCCTTGACTGCCCCCAGGTCCACCTCGTTGAACGACGTCAGCATGGCCGCGGTTGACTGCGCCTCGACCATGCGCTCGGCAATACGGGTGCGCAGCCGCGTCATCGGCACGCGCTGCTCGCCACGCGTCCCTGGAGCCGGCAAGGGGGCGGCGGCCGGGGCCGGCGCCTTGGCTGCGCCACCACCCTCGATGTGCGCCATGACGTCGGCCTTTGTGATGCGCCCGTCCTTGCCGGAGCCTGTCAGCGCCGCCGGGTCCAGCGAGTGCTGTTCCACCAGACGGCGAACCGACGGACTCAGGCGATGGGCCGCGCTCGTGTCCTGCGGAGCCGCGGCTTCGGCAGGCGCAGGGGCCGCTTCGGCGGCTGGCGCCGGGTGACTGGCGGGGGCCGCTGCCGCGGCGCCCTCCTCGATCCTGGCGAGCACCTCTCCACCGGTCACGGTGGCGCCGTCGTTGATGAGAATCTCGCTGAGCACGCCCGCCGCGGGGGCCGGCACCTCCAGCACGACCTTGTCGGTCTCAAGGTCAACCAGGTTTTCGTCCCGTGTAACGGCCTCGCCCGGCTTCTTGTGCCAGGCGATCAGCGTGGCGTCGGCAACCGATTCCGGCAACTGCGGTACTTTTACTTCAATGCTCATGCGGCTTCCTGGTGAGTCTATGAGGAACTGAGGTTGGTGTCTGGTTTCGCTGTACTTGAAGAACGTTGGGCCGGCAGCGGCCGATTCAAGCGGACGCGTCGGCGCCGAGTGCGGATTCTACCAGCGCCTGCTGCTGTTGCACATGCACCTGGTAGTAGCCGGCGGCCGGCGCCGCGGCGCCTTCGCGGCCCGCGTAGCTGAGCTCGCGCTTATCCTCGAGCGGCGCCTGCAGCCGGTGCCGAATCTGGTACCACGCGCCCTGGTTTTCGGGCTCCTCCTGGCACCAGACCACGTGCTTTGCGTTGGCGTACTTGTCCAGCACGCCCGCATACTCGTCCACCGGGAACGGATACAGCTGCTCGATGCGGACAATCGCCACGGAATCGAGCGCCTTGTCGCGCCGCGCCTGCAGCAGATCGAAGTACACCTTGCCGCTGCAGAAAACCACGCGGTCGACCTTGCCGGCATCGATCTCGTCTACCTCGTCGATGACGTGGTGGAAGCGGCCTTCGCTCAGCGCCGAAATCGGCGACACCGACAGCTTGTGCCTCAGCAGGCTCTTCGGCGTCATCACGATGAGCGGCTTGCGCACGTTGCGAACGACCTGCCGGCGAAGCATGTGGAACATCTGCCCAGGCGTCGACGGTACGCATACCTGCATGTTGTTCTCCGCGCACAGCTGCAGGAAGCGCTCCAGCCGCGCCGACGAGTGCTCGGGCCCCTGGCCCTCGTAGCCGTGCGGCAGCAGCAGCGTCAGGCCGCACAGCCTGCCCCACTTGGATTCACCGCTGCTGATGAACTGGTCGATGACCACCTGCGCGCCGTTGGCAAAGTCGCCGAACTGCGCCTCCCAGATCACGAGCGCGTCGGGCTCGGTGGTGGCGAAGCCGTATTCAAAGCCGAGCACCGCTTCCTCGGACAGGAAAGAATCGGTGACCCGGAACGACGGCTGGTCCGGCTTGATGTGCTGCAGCGGCACGTACAGCGCGGCGGTGTCCTGCTCGTGCAGCACCGCGTGGCGGTGGAAGAACGTGCCGCGCCCGGCGTCCTGCCCGGTAATGCGCACGCTGTAGCCTTCGTTGAGAACGCTGGCGTAGGCCATTGACTCGGCAAAGCCCCAGTCCATAGCGATCTCGCCGGCCGCCATGCGCTTGCGGTCGGCGACGATGCGCGCGACCCGGTTGTGAATGCGCACCGTCTCGGGGATGCGCGTGATGCCCTCCGCCATTGCCGACACCGTGTCGATGTCGATGCGCGTGGGCACGTCGGCGGTGATGTCGCCATCGACATACGGCGACCAGTCCGCCGTGAACTTGTTGCCGATCAGCCCCAGGTTGGCCTCCGGAATCGGCTTTCCGGCTTCGAGGTCCGCGCGGTAGGCCTCCAGCATTTCGTCCGGTTCCGCTTCGGTGATAACGCCTTCGCCGATAAGGTGCTTCGCGTACTGCGCGCGCGCCGTCGGGTGCTTGCGGATTTTTTCGTACATGAGCGGCTGCGTCGCCGCAGGCTCATCAGCCTCGTTGTGGCCGAGGCGCCGGTAGCACACAAGGTCGAGCACCACGTCCTTGTTGAACGTCATGCGGTAGTCGAGCGCCACCCTAGTGGCAACGATCACCGCCTCCGGGTCGTCCGCGTTGACGTGCAGCACTGGCGCTTCGAGGAACTTGGCGACGTCGCTCGCATTGGGCGTTGACCGCAGGTCCAGCGGGTTGCTCGTGGTGAAGCCGATCTGGTTGTTGCAGATCACGTGGAAGGTGCCGCCGGTCGAGAAGGCGCGCAGACGCGACATCTGCAGCGTTTCCATCACCACGCCCTGGCCGGCGAACGCGGCGTCGCCGTGAATGAGAATGGGTATGACCTCATTACCATCCGTGTCGCCGCAGCGCTCCTGGCGCGCGCGCACCGAACCCTCGACAACCGGGTTAACGATCTCGAGGTGCGACGGGTTAAAGGCCAGCGCAAGGTGCACTGTGCCGCCCGGCGTGCGCACATCCGACGAGAAGCCCATGTGGTACTTCACGTCGCCGGAGCCGCGGCGCTCTCCGGTAAACACGCCCTCGAACTCCGAGAACAGTTCCAGCGGCGCTTTACCGAGGATATTCACGAGCACGTTGATGCGGCCGCGGTGGGCCATGCCGATCACCGCTTCGCTGACACCGTTGCTGCCGGCACGCTGCAGCACTTCGTCGAGCAGCAGGATCAGGCTTTCGCCGCCCTCGAGGGAGAAACGTTTCTGGCCGACGTAACGTGTGTGCAGGTAGCGCTCCAGGCCTTCCGCCTGGGTGAGCTGTCGCATGATGCGGCGGCGCTCGTCCGCCGACATGTCAAAGGCCGCGGCGCGGCTCTCGAAGCGCTGGCGCAGCCAGTTGCGCTCGCGGGTACTCGACAGGTGCGTAAATTCGGCGCCGATGCTTCGGCTGTACACGCGCCCAAGCAGTTCGACGATCTCTTT
>JBCAXP010000124.1:0-11505 GCA_038533995.1 Pseudomonadota bacterium
GGTGAGGAAAAGGCCGGCGTCGGCAAATGTTACGCCGTTGTCCAGGCGCACTCCCAGCTCATAGTTGATGCTCTCTTCCTCGTCGACACCCGGGGCGTTGCTCGGCGCCGAAAAGCCCTTGTGAATGCCACCGTACGCCGACCACTGGTCGCCCATGCGATAGACAAAACCCAGCCCGGGAATCACGACATCGGTTTCATTGGACCGCTGGTCGCGGATATTGTCATCGGCACGGGACGAAGGATCATCGGTACGACCCGGACGCGTTTCCCAACGCGTGCGTGACTGGTCGATCATCTCGTAGCGCACGCCGGGCGACAGCGCCAGCCGGCCGATCGTTATTTCGTCGCGTATCCAGAAGGCCCATACCTCGGCGTCCTGCTCGGCGTTACCAGCGTTGCCAAGCAACCCAAGGTCGTCCAACGCCAGGCGTCCATCAATCTGCGTGTAAGTGCTGTTACGCTGCAGACGCTCCTCGTGATCCTCGTGCCGGCGAAGGCCCGCGGAGAACGCATGACTGGTACGGCCAAACTCAGCGTTCCAGCGCGCATCAACTTCGATGCCTTGAGAGTAGTACTCACGATCGTTGGCGCGAATCTGGATTGCCCCCGCCTCCGTGTCGTCGCCGTTGAGGATGCCCGCGAGCTCGGCAGGCGTTACCGGTCCAATGGAGATACCGTTATTGATCGCCTGGACGAACTGGAACCAGCTGACCCCGTTGAAGCTCTCCGCATCCGGGCTGCCGGTGACGTCAAACTCCTCCGTCTTGAACCAGTTGCGAGCGAAGCCGTTGTAGTAAACCGACGTGGTTACTTCGAAGCCGCTTTCACTGCGCAGCAGGTAGCGGAGCAGCACCTGCTCGTGATCGGTCTCGATATTGTCGAGCGTTGACAAGCCGTAGCGGCGCACCGGGTTCGCTGCAAAATCCGCATCGGTGAGCCCGAGATAGCTCTGGTCAGAACCCTCCTCGGCGTACTGCAGCTTGAGGTCCACCTGCTGGTACAGCGAGGCGTCGGCGTCGCTGCTGTAGCGCAGCTTCAGCATGTAGTCCTGCTTTGCCAGGCCCGTGTCCTCGCCGGTATCGAGCTCCTGATAGCCGTTGCTGTGCCACTGGTGAGTCTCGGCGAGCCAGCCGAAGCGACCGTTGTCGTCACCGTAGAGCGCATGCAGCCGCCACGTGTCGTCTTCACCTGCCTCAAAGGTCAACCGGCCGGAGCGCTCACGGGGAATCGGAGTCGAGATCAGGTTTACCGCGCCGCCAATCGTATACGGACCCTCAGTGATGGCGGCGGGCCCCTTTAGCACCTCGACGCCGTTCAGGCGCCCAGGCGTCGGAAAGTAGTAGGCCGCCGGCGCGGCGTAGGGTGCCGGTGCAATCAGCACGCCGTCTTCCAGCAAGGTGATGCGCGCGCTGCGCTCGGACGGCGTGCCGCGGATGCTCAGGTTGGGCCGCAGTCCGTAGCCGTCTTCAATCTGCACAGAAACGCCGGGCACCTGCCGCAGTATTCGCTGGATATCTGTCTGGTTGAAGCGCTGGATGTCTTCCAGCGGTATAGACGTGGCGGAGCCGGCAATGTCACTGACGTTGGCGCGCGCACCGAAGATCGTAATTTCCGGAATGAAGCGGTCGTTATCGTTGCCTTCGTCAAGGGTCTGTGCTGTTACCGGCAGAGCCAGAACGCAGCAGCCCGTGAGTGTTAAGAGTGTTTTCAACTTGCTACCCCGGCCTCGATGGCCGTCAGATGATTGTCCCAGCTCAGTCCGGCAACGCGAACTGTCTTTTCGTTTTTGAGTTCCAGCGTACGAGTGTCTACACGGTAGATGGCCCCGCGTCCGTTAGTGAGCACAAACTCGTGAGCCTCGTTGTCGACGCACACTCCGGCCGCGTCTGCCAGCGGCAGTGCACCCTGGTACCGTCCGGCGGAAGCGTCCCATAGTGTGACCCGATTGCCGCGCGGGCACGTGACCAGCGCGTTGCCGGTGACCCGATCCACGCAAACGCTCGCGGTGTAACGTGCCAGTGACAGCAGGTCGGCCGAGGGCATGGGCACAGTCGGCAGATCATCACCGTCCGTGCTCACGGCAACCAGCGGCGCCGGAGCATCGGTGCCCTGTTGCTGCATGCCCACCACCACCCGATCGTCGGCCAGGACATCGAGATGGCGCACACTGTTTTGGTTCAGGGCAGGACGGTGAATGCCGACGGGCGCACCACTGGCAACATCGATGAACGCGAGGTTGGGTTGCATCGACTCGAGGTTGAGCTTCTCGCGGCCGCGTTCCGGGTGCGTAGCGATACCGCCATTCGCAACCACCAGCGTGGAGGCATCAGCCAGCCACAGCATGTCGTGCGGGCCGATGCCGTGGCTGTCGAACTCGTCGACAACGCTTAGCGACTGCGCGTCGCGTACGGTAATCACACCGCGCTGCCCATTAAAGTCGTTTTCGCTGGTAAGAAGGTATGCGCCGTCCGGCGTGAAGACGCCGTGACCGTAGAAGTGCCGGTCCGATGCCGCTGCCTTCTCCTGCAAGACGACACCCGTGTCCAGCGCAACACGAACGAGCGACTTACCGGGCCGCCGGGCAATCACGAGGGCCGTTTGCCGATCGGGCGAAGGCAGCACCTCGTGTCCGCGCATCCCGATTGGCGTGCGAAAGACCAGCTCCCCGGCTGCATCGAAGGCAGCCACAAAGTGATTGCCGCGCACATCGGCGGCCGCGCTAACGAAGCACTGCCGCGCCGAATTACGCGCACTGCAACCGCTAGCCGCGACCGCGGCTGAGCAGGCGGCCAGCGACAGGAAACGTCGTCGCGAAAACACCTGTCAGTCGCCGTCCTGGTTGTTGAAGCCGAGGCTTACGTCAGCAGCGACCGCCGAATCGATAAAGAGATCTGCCAGGTCCTGCATGGCAACGCGCACCGAATCGATGTCGCCGCTGGCAGTACCCAGGAGAATATCTTCGAGGCTGGCATCAATAGCCGCGAGCCCGGTTTCAGCCGTCGACAGCTCACCGTCAAGCTGATCGCTGATGGACTCAGCGGCGTGCGCACGACTCAGGTAATCGCGCAGTCCGTAGTCGGTGTCCTCCGTACCATTGTCCAGCACGGCGCGAAGAGCCGCGATGTTAGCAATCAGATTCTCCAGCGAGTGCTCCGAACGTGCCGACTCCGCCCCCGGGGCACCAACGGCGATCGGCGTAGTGATTTTCTCATCAGCGACGAATTCGGCCTCGAGCGCAACGCTCTCAAGAATCAGCGTCAATACTTCCTGGCGATCCATGTACACGCCGGTTGCGCCCATGAAATCCGCGAGAAGCTGGCCGTCCAGGGCCCAGGCATCGTCGAGTTCCGTAGCCAGGGCCACGAGGTTGCCTGCGATTGCAACCGCCAGCTCGCAGCGCCGCGGTACGGTATCGAAGCCGCCCACTGCAAACAGCAGATACTCCAGTGCCGGCAGCCCTTGCGCGCCCACCGGGCTGACCGCAACGCTAGCCACGTCCAGCGCGCCAGTGCCGTTCAGCAATTGGTCGACGTTGTTCGGCACCGCATCGTTGGCATCCGGGAAGAACTGGATGCGAAGCCGGCGGTTGTCTTCCTCGACGGGACCGAAGCGCACAACGCTGACCGACTGCCAGGCCAGCATCGCCGCGCGCCATGCGTCCTGCACCGCAGCCAGATCACCGGCAGCCGGATCGGCACAGTAAGCCGTCGCCGCCGCTTCCAGGTCTGAGGCGCCCGTCTTGAACGATTCGTAACCCGGCTGGATAACGTCCATGCCGACCGACACGAACAGCCGGTCCTGCTCATCGGAAAGCGTGCCAACCGGGCCAAGCGGATCGTTTGACACCGGCGGGTTGGGGGTTGGAGCTGGCGATGCCGGCGCGGGTGCGTCGCCACCACCGCCGCCACCCCCACAGGCCGCAAGGGCGAGCGTGCCAACAAGCAGGGTGAGTGTCGGAAACAGGCTTTTCATCGTTTTCTCTCCATTCACAAGGCAAGCACGAAGGCCTCAAGGGCTTCGCGCTCGCCGGCAGTCATATTCAGGTAGCGCTCGCGCGCCTTGCGTGCCTCGCCGTCGTGCCAACCTATGGACTCCGCGACATTGCGGGCCCGGCCGTCGTGCAGCAGACCGGTGTCGGGATTCACCGCCAGTGCGTAGCCCAGACCCCAGAGCGGCGGCGTGCGCCAT
Source organism: Pseudomonadota bacterium (assembly GCA_038533995.1). Lineage (GTDB taxonomy): Bacteria > Pseudomonadota > Gammaproteobacteria > Steroidobacterales > JBCAXP01 > JBCAXP01. The sequence goes on from JBCAXP010000124.1 coordinate 4,191, forward strand.
TCGCGGCTGTCTGCCTTTCCCTCGGGCAGACCGTCATCCAGCGCGTCGCCCATGTCGTGCAGCAGCAGGTCCGTGTAAGGCCAAATTTCCTGCTCACCGCCGGCCGCCGCGTCCAGCGCCACGCGATGGGACGGCGTGTGGCAGCTGTCGCAGCCGGCGTCCGCAAAGGCGCGTCGGCCACGGTCGATCATCGGCGTCACTTCGCGGGCCGGCGGCGGGCCAAGGTGACTGGCGAAGAACACTACGCGATCGAAAAGCGCCCGGGTTATTTCCACCTTCTCCTTCGCGTCGATGCCATGGACCTGGGACTGACACAGCACCTGGTTCGGCGTGCAGTTCTGATCCGAAACCAGCGGGTTACTGATGCCGATGTCCTGTGCAAAGGCAGCTGCGGTCTGCTGCGCCACGGTCGGATGCAGTGCCTTCCAGCCGAAGCGCCCTGCCCGGCCATCGCGCCAGTGTACCCGGCCCGAAATGCCGTCGCCGTTCTCGTCGCCCGGGTCGGCCAGCACTTCCAGTCGCTCCTGCGGGATGGCCTCCAGCAGCCCGAGGCCGACCAGCCCCGGTGCAATGCGTGCAGACAGAGCCACGTGGTCGCCGAGCGCCGCGGTGTCGTACCGAGGCAGCCGCAGCGAAAGCGACTGACCGTTACGATGGGCCAAATCGCGAGTCTCGAAGGCAACGTGCACCTTCGGTTCCCCTGAGTAGTACGCGCCCACGCGCTCTGCAGTACCAGCATCATAGGTCGCTCGAGGCTGCAGCTGGTGACCGTACCGTGGATGCGGAACAACCTCGCTGTCTTGCTGCAGACCAAAGCGCAAAACAGTGGCAACCGTTTGTGCATCATTTGCCAGCGCACTGCCGCGGCCACCGCCGCCGTGGCAGGCAATGCAGGACTGCGCATTGAAGAGCGGGCCGAGTCCGTCACGCGCGGTCGTGGATGCCGGGGCCGTTACCCAAGGGTCGCGGAAAAAGCCCATGCCCGTCCAGAAGTCCAGCTTCGCCCGGGAGTCGAGCACCTGCGCCGGCACAATGAGCGTCGCGCGCACCGAGGCCGGCGCGGTCCACTCACCGCCAGGTGCGGGCAGAGGCGACAGCGGACGCTGCCCACAGGCGGTGAGCGCCGCCACGGCGACACCGAGCACTAAAAGAGACCGTCCGTTCACAGCGATTCGAGGAACGCCAGCATCCGTGCTCGTTCAGCCGCGGGCAGGTTGGAAAAGGCGTCACGCGCAGTCTGCGCTTCCCCGCCGTGCCACAATACTGCCTCTTCGATGGTGCGCGCCCGCCCGTCATGCAGGAACGTGGCGGCAGGACTCACTGTTTGCACCAGCCCCAGCCCCCACAGTGGTGCCGTGCGCCACTCCGTGCCGGACGCCAGCCGATCAGGGCGGCCGTCGGCCAGACCCTCACAGCGCAACACGTAGATGCAGTTGTCACCCGCATTGCACACGTTTCCATCGGCGTCTTCACGTGCGACCGGCTGGCAGCTGCCGCCCATGTCGTGCAACAGGAGATCGGTGTAGGGAAAAATGGTCTGGTTGGAAAGCACGTCGATCGGTGGCGCATCAGGGGTTAGCGTGCTCAGTGAAATCTCGCCGAGCACGCTGCCTGCCGCTGTGCTGGTCTCGAAACTGTGCGCATGGCAGGCCCCGCATCCTGCATCAAAGAAGTGTTCGCGGCCGGCCACGATATCGGCGTCCCAAGTATCGGTGTCGGCGTTATACCCCCGTCGGTCAGGCACCGCCAGCAGCCGGCCGTAGAACTCCACCAGCGCAAGCTCCAGGTCGGAAATGTCGACCGCACCCGGGTGTGGGTCGGGTTCAAGCATTGCGGCGGCGATGCAGCTCGCCTGATTCGCCGCACACGGCTCCTCCGTCGCGAAGCGGCTGGTGACCCCCATGTCACCGCGATAGGCACCCGCAGTCTGCTGCAGTACCGAAGCAGACGTTGCCTTGTAGCCGTAGCGCCCGAGTTCCAGCGACTCCGTTGTCGGGTCGAAGCTCTCGTTTACCCGGCCGCTGATCCCGTCACTGTCTGCGTCGTCCGGATCGGCCAGCGCGCGAATGTCCGCCTCGGGAATTGCGCCAAGCAGGCCGAGCCCGATCATCTGCTGCGCGACTCGCGGGGAAAACTGAATGCCATCGACGAAGTCGCCGTAGCTGAGTTCCCTGACCTTGTAGGTAGGCATCCGGAGTGAGTATGTCTCACCGTCGGGGTATGCACCCGGCACTTCCTCATATTCGATGAAGGCGAACGCCTCGCCAATGGCTTCCGTTGTACCGCCGCCAAACGACGACAGGCCGACGGTAATGTCGTTGCCGTTAAAGGACGCGGCCCCGAATGTCTGCAGCTGGGTACCGTAGGACGGATCGGGAATGGGGTTGCCGTCGGCATCACTGCCGACGCTCAGGCGAAGGAACATCGAGTCGAACGGTGTCTGCTGATTGGGCGGCACGATGCCGCGGCCGTCACGCACGTGACAGCCCTGGCACGTCGCAGCATTCAGGACCGGCCCCTGCCCTTCATGATCGTTACGAAAAATCGCGTTGCCCGACTTGAAATTTGCGTCGTCGGTGAAGTCAGCCTCAATGGCCGGCGGCGCCTTGCTGAAGGCCTGCTCGTTAGACGCACTGGTGCCGGCAGCCCCCCCTGAAAAGCGCTCGCCCGAGGTAAGCTCGGGCGCGGTGCTGGTTGGCGGGTCGGGCGTGGGCGGTGGTTGTGCGGTCGGCGGCGGATCGGGCAGCGCGGGGCTATCAGACCCACCGCCACCGCCACCACCGCAGCCTGCCGCCAAACCGACAGCGAAGGCGACCGAAACAAGCCGCCCCGCTGGCTTTTTTACTACCTTTGACTGCATGTCCGGAGTTTAGCCGCCTCCGATGTCCTGATCAGTATCCTGGCGCAGATCGCCGACCGTCAGGCTGAGCGCCTCAACGATGTCTTCGATCACGTCGGTCTGGTCGGACAAAGCCTGGATTGCGCCGCTGACGTTCGGCTCGTTGATGCCAATCTGGATCTGGGTGTCAAACGGCATGCCGCCCTTTGCGACCGAGTCGATGACGCCAACCTTGATCATGGTGTCTTCGAGCGCGGCACGCATCGTATTGGCAAGCTCCGCCTGGCCCTCGGCCAGCAGCAGGTCGTCCACGCCTGCGCCGGAAACCACCTCACCGTCAATACGCGTGTACTCGCCGCGGAAGGAATTCTGGATGCCCTTCGCATTCAGCAGGATGTCGCGGTGCGTGTTGTCCGAGAAGCACGAGTGCTCGTCTTCCTGGCTATTGGTGAGCAGCGCGATGTTCATGCGCTCGCCGGCAAGTTCGCCAAAACCAAGGCGGCCCATGCTTTCCATCACTTTCGCCAGGGACTCATCGCCGCCGGCAACGAAGTTCGCGTAGTGGTTGTCTGTGCCGTTCGGATTCCACGCTTCGACCACGCTGTTGAGGTCTTCAATCAGCAGGTCGGCAGCCGCCAGCATGTACTGGCCGCGGCGCTCACAGATCACGTCCGGCTGGCCCATGCCCACGCCGCTCGTGCAGTTGCCGCCGCCCTGGAAGTCGGTGACCGGGCGCTGGCCGCCGCTGGAATCGCGGGTGCCGGTGCCGGAACCGTCTTCGTTGAGGTCCTGGCCCCAGAGCAGAAACTCGATCGCGTGGTAGCCACTGGTCACATTGCGTTCGTCGCCACCCAGTTCGAAATTGTCGCGAATCGCCGCTTCGTCAATTGTAATGGTCTGGTCGGCGATGATGTTGCCGGCAACAACGGCCGTCGACCCGGGCACTTCCGGACCCTCGTCACCGTCCACCTGGTTAGCGACGTAGTCGATGAGCGCCTCGCCCAACGGCCAGGCATTGATTTTGCCTTCGGGACCGTCGCCTTCCTGGCCGAGCGTGCCGTCAGGCAGCAGCGCATCAATCGGGCCACTGCGGAAGCGATAGACCTCCGTCTGGCCATAAGGCTCGCGGGATTCAAGCCACGCCTCCTTGGCGGCGTCGAGGGTTTCCTCTGTGGGGTCATCGACAAGATCCTGAAGGGCGTCGCGAAGGTCGAGCGCGGTCAGGTAGGAGTCGGTGTAACCCGCGTAAGCCATGTTGGCGTTGGTCTTCACGACGTCGTCGCGGGTTACGCTGCTCGGCGTGCCAGCCGGGCCGGTGTCACCGGCTGCGCCGGCCGGACCCGCCGGACCAGCGGGCCCGGTGTCGCCGTCGTCGGCACAGCCTGTCAAAAGAAAAAACGGTATTACGATGGCCAGCGCTGGCCACAACTTGGTATGCATTGAAAGGCGCCCCCTAGAGCAAGAAACGGTAATACTTCGCATTCTTATGATGCGAATGATTCTCATTTGCTAGTCTAACAGGTCGCCTTTCCGCGCGCCAACCGTATTTGTGCGTATACGATCATGGCGCGGCGGCGTCTCCCAAGGTGGTATACGAGTCACGCCTGATTTACGCTTTCAACGTGAAACCAGCTCGGGTGTGTGAACAGGATTCACAAGCTCACTTTCTTCGTCTATCGGCGTAGCCGCACAGGAGACCTCCATGTCCGATATCAAACACATTCTCGTGCCCACTGACGGCTCCGAGGGATCGCTGAAAGCGGCCGGCGTGGCCGGTGACATGGCCAGGGCACTTGGTGCGCGGGTCACTGTTCTACTTGTGCAGGACGAACGGTTTGTGTTGTCAGAGGCGTGGAATACCGCGTCTGCCTCCGCCTCGCCCCAGAACCTGTCGGGCGGCGTCGAGGAAGCGCGCGAGGCGATGGAGCGAAAGGCAGCTACCACCGAACTGGCTGCAACCACCAAGGCACTGGGTGATGTACCGGAGGGTGCTCAGGGCGTGCAGGTATGGGGCCATCCGGCTGACCAGATCTGCGGTTACGCGAAGGAGAACGGCATCGACATGATCATCATGGGCTCTTACGGCAGATCACGCCTGATGCGCGCCATGCTGGGCAGCGTGAGCCGCGGTGTTGCGAACGCTGCGCCCTGCGCAGTGACCGTCGTTCCGTAACTAAAGCCCGTTCACCGGAACCTTGAGCATCGGGCGGCCGTCTGCATCGGTTGGTATCTTGCCGGCACGCATATTCACCTGAAGTGACGGAATGATGAGGCTGGGCATCGCAAGTTCCGCGTCCCGCCTGGTGCGAAACGCCACAAACTCTTCCCTCGAGCGACCGCCGCCCACGTGGATGTTGTGCGCCTTCTCCTCGCCGACCGTGGTTTCCCAGGCGATCTCGCGGCCGCCGGCGCCGTAGTCATGGCACATGAAAAGCCGCATTTCGTCGGGCAGCGCCAACACCTTGTGGATGCTGTCGTATAGCGTCGCGGCGTCACCGCCCGGAAAGTCCGCGCGCGCCGAACCCGAGTCCGGCATGAAAAGGGTATCGCCGACAAAAGCTGCATCACCCATAACGTGCACCATGCACGCCGGTGTGTGGCCGGGCGTGTGCATGGCAAAGGCCTGCATGTTGCCTACCGTGTAACGGTCACCGTCTTCGAACAGCCTGTCGAACTGGCTGCCGTCACGCTGGAAGTCGGTGCCCTCGTTGAAGACCTTGCCAAACGTGTCCTGCACCAGCCGGATGTTCGCGCCGATGCCGATCTTGCCGCCGAGCTTTTCCTGAATGTAGGGCGCGGCGCTCAGGTGATCGGCGTGCACGTGAGTCTCGATAATCCACTCGAGACTGAGGGCACGCGTGCGAATGTGCTCGATGAGGGCATCGGCGTGTTCAAACGTGATGCGCCCGGCGGCGTAGTTGATGTCCATGACGCTGTCGACAATGGCGCATGCGGCCGACGACGGGTCTTTCACGATGTAGCTGATCGTGTTTGAGACATCGTCAAAAAATGCGCTGACCTCGGGCCTGACGCTCATGTCGACCGGATAGTTCGTCATAGTGTTGTTCCTCACTTAACCCTCACTCTTCCACGTCCACGCCTGCCTTGAACAGCTTCGTGTCAAAGTCGCCGCCCGACTCCTCCATCGTTGCGCACAGAATTGTGTTGCCATCCGTGCGGACGTTGACGAGTCCGTAGACCAGGTCTGTCGCAATCGGCGTGGTGTCCAGCTTGCGGTACCGCGTACTTGACGACTTGATCTTTGTTTTCTTCGCGGAGAACCAGCGCTCTTCCTGCGGGCCGGAGAAGTCCGGGTCGAGCTTGACCGACGTGGGATACGCGAGCTTCACCGAGCGGGCAAGTTCGGTGGAGTACAACAGTGGCGCCATGACCTTCCCATCGGGCGTTTTCGACTCGCGGCCGTAGCGTGCGGAGGCGCCCAGCAGCACGGGCCGCGGATGCGCATAGCTCTCGTTGTCGCCAGAGGAAATCGCGGTCGCCCTCGCTTTGATGGCCTTGATGAACCCAATGTTCACGTCTTCGGAGCCGTGGTGGCAGCCCTTGGCTACGTCCACGGCAAACTCGTCGGCGTTGGTGTAACTCAACAGCAACCGCTGTGACTCCTCGTTGAGGTCACCGGTCATGAGAATGCGGGCGTTGCCGTAGTCGAAGCGAAACACCAGCGAGTGGCCATTGCGCGTTTTGCTCTCCCACTCCCTGCCGCTGCCCAACCGCCGCAGCCCCTGCTGCCGCCCGAACTGCTCAACGACAGGCCCAAGGATGCGAACGCTCACGTCGGATTCGCCGGGCGCGTAGTCCGGCAGGTGGCCATCAGCGAGCGACAGCCGCTGCGCGCTTTCGCATTTGCTCCCGACCAGCGCGGCGAGCTCGCCGAACGAGCTTGAGAACGACTGTCCGGCGGCGGCAAACGAATCCTTGTCATCGAGCAGGTCAACGATGAAGTGGTCGTGCGTGGCAATGTCGTAGTGATCGTTGGGCAACGGCCCGATGGCGCCCGACTTCAGTTTGCCGAGCGGATCGTCACCCACGAAGCGACCCATGCCGTTGTGGTAAAAGTGCGCCACCTCAACGTCGAAGGTGCGCCCGTCGTACAGCTCACCGCTGAGCAGGTCGAGCATGCCGCCATAGTGGTCGAAGTCCGAATGCGACGCGGTCAGGCTGTGCAGCTTGATCCTGTCCATTCCGAGGTCCCGGTAGAACTTCCAGCGAAGGAAGTTTGCCGCGCCCTTCTTGGTCATCTGGTGCGAGTTGGGCCTGCCCGCGTCAATCAGGTGCCAGCGATCGTCCGGCGTTCGGCATAGCACACCGTCGCCCTGGCCGACGTCGATAACGTAAAACTCCAGCAGTCCGTTATAAGTCCACGACTTCTGCCGGATATGCGATTTCCGGATCCACCCCGGCCGGCCACGTGCCCGCACGTACGCCCACTTGGGGTCGCTGTCCCAGTCGGCTTCG
>JBCAXP010000125.1:0-11486 GCA_038533995.1 Pseudomonadota bacterium
CGGCAGCACGCCCTGGTAGTGGCCAACGGTGAACACGTCGCCCTCGGCTTCCGTGATGTCCCCCCAGACCACTTCAACGCGCATCGCAGGCTTTGGCCGCGAAACACCGCTGGCAGGGGTTGCGATCATCGCCTGCGCGGCATCCGCGCCGCCACCGATTGCGCTGCTTGCCAGTGCGTTTTCCACCTGGAGCTGTGCCTCGCCCGAAAGGCGCGTGGCGCGCGGCCGCGCACTGCGCGTTTCCTCGCTGAGGAGTTCGATGATAGCCGGGTCGAGTGCCTCGAAATCGTCCGGCGAATGGAGCCGGGTGTCCTGGGCGGTCCGGGACGCCGGCCGCAACGGCCGCAGCACGCTGGTTTTGCCGGTTTGCAGCAGGTCGTCGATGGCGGCAAGTACGTCGCCGTTGCGCGCCAGGTCTCCGTGGGTGGCGTTGACCCACCAGGTGGGCACGCCGTCGAGCAGGCCAAGTTCGTGCGGCACGCGCCCGTCGCCGTTGCGGGTTAACTGGTAGCGGAACTTGCCGGGGCTGTCGACGTGCACGCGGTGCGGTGTGTCCCGGTTGTAGCCGGCAACGTACACAAAGCGGTCCGGGTCCACCGCGTCTGCAATCTCATCGTGAAACTGCCTGCCACGGCGCAGCAGGTGCTGGTGCACCGGGTGCTTGCCCCACGTGTCCTGCGTGTAAAGCCTGTTGCGATGGTCGCCGTTGCTGGTGAGGGGCGAGGGCAGCATCTGGTAGCTGCCTGCAAAGCTGTTCGTGATACGCACAATGTCGTCGAGGCCGTGGGCCAGGTCGAGCTTTGCGAGCAGCCTCAGCTGCCTGTCGGCGCCCGTCATCGCAACAGGAATCGAATAGGAACCGTGGTTTGGCGTGCCCAGCATGACCAGGCGTCCGCCGCGAGCGAGGCCGTCGCCATCGGCCATGCCCTGCCAGAGCTCTGGAAACAGGTGCATCATGTAGCGCGCTACGAGTCCGCCCATGGAATGAGCAACGAGGTGCACCGGTTCGTCGCCGGCGAAGGTGCGAATGGTGTCGGCGAGCCGCACCGCGCTTTCCCGGATGTCCTTGCGCCAGTCATAGGCGAATGGCTTGACGTCCCAGCGCTGATCGAGCCTGAGCACCATTGGCAGGTAGTATTTTCTGATATGCCCCTTGACGAGCACTTCGACGCCCGGGTCGCGCGGTTCGCCCTGGGCATCGAGTTCCAGCTGCGCCATGCGGCCGGTGGCGAGGCGCCAGTAATTGATCCAGACGTTGTCGGTGTCCCCCTTGCGCCGCACCGCCAGCCGGCCGCCCATAATGCCGTGCAGGACGATGACCTTGCCCAGCGAACGGCCGGCCGTCGCGCGCCGCACGGAGCGGTACACCTGGTCGTAGGCGGCGTCGCCCAGTTCCAGGCGCAGCGTCGCGCGCTCGTTGTCGTCCAGTGCCGCAAGCTGCCTGCGCACCTCACGAAGGTCGCCCTGCGCGAGCGCATCGTCCAGTGCCTGGAGAGCAGGGGTGTTGGTGTCAATGGTTGGGTCGGTCTTCATCCATGTCTCCGGTAGCGGCTGGCCCGCCGTGGCTTACCTGTTGCTGCGCACCAGCCGGAGCCAGGCGTTAAATTTGGGGCTTTCGGCGACCACGGTGGCGTCCCCGAGCCAGACGACCCAGGCGCCACCGTCAGAGTGCGTGTCGGCAGTCCACATTGCCGGTGCGGCGCTTGCGTCAAACACCGGGTCGATGTGGTAGCCGGACCGCGGCTCGGGTGTGAGCAGAGAGGTTACTTCTTCGAGGGTGGGCAGGCGCCAGTCGTGGAAACCGGCAAAGCCGTCCTCGTTCGTACTGGCCACCGTCGCATGGGCTCGGGCAAGCTCTCTTTGCGGACTGAACGCTGACTGCTGCCACATGAGCCCGGTAACGTGATCCACGACGACCACCTCGCCGCTGACTACCGCCGATTCATACTCGTGTCTGCCGCCGGCGGAGTCCGCGTTGGCACTTGCGTTGTAAAAATCCCGCTCCACGAGCATTGCCCTGACGTCGGCGACGCTGAGCTGCGCGCCCTGGGCACGCAGGGTTTCGCTGCCACCAGGAGAAAGCGCCCACCACGCGAGCGCGGCAAGCAGAATAACGGCCGCTGCCGCAGCAACAAATTTGAACCGCCTCTTGCGGTTTTTTCCGGCGGTGCCGGTCGCCCGGCGAATGGCGGTAACCAGGTGGCTGGTGTCATCCCTGAACCGCTCGTGCCGAAGGCTCAACGCCTGCTGGCGAGCCAGCGGTGCGAGCTGCGCTGGCAGGTCTGATTCGGTCGGCATCGTTGCGCCACCAACGAGCACCGGTATGAGTGTGATGCCGCGGTTGAGAGCGGTGCCGATCTCCAGCAACAGGAAGTCATCCGGGTCGTGCAGGCGCGGCTGGCCGTTGCCGTCGGTAATGGATGCCCACTGTGGCCCGATGACCGCGAGCAGCACGTCGCAGCGGCCCAGCGTGGCCTCCAGACGCGTGACGAAGTTCTCTCCGGGGGCGATGTCGTCGACGTCCATGAACACGTTGTCATCGCCGAACTCGTGGCTTAGCCGGTCGTAAAGCCGGCCGGCGTCGGCGCGGCTGTCGGCGCGTCGATAGCTTAGGAATACCATCGGCATGCGCAAAGCATAGCAGCATTGGTAGCGCGTGCGGGCTCGGTCAACCGGGTGGTAACGCCGGTGCGCTATGGTACGCTCCGCCTGTCCGGCAAGCCGCTTGCCGACGAGTTCGAGAGTGACCCTTTAATGGCGCTAATCAATTGCCCCGCGTGCGATCTGCCGATATCCAGCCTCGTGGAGGCCTGCCCGCGCTGCGGCGGTCCTCCGGACGGTGGTCGGCGCGGCAAGCGCGGCTTCGACCGCAATCCGCACTATCTAGTGTCGGTCAGCGTTTTTCTCGTCGGCTGCTACCTGTTTTGGCGCGACTGGCAGCTCGGCGCGCAGGCGTCGCCCGTGTCGGCGTCTCTCATGGCCGTGGGGTTGTTGTGGTACGTCGTCGTACGCTTCTGGCCGCGCTGACCGCCGCGGCTGTCGCTGGCTGTGCCGGCATTGGCGTCGGCGTCAACAGCGGTGCTGGTAGCCTGCAGGCGAGCGAGGTCGCCCAGGGCGACCGCGTAGTCGTGCGCGGCAAGAACAAAGCGCCGCGCGTTGAAATCAGCAGTGACCGCGGCATCGGCTCGGCCACGCTCGGGGTGGCAGGCGGTAACTGGCCGGCTGAAGTAACGGTCATGCTCTACCTCGACGGGCTGGAAGGCTTCGAAGCGGCCGTTGCGGGGCGCAAGGGCCGTGTTGAGTTTTCCTCACACGATGGGCAAGTACTTGTCTCACCGCCCGTGAGCCTCGTGACCGCGACCACCCGCGAGGCAGACGGCTTTGCGCTTGTGCTCGACACCGAGGCGCTGGCCTTTACAGACACCATGACCCTGCGCTGGGTCGATTTTTATCGTTAGAGATTTTTGACCTTAAGGAATAAGAACATGGCTATGGAACGACTTCTGCAAGCCTGTCTCGCGTTCAGCCTCGGGCTGGCCGCCGGCGTACTGCCCGCCAGTGAGGCGGACCACCCGGACCTTGAGTATCCCACCTCCATTGTGCGGGCGTTCTTCGACGATCCGCAGCTCGTGCGTGACCTTGCCGCGCACGTAGAGCCCTGGGATGTCGATTTCCACAAGGGCTTCGTGATTCTCGAAGCCAGTGCTTACGACCGCGAGCAGCTCGAAGCCGCCGGTTTTCGCGTTGTCGAAGACGCGGCGTGGACGCAGCGCTTTCATGATTCGATTGCGTTGGTGCAAGCCGAGGCGGCCAATCCGCGTCGCGGTGGCGATACGATTCCCGGCTTTCCGTGCTACCGCAGCGTCGAGGGCACGTACGCGACCGCCGAGGCGCTGGTGAACAGCTACCCGGATCTTGCGACGTGGACGGACATTGGCGATTCGTGGGAAAAGACGGAAGGCCTCGGCGGCTCGGATCTCTACGTGCTGAAGATCACCAATAGCGCAATCGGCGGCGACAAGCCCAAGTTGTTCCAGATGACCAGCGTGCATGCCCGCGAGTACACGCCGGCGGAAACCAACACGCGGTTTGCGGAGTACCTGCTGCACAACTACGGCGTCGACCCGGACGTGACCTGGCTGGTGGACCACCACGAGATGCACCTGCTGCTGCAGGCCAACCCGGATGGCCGTGAGCAGGCGCAGACGGGCCTGTCATGGCGAAAGAACACCAACCAGAATTTCTGCTCGCCGACGTCAACGACGCGTGGCGCAGACCTCAACCGCAACTACCCGTTCAACTGGGGTTGCTGCAACGGTTCCAGCGGCAGCGAGTGCTCGCTGACCTACCGCGGCACGGCGCCGGAATCCGAGCCGGAAACCCAGGCGGTCACCGCTTACGTGCGCAGTATTTTCCCGGACCAGCGCGATGAGGCCATCCCCGCCGCCGCGCCGGCCGATGCCACCGGCATCTTCCTCGACACGCACAGCTTCAGCGAACTGGTGCTGTGGCCGTGGGGCTTTGCGAACATCCAGACCAGCAACGGTGCCGCGCTGCAAACGCTCGGCCGCAAGCTCGCCTGGTACAACGATTACGAGCCGGCACAGGCGATTAGCCTTTATCCCACCGACGGCACCACGATCGATTTTGCTTACGGCGATCTTGGCCTTGCGTCATTCACCTTTGAGCTGGGCACGTCCTTCTTCCAGTCGTGTTCGACCTTCGAAAGCACCATTTATCCGGACAACCTCAAGGCGCTGCTGTACGCGGCGAAGGTCGCGCGCACGCCGTATCTCACGCCGGCCGGGCCGGACGTGCTGGACCTGGGGCTGTCTGACGGCGCCGTTGCGCCCGGTGAGCCGGTAACGTTGACCGCAACGGCGGACGATACGCGCTTTAGCAGCAACAACGGCACCGAGCCCACGCAGGACATCGCGGCCGCCGAGGTGTACTTCGACGTGCCGCCATGGGACCCGGCAGCAATCGCGATTCCACTGGACGCCGCCGACGGCAACTTCAACAACCGGGTCGAGGGGCTCACTGGCAGCCTGGACACCAACGGCCTGAGCGACGGCCGGCATATCCTCTACGCGCGGGCCCGGGATGCCGACGGCAACTGGGGACCTCCCAGCGCGGCGTTTCTCTACGTGATTGACCCGCAGACCGCGCCGAGGATTGCAGGCAGCGTGCGGGCCGCCGACACAGGCCTTCCTATGGCCGCCACAATCGATGCGGGCGGCCAGTTCCAGGCAGCCAGCAGCGCGGATAGCGGCACCTACTCGCTGTCGCTGGTGGCGGGCACCTACGACCTCACCGTAACGCCGGACTCGCCGGACTACGGTGTCGCAACTCGCACGGAGATCGCGGCGGCCAGCGGGCAAACGACGAAGGAGGACTTCGTGCTCTACCCGTTCTGCGACGTTTTCAGTGACGACGTGGAATCCGGTGCGAACGGCTGGACCGCACGGGCGCCTTGGGCCATCACAACGGAAACCGCAAACAGTCCGACTCACGCCTGGACCGACAGCCCGGGTACCGACTATTCAAACGACCGCGACATCACGCTGACGTCACCGCTGCTGGACCTGTCGGGCGTCAGCGATTTGCGGCTGGAGTTTGCCCAGCTCTGCGACACGGAAGCCGGCTACGACTACTGCATCGTCGAGGTGAGTGACAACACCGGCGAGTGGTCGGAGGTGGCGCGTTACGACGGCAGCAGTTCGCAGTGGGAGAACGTTTCCTTAAGCGTTTCGCAGCTGGACGGGGAGGCCCAGGCGCGGGTGCGTTTTCGTTTCTACTCGGACTTTACCGTTACCGAGGACGGCTGGTACGTCGATGACATTTCCCTGCGCGGCGCCGGTCCGGCCTGCATCGGCAGTGACAGCGACTCGGACGGGATTGCCGACGGCGCGGACAACTGTGTGCTGGCGCCGAACCCGGATCAGCGCGACACGAACGGCGACGGTTATGGCAACCTGTGCGACGCCGACCTCAACGATGACGACGTGGTCAACTTTGCTGACTTAGGTGTTATGAAAGCGGCGTTCTTCACCGCGGGGGATACTGACACTGACCTCGACGGCGACCAGATGACAGACTTCGCCGACCTTGCGCTGATGAAGAGCCAGTTTTTCACGTCACCCGGTCCGTCAGCGGCGTACAAGTGACATTTTGCCCACCGTGCGATTAATGTCGACGTTGAAGTGATCCAGGTACGACAGGCCAAGCAGCCCGTCCGCGCCGCCCATCGTGTCCAGGATCACTACGTCGACGTCGTTCACGGCAGCCTGCCCGACGGCGACTGACTGCAGCTTTGTGACGGTCGCGTAGATTCTGCCGTTGGCGGTTTCCAGCGCGGTTACCGGTGCACCGAAGAACGTGTTGTCGATACCGAGGCGTAACGCCGTTTCGGTTGAGATGGCTGTGTAGGATGCGCCGGTGTCCAGCAGGAAGCGGAAGGGTCCAGCGCCGTTCACCATGACGTCGAGAAAAATAACGTTACCGCGCGTGTCGATGGGTACGTCCGTGCTGTGCGGCAGGTTGCGCCTTTGCCTTGCGCTCGCCTGCAGCGTCTGCAGTTCAGTGGCCATGGCCGGGTCGAGCGACAGCGCCCGGCTCAAGCTCGCGTCGGCCTCGGCATAGCGGCCGCTCTCGAAAAACAGCTGGCCCAGGCGCGCGTGATAAGGCGCAAAGCCGGCATCGTCCGCCAGCACCCGCTGCATCCACTCGATGGACATTGCCAGGCTGGAACTTGGGCGGTGTGTGAGCGACAACGCGTAGTCGCGCAGCGCCGGGCGCAGGCTCGGCTCGAGTGACGGGTCCGCCCGTAGCGCTCTTGCGTACCACTCGAGTGCCTCGTCCGGTTCGTCGAGCGCCTTGTACACCGCGGCACGCAGCGCCATGCGTTCGGCCGATTGGCCGACGTGACGCTGCGCGTCGTCCAGCGTTGCGAGCGTCGCGTACGCATCGCCCTGGGCCAGCTGCTGAAGCGCAAGGCCCTCGTAAGCCCGCTCGATAAGCGGGCGGGCGTCGCCGCTCGGCGGTCCCTGGCTTTGCAGATCGCGAGCGAGCAGCACGGCGCCTTCCCAGTCCCGACGTCCCACGAGCCGCGCGAGCCGCTCGAGGCGACCGACGTCAGTGGCGCTGGCATAGAACCCGGCAAATGCCGCCAGGTTCATCGGCTCGATGGTGCCGATGCTTGCGAGCAGGTCTCTGAGCGAAGCTGCATCGATGGCGTCGACGCCGCCAGATCCCTCGCGGCCTGGCAGTGTGACGCCGATGAGGCGGTTGCCATTGTCGGCCAGCAGGGCCAGGGGCGCTGCCAGTTGGGGCCGCGATGCGGCAAGCGTTGAGGTAGTTATGGCGGTCGGGCGATCGTCGAGACGCAGTGCATACACATAGTTGCCACCCTCGGTCTGGCGCGCAGCCGAGTCCACAAAGCCGTTGCCCACGCCAAACTGCGATTTCCAGGTGACGTCCCTGCCGAGGTATAGCGTGCCGCTGCTGTCGGAGGACTCGTAGCTCGCGCCGTCACGTAGCGGCGTTGCCAGCACCGCCAGCCCTAAGTCCACATCAATCGCTACTACATCACCGACAGGTTCCCGCGCCCCGCCCGGGTATTCGATGAATGCAGTTGTTGCGTCGCGTATCGGCGCCAGCGCCATCAGCAGGTAGCGCTCGTCGCCGAGCAGCAGCCCTGGCGCGCGCACGAATTCCCCGCTCAACGGGTTTTCCACGGATACGGAAACCGCCGGGCTGGCAGGGCCGCGCCGGACAGGCATTGCGGGTGCGGGCTGCAGGTCGCTGGCAACAGCCGCGGGCGCCGGTTCGCTGTCTGCGCCGGCCATCCTGAGCTGGAACCACGCCGCGCCGTAACCCGCGGCGATGCCGACAACCAGCCAGCCGAGTCGACTCCATCCGGTCATTCTGCCGTTCTCCTTGTTATGTCGGGAAAGTTTACACCGCAAGTCGAGGGCGTGGATTGGCCGCTACGCGAACGCAAGGCAAATCAGCAGCTTGATTACGTTGGGCACAGTCCTTGCATCGTTGGAATGCAGGCAGGGCGAACACTCGCCCGAACACACCCCGAAACCTGACCGGTGCACCTGACTGCCTGACGGTGTGCCAATGAAGAAAAACCATGGCTGTTAACCCGCGCCCGTCGGCGCCCGCATTGTCCTTTTTTGCCATCGCGTTTCTGCTGGCGCTGCCGATTGGCGCTGGCGCAGTGCCCATGCCTGTCGAGCAGGGTGATCGTACCGCTGCCAACGGCCCGGCGGCGGCGCTGTCGAATCCGCACCAGGCAACCGCTGTGCCGCTGACGGTGGGCACGCCCGCCGGCGGGGTAACGCTGGCCAACTCGGCGCCGGTTGTGGAGCCGGGCACGCTTGCCCTGGTGGGCCTGGGTCTGGTCATTGTTGGTTTGACAACGTCGGCGCGCTCACGTGCCCGGCGCGGTGGTGCCGGCAAAAAGCGGTAGCCTGCGAGCGGCGGCCACGCTGTCATTAGTGCGTCTGCCGAACACCTGAGTTTCCTTGCCCATGCCGGTTCCGGCCTTGTCCGGGGCGGTTGCCTGTGTTATTCCACAGCGCCATGAGTCGCGCCCCACTGGACCCCGAGACCGCCGAGTACCTTGCCCGCCGCATCGGTCCCGTGCACCTCAGGCAGCGAATCGGCATAGAGACGGCCTACGAGGCGAAGGTCTTCGGGCAGGGACGCAACTGGTTCCACATCGAAAACATCGACTCGCTGGACTCGGTGATTCGGTTCTTGCTGAAAGTGACCATGCTCCACCGACGCGGTCAGCGTAATGCGCGCCGGATCGAAGTGCGCCGGCACCAGTTCAGCGCGCCACATATTCCGCGTGAGTTCAACGGCTACACGCTGCTGCACATCACCGACCTGCACCTCGACATGGCGCCCGACATGGCAGACACGCTCATCGATGCGGTGAGCGGACTTGAGTACGACGTCTGCGTGCTGACAGGCGACTACCGCGCCGAGACCTTCGGGACCCTGCAGCCGGCCATCGATGCGCTCACCAAAGTGCGCCAGAGCCTGCGGGCGCCGGTAATCGCGGTGCTTGGCAATCACGACAGCATCCGCATGGTGCCGCAGCTCGAAAAAGCCGGCATAACCGTGTTGCTGAACGAGAGCGTGCCGGTGCATGCCAACGGCAGCGACGGCCCGCGCATCTGGATTGCCGGCGTCGACGACCCGCACTACTTCAAGGCCGACAACCTGGAGAAGGCAGCGGAAAACGTGCCGGCCGACGCGTTTTCGGTGTTGCTTGCCCACTCACCGGAAATCTACAAGAACGCCGCTCATGCGGGCTTTGACGTTATGCTGAGCGGCCACACGCACGGCGGCCAGATCTGCCTGCCAGGTGGTATTCCCGTCATGCTCAACGCGCGCTGCCCGCGGTACCTGTGCTCAGGTGCGTGGCAGTACCGCAACATGCGCGGATACACCTCGGCCGGCTCCGGCGCCTGCGTCGTCGACATTCGCTTTAACTGTCCACCCGAAGTCATGCTGCATACCCTGGTGCCCGATGCTGATGGATGACCTTATGCGCGGCGGCGCTTACCTGCTGCGTGCGCTGCGCTTACTGCCAAACCCGAAGCTGGCCGGCTTTGTGCTTGTGCCGCTTACCGTAAACATCCTGCTCTTTGCGGGCGCCATCTGGTGGCTCTGGCAGCAGGCGGGTACCTGGAGCCAATCCCTGGCCGGGTCGTTGCCCGGCTGGCTGCAATGGCTCACCGTGCTGGTGGTACCGGTCATGTTGTTGCTGGCCTCCGTGATCACGCTTTTCACGTTCACGATGGTCGCCAATTTCATCGGCGCGCCGTTCAACGGCTTCCTGGCGGAGCGGGTGATGAAACTCAAGGGCTACCCGCTGCCCGAGACCAGCCGTCGTTCATTGTGGGCAGAGGTGGTGCTCGCGCTGTCCGGTGAAGTGCGCAAGCTGCTGTGGTTCGTGACGCTCGCAATACCGTTCGTGCTGCTTTTTTTCATCCCGGTAGTAAACGCAGCGGCGCCGTTTGCGTGGTTTGGCTTTACTGCCTGGATGCTGGCAGCTGAGTATGTGGATTACCCGCTGGGTGCACACGGCCTGGGCTTTGTCGATCAACGGCGCTGGCTCGCGGCGCGGCGCCCGGTGGCACTTGGATTGGGCGGTGCCACGCTGGCAATGACCATGATCCCGGTCGTTAATTTCTTCGTGATGCCGACCGCGGTGATTGCGGCCACCCTGCTGGCCCTCGACGAGATGCCGAAGCTCGACCGCTCGTGAAGCTCTGGCGCGAGGGAAGTGAGACCGCTAGAGCACGGTCTTCGACGTGCGCTTCTCCGTGAACTCAGTGACGCTCGCGTCGCGTGCCGTGTGCATCTCGCCCTCAATGACCGCGCCCTGTGCCACGGCGATGCTGCCGCCGATGACGCTGCCCTTGATGTAAGCCGTTTTGGCGATCTCGATATTGCCCTCCGAGCGCACGTCGCCCACCACCTCGCCGGCAATGATCACGGTGCCGGCGCGCAGCGACCCTTCCCAGCGGCCGGTCTTGTCAAGCGTCACTGCCCCGTTCAGGTCGCAGTCGCAAACCATCTGCCCACCGACAATCAGGTTGCCCTGGCCTGAAAAGCTGCCGCTGAACTTCATGCCTTCGCCAATGATGGTTGTGGCGCCCTTGATCTTGTCGGCGGCGCGCCGCGAGCGTCTGTCTGCCATGGAGAGGAGTTCCTGTCTTCGATTGAGAGGGAAAGCGCTTTTTGTCAGCAGCGCGTCTTTCAAATGCGTGTAGTCAAGCCGTGTGGGCCGGAGCGGAAGTATCCCTTAAATTGCGGTGCGCTGGCCACACCCGTGAAGAGAAGGCCAGCAATCCTGCAGGATCGGGCGTTGTATCTTTGCGCTTTGATGCGCTGCAATACTATGATATCGGTATGATGTCAGCTCGCCAGCGCCGCCGCTGGCCGACGAGGAGTACCGTTCATGGTTGCCGATCCGGCGCAATTGCATTCCAGCAGTGAAACCATCGCCCGCATGCACCAGGCTTTTGATGCCCAGAAGCGTGCCTTTGCGGCCAATCCGTATCCGGACGCCAGTACGCGTCGCGAGCACCTGGACAGCCTTCGCCGCATGATGGTGGATCACCAGGATGCATGGGCTGAAGCCATTTCCGCTGATTTTGGCAACCGGTCGGCGAGCGAAACGCTGGCGGCCGAGGTGCTTGTGACCGTCGAAGGCGTTAAACACGCCCGGGCCCGCGTCGCCCGGTGGATGAAGCCGTCACGACGGAGTGTTGGCCTGCTAATGGCAAGCACCAGTGCGAAGGTCGTCTACCAGCCGAAAGGCGTCGTCGGCATCATCGCGCCCTGGAATTATCCGCTGTTCATGGTGACCGGGCCGCTGATATGCGCCCTGGCGGCCGGCAACCGCGCGATGATCAAGCCGTCCGAACACACCCCGCGCACCAGTGCGCTCATGGCAC
>JBCAXP010000126.1:0-11400 GCA_038533995.1 Pseudomonadota bacterium
ACATCTCGAATACCGCTGCGGGCGTTACGCTGGCAGCCGGCGGTGGTTCTGTCACGGACGTAGCCGTGAATCACAATCGCCTTCAGAACCTCGAGCAGGGCATTCACTTGCAAAGCGCCGCGCAGGGGGCAGGCTGGCTTGAGCGAGTCGACGCGTACGGCAACGTTGTGACGGATGTCGGTCAGGTGCTCACTGGCGATCTTGACGCTTCAACGGCGCAGTCTCGCGAAGTACGGCTGTACAACAACACTTACGTCGACGTTTCCGGTATCGCGTATCGAATCGCCGGCCTTGCCGACTTTGAGAACTTCAACAACCTGTTCGTTCGAGCGTCAGACGACTTTCTCGTTACGGTCGAGCCGCAGAACGCCGCTACGCAAAACTCGATTGCCTTCAGCGACAACAACCTCATCTGGCAGGGCGCGGCCCCCGCCTGGACGCTGCAGCTCGGTGGGCCGGCCGGGCAGCGGTTCATCGGCCTCGATCACTGGCGCGACGCGCGCAACCAGGGCCACCCGGAACTCGTGACCGATCCCGCTGCCGCCACGGTGTGGGCCGATCCGCAGTTTGCCGACGAGGCCAACGGCGATTACCGTCCGCTGGGCACGGCAACGATCGGCACCGGGCGAAACGGTGAGAATATCGGTGCGCATTTCGATGGTCAGGACGTCGGCATTCCAATACCCTGACGGTTTCTGCCCGGAGACCGGCGCATGGTGGCAACGACACCCGATCCGCGATTTCAGCTTTACTACTGGCCCATCCCCTTCCGCGGCTGTTTCGTAAGCTACCTGTTCGCCTACCAGGACGTCCCTCTTCGCATTGAAGCGAGCTTTGATGCGATCAACGCGCTGAAAGATCGCGACCCGCGGGAGCAGGACATTCCCTTCATGGGGCCGCCGGTGTTGCGCAATCTCGCGACCGGCCAGGTGCTCAGCCAGATGCCGGCTATCGTGCTGTGCGTGGCGCGGGAGCTGAAGCTCACGCCGGACGACCCTTTCGAAGAAGCGCTTTGCATGAAGGTGCAGATGGACTGCAATGACGTGCTCATGGAAATCTGCAGGTACAACGGCGATTCCATGTGGGAGCGCGAGGACTGGGTGCACTTTCGATCGACGCGGCTGCCGCGGTGGCTCGCGCTTTTCGAAGCGTCGCTCGAGCGCGGCGACGTCGGCGGCGAGAGAGTGAGCTTTGCCGACATTGGCGTTTACGCGCTGTACGGAAACATGATGCGCTGCCTGCCTGAGCTCGAGGCTGACATTCGCAAACACGCCCCGGGCATTCACGCGTTGTGCCGGGAGATTGGCTCGCGTCCGTCACTGGCCGCGTTTGTCGCCGCGCAGGAGCGCGACTACGGCAAGACGTATTGCGGCGGTTACATCGAGAAGTCGATTCGGCGAATGCTCTCTCTCGACGCCGCTTAGGCTGCGGCGAGTATCTGCTCGATGTGCTGGACGATTTCCCGCGTCTTTTTCGGGTCCGACGCATCCGGGTGCGGTGGCGCGAACTGACCGGCATCGTTGTCGAAGTACTGACCCGAAGCTGACGCGAAGGAATCGTCCAGTGCGGCGCGGCACAGAATTTTCGCGCCGACGCTGACATCGGCCCGAACGGTGCCGAACGCTTCCTTCACCATGGTCGTGCCGAGTAGTGACCCCGGGTTTACGGGAAGCACGGCCGGGCCGGCGTTGCCGAGCTTGCGGGCCAGCTCCACTGACCACATCGTGATCGCGAGCTTGCTCTGTGCGTACGCTTCACCGTCGGCGAGGCCGGTGTGCGCCGCAAGCGCAGAAAGACTCACCCTGGCTTGCGCGGCCGACGACAGGTTTACGACTCGACCGCTGGAACCGAGTAGCGGCAGCAGCCGCTGCGTGAGCAGGTAGGGCGCAATCGTGTTCACGGCAAAGCGAGCGTCAAGGCCGTCCGGCGTAACGGCAGACGGCGTTTTGAACACGCCCGCGTTGTTGATCAGCACGTCGAGCGTGCTGTGCCTGTCGGTTACAGCCTTTGCCAGCGCTTCCACTTCGCTTAAGCGTGAAAGGTCAGCGACGAAGCCCTCAACCGCACCCCCGCCGGCCAGCGCTGAAAGCTCTTCTTCCACCGAAGCGAGCTTGGCCGGGTTGCGGCCATGCACGAGCAGATGGTGACCGTCAGGCGCCAGCATTTTCGCGGTTGCAAGCCCAATGCCGTCGGTC
This sequence comes from Pseudomonadota bacterium, assembly GCA_038533995.1. Classification (GTDB taxonomy): domain Bacteria; phylum Pseudomonadota; class Gammaproteobacteria; order Steroidobacterales; family JBCAXP01; genus JBCAXP01. Next base: position 2,196 of record JBCAXP010000126.1, read on the forward strand.
GCTCCCGTGATGAGAATAGTCTTTGCCATGATGTGTTCTCCTTGCCGTTTGGCGGATGACGCCGCTACCGCGCTTAACTCGCGAACCCGTCGAGCACGGTCTTGCCGATTGCCCGCCCGCTTTCCTGAAACTCGTGCGCGGCCCGCAGCGTGTCAACGCTCATCGCGCCGTCGCGACGATTCACCGTGGATTGAAGTGCGCCGCTGTCCAGCAGCTCCGCGACGCGGTTCAGCAGCCGATGCTGAACGTCGATGTCCTCGGTCTGGAACATGGAGCGGGTAAACATGAATTCCCAGCTCAGCGTGATCGCCTTGAACTTGAGCGGAGAGATATCCAGTCCCTGCGGATCGTCGATCAGCGCGATGTGACCGCGTGGCTTTATCAGTTCCACAATAGCCGCAATGTGCTCATCCGTTTTGGTGAGCGCCGCGACAAAGCGCGGCGAAACACCGAGCGCTTTTAGTTCTTCGTCGAGCGGCTTGCGATGGTTCACGACGTGGTCGGCGCCCATCTTTCTCACCCACGCTTCGGTGTCCGGTCGCGATGCCGTCGCGATCACCTCGAGGCCGGTGAGTTTCTTTGCCAGCTGAATCAGAATTGAACCGACGCCGCCGGCACCGCCGATTACGAGCATCGCCTCACCAGCTCCGTCACCTTCTTTCAGTTGAAAACTGTCGAAGAGAATTTCCCAGGCGGTGATCGCCGTGAGTGGAATGCCCGCCGCCTCGGTGAAGCCGAGGGACGATGGCTTGCGGCCGACGATGCGCTCGTCGACGAGCTGGAACTCGGCGTTGGACCCGGGGCGCGTCAGGTCGCCGGCATAGAACACGGCGTCGCCGGGTTGGAAACGCGTCACGTTGCTGCCCGTGGCTTTCACAACGCCCGCGGCGTCAAAGCCCAGGATGCGCGGCCCGTCTTCCGGTTCCATCCGCGCGCGCACCTTGACGTCCACCGGGTTCACGGAGACACCGCGCACCTCCACGAGCAGGTCGTTGGGGCCGGGTTCCGGCACCGGTGCGTCGAATTCAATCAGCGCGTTGTCGGCCGAGACCGGGCCGGCGCTGGTGTAGCCGATAGCTTTCATGGTCTGCGTCATCGCGGTTCCCCAAGTGGATCACGTGTTAGCCGGACAAAGGTTAATCATTCAGTGTGATTAAATAAACGGCCTGTTCACAAATTGATTATTCATATATTTTTGATAAATGGACGTCGAATCGCTACGCCTGTTCCTCAGAATCGCTGACCTCGGCTCGGTGTCTGCCGCTGCTCGCGACGTGTCGCTGTCGCCGGCAAGCGCAAGCGCGCGCCTGTCGAGACTCGAGTCGCTGGTGGGCTTTCGGCTTTTCAATCGTACAACCCGGGCGGTGTCGCTGACGACAGATGGCGCCGACTTTTTGCCCTACGCGCAGCAGGCTCTCGAAACCCTTGAGGCAGGACTCAACGAGATCAGCGGCCAGGGTGCGTCCGCGCAGGGCCTCCTTCGCATCACGATGCCCGGCTCCTTTGGTCGCATGCACATCATGCCGACGCTTGCCAGGTTTCAGGCGCGCCATCCGCTAATCAATCTCGACCTGCGCCTGTCCGACGAGGTTCTGAACGTGGTGGAGGGCGCGTACGACCTGATCATCCGCAATGCGCCGTTAGCGGACAGCACTCTCGTTGCACGCAAGCTCGCGTCGGATCGCCGGCTGCTCGTCGCCTCGCCCGCGTACGTCGAGCGGTACGGCCTGCCGGCGACGCCCGACGAACTTACCCAGCATCGGTGCGTCATTCTCTCGGACTACGTTCGCTGGGCTTTCGAATCGGGCGAGGTGGTCACCGTTCCCCGATCGGTGGTCGTGAACGATGGTGAGGCAATGCGCACCCTGATCGAAAGCGGCTTAGGAATCGGCGTGCAGTCGTACTGGATCGCGAGCGAGCAGCTCCGGGACGGGCGCCTCGTGCAGGTGCTCGCGGAGCATCCCCTGGAAACGACCTCGGCAATCTGGGCGTTGTACCCCAGCAATCGCATTGTTGCGCCCAAGGTTCGCGCGATGATCGATTTTCTCATCGAACATTTTCAGCCGGTGCCGCCCTGGGATAAGGAAGGGGATCAGTAGTTTCCGCATTGCCCGGCCGCCCGGCTCCCGCAATACTACTGGCGCACGTCGCGCTATCCATAGCCCGCCTGGCACTACGGCGCCGCCCGGCGCGTACTCGCAGCACTTCGCACCAGCACTCGAGGAGAACTCGATGATCGACCCGACCGTTGCAAGCCCATGGCATGCCCGGTCGACTGACGAGGCACTCGAGGCGCTGTCTGCGAGTACCGAGGGCCTGTCAGAGCCCGAGGCCGCCGAGCGGCTTAAGACCCTCGGCCCGAACCGGTTGCCGCAGGGCCCGCGGCGCAGCGCGTGGAAGCGATTGCTCCTGCAGTTTCACAACGTGCTGATCTACGTGCTGCTCGCAGCGGCCGTGCTGTCGTTCTTCATGGGGCACGCAATCGACGGCGGCGTGATTCTGGCCGTGGTGTTTGTGAACGCGGCGATCGGTTTCGTGCAGGAGGGGCGCGCCGAGGACGCGCTGGAAGCCATCGCGAGCATGATCGACCCGCAGGCAACCGTGGTTCGCGGCGGCGAGCGCACAACCATCGCGGCCGCGGACGTTGTGCCCGGTGACATCGTGCTGATCGAATCCGGCGACAGGGTCCCTGCAGACCTGCGCCTGGTGCGAGCGCGAAACCTCCGCATCGACGAGGCGATACTCACCGGGGAATCCATGGCGGTGTCCAAGGGTTCCGAGCAAGTGGTGGAAGACGCGGACCTCGGGGATCGCACGTCGCTCGCATTTTCGGGCACCTTCGTTGCGGCCGGGCAGGGCGCGGGCCTTGTGGTGGCGACCGGCGGCCATACCGAGCTCGGTCGCATCAGCGAACTGATCGGCGAAGTGCAGACGCTGAAGACTCCGCTCACGCGGCAGATGGATGCCTTTGGCAAGCGGCTCACCGCGTTTATCGTTGCCATTGCGGCGCTCGCGTTTGTCTTCTCTGTGTGGGTGCGTGACTACACCTGGTCCGATGCCTTTATGGCCGTCGTTGGCCTTGCCGTGGCAGCGATTCCTGAGGGCTTGCCGGCCACGATGACCATTACGCTCGCGATCGGCGTGCAGCGCATGGCATCGCGCCACGCGATTATTCGCCGTCTGCCCGCGGTGGAGACCCTGGGTTCGGTGTCGGTTATCTGCTCGGACAAAACCGGCACGCTGACCCGCAATGAAATGACTGTGAGGTCGGTGCTTACGAACCAGCAGCTGTTCGACGTGTCCGGGGTCGGCTATCACCCCGACGGTGAGTTCTTGCTGGACGGCAAGCCCGTGGCCCTTGATCACAGGCCGAGGCTGCAGGCGCTGACGCTCGGTGCAATTCTGTGCAGCGACGCGAGCGTGCGCAGCCGTGCCGGCGAGTGGATCGTTGACGGCGATCCTATGGAAGCTGCGCTGCTGATTGCCGGTATGAAGTCCGGTCTTGACCCGGTGTTCGTGCGCAAGTCATGGCCGCGGACTGACGAGATTCCCTTCGAGTCCGAGCATCGCTTCATGGCGACACTTCACCATGACCACGCGGGTCACGGTGCCGCCTATTTGAAGGGCGCGCCGGAGCGCGTGCTGGAAATGTGCGTGCGCCAGCGCGGGCTGGAAGGCGACGAAGACATTGACCGCGACTACTGGCGCAGGCGCATCGATGAGATGGCGGCGCGAGGCGAGCGCGTGCTCGCGCTCGCTGAAAAACCCGTGGACCCCGGGGCGCGTGTGCTGACGTTTGACGATGTGGAAACCGGCCTCACGCTGCTCGGTTTTTTTGGCTTTGCGGACCCCCCGCGGGAAGAGGCGATTCGAGCCGTTGCCGAATGCAAGCAGGCGGGCATTCGCGTGAAGATGATTACGGGCGATCACGCCGCCACGGCCCGCGAAATTGCGCGCCAGCTTGGGCTGGCAGACAACCCCGTTACGCGCACGGGTGTCGATATCGCTGAACTGGACGCGGAGCAGCTGAAGGCGGCGGCCCTTGAGACGAATGTGTTTGCCCGCACCACGCCCGAGCACAAGCTGCGCCTGGTTGAGGCGCTGCAGGCCGACCGGCTGACGGTGGCGATGACCGGCGACGGAGTCAACGATGCGCCGGCACTCAAGCGCGCTGACGTTGGCATCGCCATGGGAAGGAAAGGTACGGAGGCAGCCAAGGAAGCGGCGGAAATGGTGCTGGCCGACGACAACTTTGCGTCTATCGTCGCGGCCATCCGCGAGGGTCGCACCGTTTACGACAACCTCATGAAGGTGATCAGCTGGACGCTGCCCACCAACGGCGGCGAAGCGCTCACGATTCTTGCGGCGCTCGCGTTCGGGCTTGCACTGCCCATCACGCCGGTGCAGATCCTCTGGATCAACATGATTACCGCGGCAACGCTTGGCCTGACGCTTGCCTTCGAACCGACCGAGGCCGGGGCGATGCAGCGCGCGCCGAGGAGCACAACGCAAAATATCCTCAGCGGCAGACTGCTGTGGCGCATTGGCTTTGTGTCAACGCTGTTCCTGATCGGCGCGTTCGGCATGTACTTCTGGGCCGAGTCGCGCGGCTTGCCCGTCGAAGTTGCGCGCACCATCGTGGTAAACACCATCGTCGTCATGGAAATCTTCTATCTCTTTAGCGTGCGCTACGTGCACGGCACGTCGCTTACGGCAATCGGTGCGCTCGGCACACGCGCCGTGCTGCTTGGCGTCGGCCTCGTCACCGCAGCGCAGTTCCTGATGACCTATGCGCCGTTCATGCAGCTCATTTTCAACACGCGCCCGGTGGCGCTGCTCGACGGCCTCGCCGTAGTGGCAGCGGGCGTTGCCATGCTCATCGTGGTGGAGATCGAAAAGGCGATCTGGCATAGGTTTTCCGGCGGAAGCCCCTAGGGTGGGAGCGGCATCTTGCCGCGATACAGGTGGCGGCGAGGCACAATCGCGGCTGGAAGCCGCTCCCACCAGGCTGCGAGTTACTTTCCTGTGGTAGCCGCACCCACCAGCTGTTGCTTCAGAAAGTCGATCGTGACGCGCACCTTCTGCGGCAGGTACGCGCGGCTCGGATACAGCAACCACGCCGCAGTGTCGAAGGTAGTGGCGGTTGCGTCGTAACCCGGCAAGACATCGACAAGCCGACCGTCGGCGATGTCATCGGCCACGAGCCAGTCGGCAAGGAGCGCAGGGCCACCACCGCCCAGCACGACGGAACGCAGACTGAGTGCCGATGACACCACCGTACCGCCAGTGATCGGCACTGCCTGAACGCCGCCACGCTGCCGGCCGTTGCGCTTTTTGAACTTCCATGCCGACCGGTAGGCGGGTAGCTGGAACACCGTGCACGCATGGTGCTCAAGGTCTTCCGGCTTCTTGATCGGCGGCGCCTGCTCAAGATAGGCCTTGCTGGCAACAACTCGGTACGCGGTTCGGAAGAGCCGCGTGGCAACGATGTCTCCCGTCAGCCCCGACCCAAGCCGCACGGCCAGGTCGATGCCTTCGCTGACCAGGTCGACATTGGCGTCGGTGAAAAAAAGGTCGAGTTCGACGCCCGGGAAGGCGGCTCGAAAACTGGGCAGCAGTGGCACGATGACGCGTTCGCCGAAAGCGACAGAAGCCGTCATGCGCAAGGTGCCCTGCGGACCCGCACTCACCAGGCGCGCTGCCTCCTCGGCTTCATCGAGCGCATCGATAATTGGTGTGACGTGCCGGAAGTAAATGTCGCCAGCCTCGGTGAGCGTCATTGTCCGGGTCGTGCGGTGGAAAAGGCGCAGGCCCAGTTCGCTTTCGAGCTGGCCAATGACCCGCGACACCGACGACGGGCTGACACCACGGTCTGCCGCAACCGCCGCAAAGCCCAGCTTGTTGGCGACTTCGATGAAAAGGCGCAGTGCATCTACGTTCATTGATGCAGATATTGCACGAGTTAAATTCATTAAGCACGGTTTATCCCTCATGAGGATGGAATCAGACTGACTTGTGCAACCTACAGGCAGCGATTGGCGCTGCCGGAAAAAGGACAAGAGGGCAGACGAATGAAGAAGATTGCATTTCTCGGGCTGGGCGCGATGGGCAGCCGGATGGCCGCCAGGCTGATCGATGCGGGTCACGACGTCACCGTGTGGAATCGTTCACAGGCGCGCACAGTTCCGTTCGCGGCGCGCGGTGCCGTGGTAGCCGAATCGCCACGGAGCGCGGCAGCGAAAGCGGATGTGGTGATATCGATGGTGCGCGACGATGAGGCTTCCCGTGCCGTGTGGCTCGACAAGGACTCCGGAGCGCTGCAGTCACTCGGCGCCGAAGCGCTTGCGATCGAGTGCTCGACGTTGTCGGTGCCGTATGTGCGTGACCTTGCCAGTGAGTTTGAGCAGCACGGCCGCGTGCTGGTCGATGCGCCGCTCGCCGGCTCCCGGCCGCAGGCGGAGAGCGGCGCGTTGATTTTTATGGTCGGCGGCAGCGACGAGGCGTTTGCTAAAGCGGCGGCGGTGCTCGAACCCATGGCCGGTGCCGTTCATCATGCGGGCGCCAGCGGCGCAGGCGCCGCCGTCAAGCTGATGGTGAATGCGCTGTTCGGCGTTCAGCTTGGCGCCATGGCCGAGTTGCTTTCGCTCGCGCGGCGGGTCGGCATCAACCCCGAGGCCGCCGTTGAGATTGTCGGCGCAACACCGGTCTGCAGCCCGGCCGCGAAACTCTCCGCCGGTGCGATGCTCGCTGGCACGTGGGCGCCGGCGTTTCCGATTGACCTCGTCGCAAAAGACTTCGCGTTGCTAGAGCGCACCGCGCGGCAGGTGTCAATTGACCTGCCGTTGTGCCACCGTACTGGCGAGGTCTACGCGCGGGGCGTAGACAGTGGGTTCGGTGGCGACAACATCACCGGTATTATCCAGCTGTATTCCTCACCAGCTTAGTGGGATGGGGTACGGCGTTTGTGCCAAGGAGGCAATCTTGAGGAAACAATCCGGTGTACTTATTGGATGGGTCGTGGCGCTGATGTGCCTGAGCACAGGGGTAACGCTTGCCAGCGACGTTGATGTAACGCCGGACGCCGCAGCGTTCCTGGCGCGCGTTGACGAGCTTCGCCGTGGGGCCGGCATTCCAGGTCTGTCGGTCGCGGTCTTGAAGGACCAGACGGTGGTGCTCGCCGCGGGCTTGGGGTTTGCAGACGTCGATCGGCGGATTCCGGCAACAGCAGAGACTCCGTACGACATCGCGTCGGTGTCCAAACCCCTGTCCGCGGTTGTTGCCCTTCGTCTCGTTGAGTCGGGTGTGCTCGATCTTGATCGCCCCATTGCCGAGTACAGCGAGTGGGCGGATTTTTGCGCGCGCTTCAGCAAGCAGCCGTCGATCTTTGCGCGGAACCTGCGCTGCGAACCTGCCACGCACACGCTGCGTCATATGCTGTCTCACACCGCCGCGGGCGTGCCGGGCACGGCGTTCTCCTACAACCCGATTGTGTACTCCTGGGCGTCACGGCCGATCATGTCCGCAACCGACACGCCGTTTTCAACGCTGGTGGCCGAACACGTGCTTGAACCTGCTGATATGCGCGATTCCGCGCGCAAGCACCGCAAGCTCCCGCTGCCGGAGGCACTGGCCGCGAGGCTTGCGCAGCCCTACCAGCTCGACGACGCCGGCACGGTCAGTCCGTCGCCACCGAGGCCGCCGCAGGGCGATGGCGCCGCCGGCGGCGTAGTCAGCACGGTGCTGGACCTCGCAAAGTTTGATGCGGCGTTCGACCGTGGCGTGCTCGTTTCCGCAGAGTCACGTGACGCCATGATGAACGGCACGCGCTTCGGCGAGGGGCGCGCTTTTCCCTACGGCGTCGGCTGGTGGGTGCAGGACTATCGTGGCGAGGCGCTCGCCTGGCACGGCGGCTGGTGGGAGGACGCCTGGTCCGCGTTGTACCTGAAGGTGCCTAAGCACAACGTCACGCTGATTCTGCTCGCGAACAGCGAGGGCATCTGGTGGGGCAACCCACTGGACGACGCGGCGGTTGAGGGTTCGCCGTTCGCCATGGCGTTTTTGTCAGCCTTTGTTCCCGGGATGGCAGACGCCAACGAGGATTAAGCGCGGCCGGGCAAGTGCTCCGGCCGCGTGGCTGCAAGAAGGTGCGCTACCGGTAAGTTCCGCGAATTGGGTAGTTGTTTTCCGGGTTGCGAATCCATTCGAGGCCCGACACGAAGATTTCCAGGTCCGGCCGTGCAAAGGGATTGTTCGACAGGTCGACTACCTGCAGCTGGCCGTCCCCGTTGATGACGAACAAGCCAGGCTCGGCAAAGTTGTGGTCGGTCTCTTTTTCCGAGCGCGGTATCGAAACATAGAGTCCCAGCGACTCCATCTGCTCCAGGGTCAGGCCGTGATACAGCGGAAAGTTCACGTCCAGCCGCGGGCGGTGCTCGTCGAGCTGCTCCTTGCTGTCACCGGACACCGCGGCGATGTCGACGCCGATGTCGAGCAGCCGCTGCCGGAAACCGGCAAGGCTGTTCAGAAACTTGGTGCACATCGGACAGTGGCGGCCGCGGTACACCACCACCATCTGCCAGTCGGCGTCACCGGTGGGTTTGCTGATGTCCACGTGGGCAAGGTTGTCGTCCGTGACCGGCAGGGCGGGGAAGTCCGCACCGGCGTGTAGCTTTTGCGTTTTCATCGTTGACCTCAGAAGTGTTCGTCAATGTGAGCGTCGAAGCGCCGAAAGTCGTCGTCGATCTGCGGATCCTTAAGCACATCGTAGCAGGCAAAAGTTGCAAGTGGTTGCATGCCGAAGAAGCGGAAGTTCATGTGCATGGGGAAAAACAGATCGTCGACGTCGCGGCCCTGGAACAGGTACTGCGCATCGTCGTCGAAGGCCTCGCGCGGTGCGTTGAACGTGAGCGACAGCATGTATTTTTTGCCCGTGAGCGTGCCACCGGCGCCGTACTGGCTTGCCGGGTTGGAGCGCGACCGGCCGTCGCCGTTGCACAGCTGCCCGCCCATGCCGGCGCTGTACACCTCGTCCATGTACTGCTTGAAGCGCCACGGAACGCCCATCCAGTTAACTGGCGTCTGCAGCAGGATGACGTCTGCCCACTGGTGGAGCTTGAGCTCTTCCTCGACGTTCCAGTCGTCGACAACGTTTTGGTTGCGCACCGTGTAGCCCTTGTGCGCGAGCTGCGTGCTGGCCCTGTCGACC
>JBCAXP010000127.1:0-11311 GCA_038533995.1 Pseudomonadota bacterium
TAATCGCGCCGGTGGCTGCATCGAAGCTCAGCCAGGACGGCAGGTTAGTCACGGTGAATGTCAGCGCGTTGCCGTCGGCGTCGCTGGCGTCGGGTACAAACGAGTAGCTGTTGCCAACCACAACTGCGCCTGCCGGCTGGCCGCCGATTTCGGGCGCCGTGTTGATCAGCCCGCCGTCAACCACGCGAATGCTGAACGCGGGCAGCGAGCGCGTGTTGGTGCCGTCCGACACCGACAGCACGATACCGCTCGTCGAGCCGATGTCGGTGTTACCCGGTGTCCCGTTGAGGCGCCCCGTGGTGGCGTCGAACGCGGCCCACCCGGGCGCATTTTCAACGCTGAAGCTCAGGATATCGCCGTCGGCATCCGATGCCCGCGGCGTGAAGTCGTAGAGCTGCCCCGCAGTGGTGACCGACGGCGGTGTTCCGCTGATTGTCGGCGCGGTTTGACGCTGCGCGGTCGGGCCGCCCTTGGACGCGTCGGATGCGTCGTCACCCCCACCACCGCCACCGCAGGCGGCAACGAGCAGGGTCAGACAGACGATGGCGCCTAAGCGCGGCGAGGTGGTGTAGAAAAGTATGCGTCCCATATTCCCCGATGACCTTTGCGCTGTCGGTGCAACGCGTCTGGCTTTGCGGCGGCTACGGGTGCTAATGCAACGGACGGTAAGTGGGGGCGGGAAACTCGAATCGTTCAGCGCTGATGCAGCGCTTGTTCGTGCCCGGCGAACCGTGTGGTTCGCGTGGCCGATTCGGCAACCCCGCTGTCCTAGGCGATACACCCTTAGACCGGTAGCTTTGCGTCCCCACCTTTCGATGGGTATGCCTTTGTGCGGAGCTAACTATGCATCAGCGTCTCGCAGTCGAATCGGAACTGGATCACATTATTTGCAGCAAAAATGCATATACAGTGTCGGCTTTTTCCGACAGTGCGGTCGCGCTTCCGGCACTGCTATACAAGCGTCAACGACACGTATTGCACTTAATGCAAACGTGACTGTCACAGTGCTTATGCCTGCCAACTTGCACAGGCCGTTAACGGCCCTCATCACCGCGTTTGCCATAACTGCTGCCCTGTCCGGTGCTGCAGTCGGCACCGAGCTTTCTGCGGACGGCGGTTTTGCAGCAACGCCCTATCGGTCGCCCGGTTGTGAGAGTGACCTTGGGCTTTTGAACCAGGTGAGCGGTTGGCAAACCGCTTGGCCTCGCGAATGGATGCGCGCGGCTACGCTCGGACCACAGGAACAAAGGGACGCTATCGAGCGCTGGAAGGAAGCACCCGACGCAATTGCTGCCACCACCCGGAGTTTGCGCGCGAGCATTGGCACGAACCGCGTTGCTCCCAAACCCGTCGTGCGCCGGGTGCTCCAGCAGGTCGATGGCATCAGCGAGGCCCTTGCCACCAAGGCAGTGCCGGCAAGTGAGGAAGGCTCCGCTTGGCAGCTCTTTGTTGAGGAGAGTTTGCGGCCTGCGCTGGACGCGTATCGCGAGCTGCTGCGAGACGCCTACCTGCCAGCCACAAACGACCGCCTTGATCTTGCAACGCTCACCGGCAACGACCGGTGCTACGCCGAGGCCATCGAGTGGTGGACGTCGCTGGACCTCACGTCTGCCGAAGTCGAAGCCATCGGACGCACCCAGCTTGACGACACCCTTGTCGACCTTCAGTCGACCCTCGGTGACGATGAATCCCTCGACGAACTGCTCGCGGCCTTTCGCAGCGGCGAGGCCTTCGGCAAGGTTGAACGGCGCGACATCGTTACCGTGTCCGAGGAGGCGATTCAACGCGCGCAGGCGGCGGCCGGCGATTGGTTCGAGCGGGGCTTCAGCGCGCCGATCGTGGTCGAGGCCATTCCCGCCCAGCTGGAAGACTCCGTTCCTGCAGGCTTCTATCGGGCAGGTTCCCCTGGTACCTACGCGGTAAACCTGTCGCGCCCGTCAAGCCGGCGCGCCATGGCAGAGGTCATCGCCTTTCACGAAGCGGTACCCGGCCACCATCTACAGTTCAGCTATGCAGAAGCGAACGGTTCGTTCAGTGCGGGTTTCGCAGAAGGCTGGGCAATTTACGCGGAATACCTTGCCGACGAAATGGGGCTGTTCAGCTCGACCCGCGACCGCCAGGGCATGATGACAAAGCACTTGTGGTCAGCAAGCCGCCTGATTGTGGAACCCGGCCTCCAGGCGCACGGCTGGACGCGCGAGCAGGCGATCGCGTTCATGCTGGACAACACTGCGCTTGCCCGCGCGGAAATCGAGATTGAGGTGGACCGGTACATCGCCATGCCCGGCCAGTCGCTGTCGTACACCCTGGGTTATGCCTACCTGCAGAACCTTCGCGATCACGCGGAAGACGCACTGGCCGAAGCGTTTTCGATTCGGCAGTTTCACGACGTAGTGCTGGACGGCGGCATGCGCCCGCTGGATACGGTAGCGCAGGACGTGAGGGCCTGGATCGAGCGCATCAGCGCCGGGTCTTGAGACGACGGATCCTGCCTCGCCCCCGGGTACCGGCGGTCGGGGCCGACCCTGACAACGCGATTGCGAAGCGGTAAGTTTGATCAGACCAACGATAAAAACAGGGGCGGTGCTATGCAAATAATCGGAACCGGCGTCGGCCGTACCGGCACTTACTCACTGAGAATCGCGATCAACCAGCTCGGCTTCGGGCCGTGTTTTCACATGGAAGACGTTCTGCAGAATATGCCGGTACAGGTGCCGGCGTGGAACGCTGCAGTGGACGGCAATGCCGACTGGCCGGCGATTTACGACGGCTTCAACAGCGCGGTGGACTGGCCGACCGCGGCATTCTTCGGCGAACTTGCGGCAGCTTATCCGGAAGCAAAGTTCATCCTGACCGTACGCAGCGCCGAATCCTGGGCCGACAGTTTCGGCAGCACGATTTACACGCTGCTCGCCGGCCGCGACGAGGCGCCGCCGGAAATGCGCGACTGGCTCGAGATGTGCATCCGCGTCATCGCTAAATGCGGTTTTGGCGAGGGGCTCGACCGCGATGCGTTAATCGCAGGCTTCAACGCTCACAACGAGGCCGTCAGGGCCGCGATCCCCGCGGAACGCTTGCTCGAGTTCGAGGTGAGGCAGGGCTGGGGACTGCTGTGCGATTTCCTCGGTCTGGCGGCGCCCGACGAAGATTTTCCGCGCAGCAACAACCGCGAGAAATTCTGGGACCTGGTGAACGGCAACAACTGATCCGGCTTCGCCCGGTCGCGTCAGGCTAATCAATACCCCGATCGTATTCAGCGGCGATGGTCCCGGCGCTCGCGGTCCAGCTGAAGCGCACGGCCGCAATCTCGCCGGCCACCTCACCGCGCCTGGCGGCCTCCGCCGGATCGTCCAGCACGGCTTGTAGCTGATCGACAAACGCCGCAGCCGTGGCCGGTGCGGCAAAGTAACCCGCTTCGCCCAGCATCGCGCGGCTGTTGGGCGTGTCGAAGCACACGACCGGCAGGGCGGCCGCCATGTAGTTCAGCAGTTTGCCGCTGGCTTCACTGGTTTCAGCGCTCTTGGGTTCCAGGCACACCGTTGCCTTCGCAAGATAGTTGCCCAGTTCGTCGAAGGGGATGCGTCCTGCCAGCGTGCAGTTGTCGATACCGTGTTGGGCAAGAAACTGCTCGGTGGCGTCGGTGGGGTAACCGACGATGAAAAAGTCCAGCGGCAGCTCCCTGCCGTGCGCTTCGCGCATCACCTCGTGCAGCATCCCAAGGCCTTTGGACTCGGCGAGCCCGCCGGTATAAATCGCGAGCGGCCGCGCTGGCGGCGCAGGCGCAGGATCCGGCAGGGCGACATCGGTGCCGTCCGGCACCAGGAACAGGCGCGAGGGTTCAACGGCGTATTCATCGGCAAGCAGGTCAACGCTGGCCTGCGACGAACAGAAGTACCACTTCGCCCTGGCAATCGTGAACGCCTCGACCCAGCGCACAATTGACCGCAACAGGCCGCCCTTCAGATGACCGTAGGACTTCAGCTCGCTGACCAGCCCGCCCTGCACGTCGAAGCCGATGGCCAGTCCGGGCCGAAGCGCCAGGTACTTTGCCAGCCAGCCCACCAGCACGCCCTCGTGCAGGTGGCAGTGGAGCACGTCGGGTTTGAAGGCCCAGATCTGGCGAATGGCGGTGAGCAGCAAGAAGAAGTCGGCAATGATCTTGAACGGTGACGGGCCGGCCGACGTCTTCGTATAGCCCGGAATCGGAATGCCGCGCGCGGTGTCCACATCCGGCACGTCGCGGCCGAGCGCATACGTGCACACGCGATTGGCAAGGCCCCGCGCATCGAGCGCCTTCACAAGGCCGCGAATGCGAATGTGGCAACCGCGATCTGAAAAGAACGGCGTCGGTGCGATATGCAGGATGCGCTGGACGGGCATGGGCGTCAGGCGGTGGTGCCAAAGCGCGCGGTCGTTGCCGCCACTTCCGCCTGGATGCGAGGCGCCGACCAGTTGAGCTCGCCACCCACCAGTTTGCCGCATGTCGCAAGCATCGCGGCGCCAGGGTTGCCGATCGTGCCAATGCCCGTGCGGCGAAACACGAAGTCGTCCAGGTGCTCGATCATTTCCTCGCGCGCACAGTAGACAGCTTCAGCGCCGATGTTCGCTCGTGCAGCCCCGAGCGGCTTCGCAAGCTCCGGCCGCTCCGCAACGAGCGCCAGTACCGCCTCGAGGGCGGTGCCGTAGTTGTGGAAAAGGTGGTGCACCGTATCCACATCGACAAGGGGTGCAAACTGTCCGGTGATGCGTGCGCAGTAGGCATCGGGGTCGGCCACGTCGGCCACCGGCACCGTAGCCGTGCGCGTTTTGCACGGACCGGCCGATGTACCCAAGCTCCGGACCACGGCGTTGCAGCCAAGCTCCGCGAGCTTGCGCGCGGTGGTGTACTTGGCGCCGAACATACTGAAGTAGTTTTTGAGACCGCCGGCCTTGCCGTGATCGGTCACGATGTAGTCGCTCGCGCCCTGGTACGTATCGTTTTTTACTTCCTCCGCAGTAATCGGGTAGAGGCCGGACCAGGTATGCGCGATGTCATCTTCCGAGACACTGCGGCCGCCGAGCGCGGCGTTCACGGCCCCAAGCAGCTGGTCGCGATCTTCGGCGGTGGCGTGCACGTCATCAAGGTCCTCGCCATGCCGGGCATAGCTGGTGCCTAGCAGTACATGATCACGCCACGGAATAAGGAACACATGGCGACCACCCCGGCCGGCAACGCCGGCAATCTTTTGCTCTGTCGGCAACGCGACCGCGCAGTCGAGTTTCCAGTTCTTCAGCACCAGGTGCGAGCCGCGAAAGTACGAGGTGATCGGGTTGGCATCGTCACCGACGCCCGCGATTCGGCTGAGCCATGGGCCGGCGCAGTTGGCGACGGCGCTGCCGCGCACCGCGAACGGCGGCTGCTCTCCCGTGGTTACCGTGACCCCGGTTACCTTGCCGCCAGCCTGCGTGACGCCGCTGACGGTTGAGTAGTTGCACACGACGCAGCCGGCCTGCGCGGCCGCCTGGATGAGCGCGAGCGTCACGCGTTCGGAGCTGCGCATGTGGCACTCGGGCAGCACCAGCCCGCCGGTTGCCGGCCAGTCGTCACCCATCCAGGGCAGCAAGGTGTTCAGCTCGGCACGGCTCGCCAGGCGCGGCAACGGCACCTTCGAGTGGCGAAACTTCGCCTTGCCGTTCTGCCCCGCGGAAATCATCGTGTACGCCATTGCGCCGGCGCCAAGAAACGCCTTGCCTTCCTTCAGACCGCTGAATGTGGGAATAACGAACGGCACGTACCGGCACAGGTGAGGCACCAGGTTCTGAAAGTACACGCGCTCAAACGCTGACTCGCGCACCTTGTCAACGCGAAACTGTTGCAGGAAACGGATGCCGCCGTGCAGCAGCTTGGACGACGCCGAGGAGGTGGCGTGGCCAAAGTCCCGGCGCTCGACCAGCGCGGTTTTGAGGCCGCGGGTTGTTGCGTCATACGCCAGGCATGCGCCCGTGATGCCGCCGCCGACAATCACCAGGTCAAACTGCTGGCTGGCCAGCGCGTCAAGGCTTGCGCTGCGATTGAGACCGGTCACCGCGTTTGTCCGACGCTAGCTGGACAGGTTGCCGTAGGCCGTTTGCATATAGTCGCGATACGAGCCGTCCATGACGCCGCGCCACCAGTCCTCGTTGTCGAGATACCAGCGCACCGTGCTCGCGATGCCTTCGTCAAAGGCAACCGAGCAATTGAAACCCAGCTCGCCGGAGAGCTTGCGTGCGTCAATAGCGTAACGAAAATCGTGACCGGGCCGGTCTTTCACAAAGGTAATCGACGTCGCCGAGGCTTCACCGCTTGCCGCCCTGGCTTCCGGAAAGCGTGCAGCCAGCGTCGGGTCTGCAGCAAAGGCCTTGTCGAGGTTCCGGCAAATGGCCTGCACCACATCAATGTTCGTCTGCTCGCAGTAGGCACCGACGTTGTAGGTCTCACCTGACTTGCCCTTGTCCAGCACCGCGTCGATGGCGGCACAGTGGTCATCCACATGCAGCCAGTCGCGAATGTTCAGGCCCTCGCCATACACCGGTACCTGCTTGCCGGTGAGCAGGTTCACAATCGTGAGCGGAATCAGCTTCTCGGGAAAGTGATAGGGGCCGTAGTTATTCGAGCAGTTGGAGATGGTGACGTCCAGGCCGTAGGTATGCTGGTATGCCAGCACCAGGTGGTCAGCCGCCGCCTTCGACGCGGAGTACGGTGAGCTCGGCGCGTACTTTGTCTGCTCCGTGAATGCCGGATCGTCGCTCCCCAGCATTCCAAACACCTCGTCGGTGGACACGCTGTGAAAGCGGTGCGGCCTGCGCTCATCGCCCAGCCAGTAGTTGCGGCACGCCCCCAGCAGCGTGTGCGTGCCGACGATGTTGGTTTGCACAAAGGCATCCGGACCGCTGATCGAACGATCCACGTGGCTCTCGGCGGCAAAGTGCACCACCGTGTCAACCTCGTGTTTCGCAAGCAATTCGTCGAGCAGCTCCCGATCGGTGATAGACCCGTGCACAAACTCGCACTGCTTACCGAGCACCGACGCAATGTTGCTGAGGTTGCCGGCGTAGGTAAGAGCATCGAGCACCACCACGTGATCGTCGGGGTGATGATCGCACCAGTAGCGCACAAAGTTGGCACCGATGAACCCGGCACCGCCGGTAATCAGCAGGCTACGAGTTGGCATTGGCAAGGCTCTCCAGCGTAGCTTCCAGCGCGGTGCGCCAGTGTGTGTAGGGCAGATCCAGAGCAGCGTGAGTGCTGCTCGTGTCGAGCACGCTGTAGGCCGGCCGCGCCACCTTTGACGGGAACTCGGCGGTGCTCACCGGGGCAATCGCGGTCGGAGTGCTGACAAGCCCTTTCTGGCGGCCGATCTCATCGATAGCCACGGCGAAATCGTACCAGCTGGCCACCCCGGCGTCCTGCCAGTGGTGCACCCCCGAGAGTTCCCTGTCGACGGCGGTCCAGATCATGTGTGCCAGGGTATCCGCGCTGGTCGGCGCGCCCACCTGGTCGGCGACCACGCTCAAGGTATCGCGCTCGTTCATGAGGCGCAGCATGGTCTTCACGAAGTTGTGCCCGCTCGCGTGGTACAGCCATGACGTGCGCACGATCAGGGCAGCGTCCCCGAGCTGTTGCACGCGGCGTTCGCCGTCGAGCTTCGACGCACCGTACACGTTGATGGGTTGCACCGGGTGGTCGGGCGCGAGCGGCGACGCGCTGTCGCCTGCAAAAACGTAGTCGGTCGAAAAGTGCACGAGCCGCGCGCCGGTGGCGGCCGCGGCGCGCGCCACGTTGTCTGCGCCCTGCGCGTTGACCGCGAAGGCGCCGTCGCGGTCAGATTCGGCGCCCTCCACATCCGTATAAGCGGCGGCATTGATAATTACCGCGGGCGCCACGTCGCGCACGTGGGCGGTAACCGCGTCCGCATCGGTGATGTCGAGCTCACGGCGAGTCACGGCCGACACCGCCGCCCACGGCGGCGCGGCGGCGACCAGCGCAACACCGGCCTGGCCGGCCGCACCCGTAATCAGCACGTTTATGGGATTGTCGGGGGTTGCGGTCACGGGTAGTACTCGGCCTCGGCAAACGGCGTTGCGTTGGCGTCCTTGTCTGACAGCAGCGGCGTCACCGATGGCGGCAGCGGCCAGTCGATGCCGAGGTCAGGGTCGTTCCACAGAATTGACCGCTCGTGTTCCGGCGCGTAGTAGTCGGTGCACTTGTACAGAAAGTCCACCGTGTCGCTTAGCGTCAGAAAGCCGTGCGCGAAACCGGGAGGCACCCAGAGCTGGTGCTTGTTGTCCTCGGACAGGTGCGTGCCGTACCACTGACCAAAGGTCTTGGACTGCCGGCGCAGGTCAACCGCCACGTCGAAGACTTCGCCGCGCACAACGCGAATGAATTTACCCTGTGCCTGTTTGACCTGGTAGTGCAGACCGCGCAGCACGCCGCGGCCTGAACGGCTGTGGTTTTCCTGAACGAAGCGCACGTCGATGCCGGCATCGCCGGCCAGGTCGTCGCGCCACGATTCCATGAAGAAACCGCGATCGTCGCCGAACACCTTTGGCTCGACGAGCACCACGCCCTCCAGCTTTGATGGTTGAAATTTCATTTTAGTGGTGGCTGCTCTATGAGTCGGCGCAGGTAAGCGCCGTAGCTGCTGTTGGGCGCAAGGTCGGACAGGCGCAGCAGCTGCGCGGCGTCAATGTAACCCTTGCGATAGGCTATTTCCTCGGGGCAGGAAATCTTCAGGTCCTGACGTTTTTCGATGGCCTGCACGAAGACGGCCGCATCAATGAGCGACTCGAGGGTACCGGTGTCCAGCCATGCAACGCCGCGGCCGAACACCTCAACGTTTAGCCGGCCGGCATCGAGGTAGGCCTGGTTCACGTCGGTGATTTCCAGTTCGCCCCGTGCTGAGGGGCGAATTTGGCGCGCGATATCGATCACATCGTTGTCGTAAAAATATAGCCCGGTGACCGCGTAGGTGGACTTCGGCTCGGCGGGCTTCTCCTCAATGCTGATGGCCCGGCCGGCGTCGTCGAATTCGACCACACCGTAGCGTTCCGGGTCACGCACGTGATACGCAAAGACCGTGGCGCCGCTCTCCTGCTTCGACGCCTCCTGCAACTGGTACGACAGGTTGTTGCCGTAAAACACGTTGTCGCCCAGCACCAGCGCGGCGGAGCCGCTGCCGATAAAGGAATCGCCGATGAGGAAAGCCTGGGCCAGGCCCTCGGGACGGGGCTGCTCGGCGTAGGAAAACGCCATGCCCCACTGGCTGCCGTCGCCCAGCAGCGTGCGAAAAGCCGGTGCGTCGGTCGGGGTGGTGATGATCAGCACGTCGCGAATGTCGGCAAACATGAGCGCAGACAGCGAGTAGTAGATCATCGGTTTGTCGTAGATCGGCAGCAGCTGCTTGCTGACCGCAGACGTGATGGGCGCAAGGCGCGACCCGGTACCACCGGCCAGCACAATGCCCTTGCGACTTGCCATTCGGCCTCTCCTTAAACCAGCGGCGAGAAAAACGGGTGCCCATAATACCGGAAAGCGCCCCGGGCAACTGTGAGGTACTCGACACCGCACCGATCCACGTCATCGTGGAATTTCATCGCGGCTAAAGCCGCTCCCACAGCAGAACAGGCTTCAGCTGTGTAGAAAGCGACATCCTGACTGTGGGAGCGGCTTCAGCCGCGATTCGATGCCAGCGGTCAATCGAAGGTGATGACGAGCTCTGGCGGCGGATTGTCGATGCGAATGAACGGGTTCGGATCATCGCCGCGATAGACCGGCTCGAGCGCCGTGGGCGGCTCCGTCGCAAGGCCCCGCATGTAGTGGTACTTCAGCACCACGGAGTCCCCCTCGAGGTCCGACAGCTCCAGCCGGCTGTGTGCCCGCGCGGTAACACGGCCGCGGCCTTCCGCGAAATAGCTGTGTTCCCGGTTGATGCGGTAGGTCGCCAGCACGCCGAAAGTGTCGGACGCCTCCAGCCAGGGCACGGCATCGAACCTGGCCTTCGACGCCTCCGAATGGGCGATGATCCAGCCGAGGTTGTAGAGCTCCGCGTATGCCGCGAAGTCCTCGTGGCTCAGATCGCCGATGTCGTGGCCGAACAGGAAGCCGTCCGTGAAGTTCGCAAAGTAGTGGAACACGTACGCACCACCGATAAATTCGCGGTCGGCGCTGTACGCGAGGTACCCCGCCACGTGATAGCCGTCGTGGATGCGGGCGTTGGACGTTTCGAACAGCACGCGGGCATCCGTGGTGGTCTCCCGGGCGAGCCACTCCAGCATGAAATCCGTCATGGGACCGGCCGGCGCCACTTCCGGCGGAACGGCGCCGTAGTGGCCGATGTCGGCCCAGGACAGCTCGCGCCGCAGTTCGTTGAGGTTGGCCGCGGTCAGCAGCGCAAACACGCCAAGGCCAGCCAGCGCGGCATAGCGGGCGCGTGCAGCCAGTGCCTCGCCGCGAACCGCAAGCAGGCCGGCAATACCGAAGCCGGCCGGCACGGTGAGCAGAAGGTAGCCCAGCGGCGCGAACCGGTTGGGCTGCGTGAACTTGGCCAGCGCATCCACGGAGGCGCCAAGCGCCGCGTACACAATCCAGAATACGCCGGCCGCTGTGAACACCCGCACGACGATTCGATTGGCGGAGTCCCGAGTGAAGACGTTGCCCACGGCCGCCGCCAGCGCCAGCAGTATGTACATGCGGGAGCCGTGCGCGTCGCCCTCCCAGATGCCGGCGAGTTCCATCCACAGCAGGTTCCAGTCCACCACCGCCTGGTGGCGAATGCCCGGCACGGTCACTGTGAGCGGCTCGGCGGCGAAGTACAGGTACAGCCAGTACAGGTTGGGCGCCAGGCTTATAGCCGGCACAACCGTCAGCACCTCGAGCACGCGCCTCAAGTCCATCCGTTCCCACGCAAAGGCGAAAAACAGCAGCGTCAGCAGGGCCACGGGCAGCGGAAAGAGGGGATGCACAAACAGGCCCGCCGCGCCGAACGCGCCGAGCCCCAGCAGCATTGCCGGTCCCCCGTAACCCTGCACGTAGCGGTACACCAGCGCGGCAAACGGCACGGTGAGATAGGCGGCCAGCACGTAAGACACCATGCCAGCAGTGTGGTACCAGCGAAAAATCGATATCCACCACAGCAGCAAGGCAAACAGGCCCGCCACCGCAATCGCGCGCCGGCTGCGCTGCATCACCGACAGCGCCAGCGGCACGCTTAAGGCCGCCAGGCAGGAGGCCAGGAACACGTAGAGCTTCCACACTTGCGTTGCCGTCAGCACCGAGCCGGTTAGCGCCAGG
>JBCAXP010000128.1:0-11307 GCA_038533995.1 Pseudomonadota bacterium
TCTCAGCGGCGCCAGCCTGGCGGTACAGCCGGGAGAGGCTGTCGCTGTCGTGGGCGCTTCGGGCAGCGGCAAATCCACGCTGCTCGGTTTGCTCGCCGGACTCGACTTGCCGGACAGCGGGTCGGTATCGCTCGGTGACACAGAGCTCACGGCGCTCGATGAAGACGCCAGGGCGCGCCTGCGCGCCTGCAAGGTAGGTTTTGTGTTTCAGGCCTTTCACTTGCTGGATGACCTGACCGCCGAGGAGAACGTTGCCTTGCCGCTTGAGCTGTTCGGCCACCCGAAACCCGCCGCAACGGCCAGGCACTGGCTCGGCAGGCTGGGGCTCGAAGACCGGCGCAAGCACTTTCCGAAACAGCTGTCAGGTGGCGAGCAGCAGCGTGTCGCGCTCTGCCGGGCCTTTGCCCTGCAACCGCTACTGCTGTTCGCCGACGAGCCCACCGCCAACCTGGACCGGCAGACCGCGCAGGGCGTTATCGACAACATGTTCGATCTGCGCCGCGCCACGGGCACGGCCATGGTGCTGGTAACCCACGACACCGAAGTCGCGGCCCGCTGCGATCGCATCTACCACCTCGACGAAGGGCGCCTCAGTGAACAGCATACGCACTGAGTTTCGCCAGTCGCTCGTACTGGCCCGACGCCTCAGCGGCAGGTTGTTGCGGCGGCGCGCCGTGGCGCTGCTGACGCTGTGTGTGTTCACCGGCTCCGCGATCGCCGCCGCGCTGGGCTTCTTCGCCGTCAACGTGGAGCGCGCGCTCGACCGCGACGTCGCGCAGTTCCTGGGCGCACCGCTGGTCGTGCGCAGCAAGCAGCCGTTGCCGGACGAGTGGTGGCTGGCCGCACCGGGGCTACAGCACGCACACACCGCGTCCATCACGACCGGCGCCGTGGGGCCCGGGCAGTACCACAGCGTCGCGTTGAAAGCGGTTTCACAAACTTACCCGGTTCAGGGCACGCTGCAGGTTATCGACGATGAGGGGCAACGGGCTGAGGTGCAAAACGTTCCGGGCGCCGGCGCGGCATGGCTGGACAACCGTGCAATGGCCTCGCTCGGAGCGAAGCTCGGCGACCGGATCCAGGTGGGCCGCGCGAGTTTCGTTGTAAGCGCAGAGCTGGCCTTCGAGCCGGATCGCCTCACGCAACTTCAGCACACGCTGCCGCGGGTCATGATTGGCATCGAAGACCTTGCGGAGACTGGCGTGGCTCTCGACAGTGGCCGCGCAGAGTTTCGGCACCTGTTCGACGCCACGCCGGAAACGCTCGACGCCTTCGCTGCGGCGCTGCCAGAAAGGCTTGCGCCGGGCTACGAGGTGCTCCGGCCAGCCGCGGGCAGGCATCCCTTTTCCCGCATGAGCAATCGCGCCAACCGGTTCCTGGGCATGGTCAAGGTGCTCGTGCTTTTACTGTGCGGCAGCGCTGCCGCGGTGCTTGCCGACACGGTCGTGCGCGGCTTTGCGCTGCCGTCGGCGCTGTTGCGGTGCCTGGGCGTGGAGCGGCGTGCCGTCGCCGCCGCGCTGCTGCTGCAGCTTTCTGCGATGGCGCTTGCCGCAGGGCTGGCTGGCTGCCTGGCCGGCTGGTTGGTGCAGCCGTTGCTCGGTGCATTGCTGGAACCGCACCTTACCCTGGGCGCTGCCAGCTTCGAAGTCGGCGCTGCATTCGGCGCGGTGAGCATCGGGCTGGTCATCATCGTCGCCTTCGTGCTGCCGCGTCTCGCGGCACTCGGAAACGTGCCGGTGGTAGCAGCGCTTCGCGGCCTCTCGCAGTGGTCTCGACGCCCACTCGTTTCCGTTGCGGCGGCGGTGGCGTGTGCCGCTGGCCTGCTGTGGGTCTACAGCGACAACCCGCGGCTCACGATCATCCTGGGCACTGGCGTGCTAACCATTGTTTCGGTTGCCGCGCTGCTGGGCTGGTTGCTGAGCCAGCTTGCCGGTCAGTCGTATCGCCTATGCCGCGGACCGGTGCGCGTGGCGCTTCGCACTATCGGACGTTCACCGTCGCGCAACGTCGCACCAATGGCAACAATTGCGCTTGCGGTAATGGCGTTCCTGGTAACAGCCATGCTGCGCGGCAGTTTTTTGAATGTCTATCACGGCGAGCGCCTCGACCACGATGGCAATTACCTTTTCACCGGTTTACCGGCTGCCCATGAGCCGTCTTTCCGACAACGCGTCGCCGCACACGGCGCCGAGGTGGCCGGGCTTTACCCTACGGTGCGCGCAAACCTCGAAACACTGAACGGCGTCCCGCTCGACGAGGCGCTGACAAACGAGAGCGACACGCGTGAGGAGACCCGCTCGCCCGTACGCCTGTCCTGGTCGGATCATCTGCCTGCAAACAACGTGCTGGTTGCGGGCACCTGGCCGGCGCCTGGCAGCAGCGGTGTATCGGTGGACTCCGAAGCGATGAGTGACCTCGGCCTCAAGCTGGGCGATGAGCTCGGCTTTCGCGTCGGCGAGCGCACGCTCACCGCGACCATCACGAGCAGCCGCGCGTTTCAGGGTGGCGGGAGTGCGGTCACATTCTGGTTTGTCTTCGCGCGCGATGCGCTGGCCGAATTCGAGCAGGAATATCTTGGCGGCCTGCGCATCAGTGGTGACGCAAGAGCAACGCTGGCCGACCTGTCTGCGGAGTATCCGAACCTTGTCATCACCAACCTCGAACAGCACCTTGGACGGGTCCGCAGCATCATGGCCGCCGTGACCCGTGTTATGGACAGCCTGATGTCGCTGCTGCTGTTAGCGGCGGGCACGGTGGTGCTGGCCTCAGCGTTGACCAGCAGTGAGGCAAGGCGCCGGCAGGCAACGCTGTTGCGTTCGCTCGGCGCCACCCGCGCGACGCTTTCCCGTATGATGCTGGTGGAACATGGCGCACTCGGAATCACCGCGGGGGCGGTGGGCGTGCTGGGTGCGCACCTCGTTGCGAGCCTCATGTTTCGATACCAGTTCGACATGTCTTATCGTCCCGATGCGCTGGTTTATGCACTGGTGCCCCTGGCCGCCGCGGGCGCCTTCGTCGCGCTGGGCTTTGCGTTCCAGCGTGAAACGGTCCGGCTGCCGCCGGCGCGCATCCTGCAGCAAACATGAGAGTTCTTATCGTCGAAGACAATCCCGACATTGCAGGCAATGTCGGCGACTTCCTTGGAGCCCGCGGCCACGAGGTGGATTTCGCGGGCAACGGTGCCGAGGGCCTGCGCCTTGCAACCAGCGAGGCCTTCGATGCGATCGTGCTCGACATCAACCTGCCGCGCATGGACGGCTTCGAGCTTTGCCGGCGGCTGCGCGAGGAGCATGCCGTCGACACACCGGTCTTGATGCTCACCGCGCGCGACTCGCTGTCTGATAAAACCTCTGGCTTTCAGGCTGGCGCATGGGACTACCTGGTAAAGCCGTTCGCGCTGGAAGAACTGGCGATGCGCCTGGACGCGCTTACCCTTCGCCAGCAGGCCAACCGCCCCCGCCGCCTTACGCTTGGCGAACTTGCGCTCGACACCGCTGCCATGACGGCCAAGCGAAGCGGCCAGCCGCTCAAGCTGCACAAGGCGTCGCTGCGCCTGCTTGAGGTACTCATGCGGGCGGCCCCAAACGTGGTCACACGGCAGGAACTGGAGTACGTGCTGTGGGGCGACTCGCCGCCAGACAGCAATCCCCTTCGCTCTCATTTAAGCGAGCTGCGCAGGGAACTGGACAAGCCGTTCGGGTTCGCCATGCTGCGCACCGTGCATGGCGTTGGCTACCGCCTGGTAGACAGTGACGATGCGCAATAGCATCGCGGCCCGCATTCGCCGTTCACTTCTTGGGCTGGCCCTCGGTGCGACGGTGTTACTCGGAGCCTTTGCGTTGCTCCTGCTTTACGTCATTGAAGACCAGCTGTTCTCCAACCAGCTTTCCGTGGAGAAAGCGGTGCTGGAGAAGCTGCCTGCGAGCGAGCGCATGGGCTGGCAGCCGGGCAACCGCCAGATGCAGCTTGTGTGGAGCCTCGACGCGCTGCCGCCCTCGGTGGCCAGCGTTGTGGGTGACAGGCCTGGCGTGTACGAGCACTTTGACTCGGAGGCGGCGTACTTCATCCTGCGGGGTACCGTTACCGATCCGCCGGCAGATTACTTCCTGCTCTACGACGTAAGTGAGCTGCTCGCGGTGCGCCAGTACCGCCCGGCGTTAGTGATTGTGTTTGTTGTTGGCGTGGTCGCTGTGGGCCTGCTTGCCACCGCGGTGGCCCTGTACCTTGCCCGAAAGACACTGCATCCGTTGCGACGCCTGACGCAGAAGCTTGAGTCCGGAACCGGCGGCGAGTTACCCGAGGGTTTTTCGGAAGAGTTCGCGGGTGACGAGGTGGGCGTGCTTGCCGAGGCGCTGGAGTCTGCGCTGCAGCGTGTGCAGTCCGCAACCACGCGGGAGTTCGAGTTCAATCGCGGTGTCAGTCATGAACTTCGCACGCCGATCCAGGTGGCCAAGGGCGCGGTCGAGCTTTTGCAGATGGATGCGGGCCGGCAACCAGATACGCGCTCGGCGGTGTACACAGAGCGCCTGTCCCGCGCGATCGGGCAGATGGAAGACGTGACAGAGGCCTTCCTGTGGTTAGCCAGCAGCCGCACGCTGGCCGCGGCCCGCACGAATGCCGTGGCAGGCATCGAGGCGTTAATTTCCAATCATGCCGAAGCCCCGGGCGCCACCACGGTGCAGTTCGACGTCGACGCCGCCGATGTCGACTACAAGGTTCCCCCGCCGGTCTTCGCGGTGGTGGTGGGCAACCTGCTGCGCAACGCTGCTCAGCATTCCGCCGGAGGGCGAGTGCATTGCGGGTTGACGCAGCAGGAAATCGTCATCGAAAACACGCGTAGTGACGGCGACGAGGCAGCGGAACCCGAAGGCTTCGGCGTGGGCCTGGAAATCGTACGGCGCATTTGCGAACGGCTCGACTGGCGGCTGTCATTGACGCAGACCGACACGGGCATGCAGGCGCGGCTGCTGATTCAGCAGTAACTGATTTTTCAAGGCCAGTACGCGTGACACTGACCCAGACCGGGTCAGGCCAGGCGTTGACGAAGGTCTGCCACCATAGCGGCTTCTGACGGCACCGCCGCATCGGTGGAGTTGCCCACAAGCAGCGACTCGACAACGCGCGCAAGGTCGTCGAGCACGGCGACATTCTCGCGGATACGCGTGCCAAGCTCCGCACCCTCAACCGGCGTGCACAGCTGCGCGTTTAGGCGCACCATCAGCGGCATGGCGGCAAGGTCGATGAAGCGGCCGCTTTCGGGCAGCGTCAGGCGCTTCGCCGCGCGCTCGCGAAACAGTCGCTGCAGGTTGCGATTGTTCTTCTGCGTGAGCAATACGTCGTTGCGCACGTCGGCCATCGCGTCGAGGTCGGTCATGGCGCCATTGAAAAACAGGCACGCGAGAATGCCCCAGTAGTAGGCAAAGTCCCACACGGTTTTCAGCGCCATCAGGTGGCTGTCGCCAAAGCCCGGGTACTGGCCCTGGTAGAGCTGCAGCGTGTCACGGTAGAACGAAAAGTACATCTGCTGGTACAGCCGCGAGTGCAGGCGCATATCGGCGCCGTCACGTTCCCGTGCCACCAGGTCCGTCAGCATGGAGTTGCTGAACGCGATGAAGTCAGTGCCTGGCGAGTAGTACGGATCAAGAAACACGCCGGACTCGCCGGACAGCGCCCAGCGATCGTCGGAGAACACCTGCTTGCAGCCATGCGAGTAACGACCGAGCTGATGGAAATCCAGCAGATCGCAGTTGCGCAGTTCGCCGGCGAGGCGTGGCTGGTGTTTGTCGAGCCAGCGCAGCACGTGGTCGTAGCTACGCAGTTCCGCCGGTGCATGCAACGCCGGGTCGGCGACGATGCCCACGCTCGTTGCACCTGTCGACAGGGGGATCAGCCATACCCAGTAGCCCGGACCCATCAGGTGGTTGGTGCTGAGCCATCGTTTGTGATTCCCGGTCCGCGCTAGCCAGTCAGCATCTGAAGACCATTCGTCAACCCGAATTTTCTCGGCAACGCGAAACCACACGGCGCTGCCGTCGTGATCGTTGTCTGCAGCGAGATTCAGATGGCGCTTCAGGGGACTGGCACGGCTCGCCGTGTCGATAAGCCAGCGCGGCTCGAGAGCGCGCTCTTCGTTTCCGTCGCGCCAGCCAACACGATGACGGGTGCCGTTCAGGCAGACGTCGCCGATGCGAACACCGTTGCGAATTTCCACGCCGAGACGGCGCGCCTCATCGGCAAGGTGTGCCTCGAGCGTGCCGCGATCCACCTGGTACGTTGGCGTCTCCAGCGGGAAGCTCGCGCCGACCTCGTCAGCGTTCGCAAGGTCGCCGTCGGATGCGCCGAAGAACAATCGCAGCCCAAACTTCGACAGGTGCTTCTCGCGCAGGTGCTCGGCCTGCCCCAGCACACCGCCGAGGTAGTGCGCACCGATCTCTACCGTGGACTCGCCCACGGTGTGGATGCTCTGCGGCGGCGCTTCGCGGCGGCGCTCCAGTACGACAACGTGCAGGTCGTCGCGCCGCTGGCGAAGCTGCAGCGCAAGCGTTAACCCCGCCAGGCCGCCGCCGATGATGGCAACGTCGGCCTTCTCTGCGGCGCCAGAGTTTTGCTGCGCGTTGGTCACGCTGCCTGCTCCGCCGCACCGGGCTGGACGCTAAGCGCGACGCCGGACCCAAGCGGCAGCGCGAGATTTGCCGGCGCCAATCCTGCGAGCGCTTCGAGCACGGCCAGCAGACGCGCCGACGGGTTCGTCTCATACAGCGGCTGCAGCGCGGTGCTGCGCAACGTCGGCCACTGCCCGGCTTGCTGCGCGATGTCGAGCGTGATGTTGCGCTTCGCGTCACCGGCACGCAGCACGAGGGCCGCGCCGAAGGCCTGATCGACGTGCGTCAGGTTCACCGGCTGCGGACCGGGCACGTCAAATGCCACCAGCAACACCGGCTGGCTGTTTTCGGCACACAGCGCCGCCGCCTCAAGCAGCGCGGCCGGCACCGTCTCGCGAAAACCGGCCACCGAGTTTGCCGCCGCGTGGCAGCCGGTGCTGATGGACCAGTAGCCGGACGCCGCGTTGTGCACCGAGTTGTGGAACTTCGTCGGCGACAGCTGCCTGTGGCCGGCCGCGAGCGTGCGGCACATGTAATCGGTAATCGACATGTCCGCCATGCCCGAGGCGAAGATGCTCAAGGTCTGCGCCGGATCGATGTCGGCGTCTTCGCAGGCCTGCGCGGCCACCTCAATCGCAAGGCGCACCAGCAGCGGCGCGCGGCGCAGTTCGCGGGCGGGAATCAGCGCAGGCTTTGGCGAACCCGCCGGCGGCAGTTCACCGCTTGCGCCCTGCTGCAACCTTTCGCGCAGCTGCGGCCAGGTGTCGAAACCCGGCCCCCAGGCGCCGACGCCTTCCACCGCGAGCTTCACGGGCCCACCTTCGAAAACACGAGGCTGCAGTTGCTGCCGCCAAAGCCAAAGGAATTGGACATAACGTGAGCCAGCGGCGTTTCCCGCGTGTCTTTCAGAATCGGAAACGCCATGTCGGGGTCAGTGTCGGACAGGTTCAGGGTTCCCGGCACGCGGCCGGCCTCCAGCGAGCGCAGGCAAACCACCGCCTCGACAATGCCGGCCGCGCCGAGCGTGTGGCCGGTCCAGCCCTTCGTCGAGGACGCGTAAGTCGAATGTGGAAACAGTGCCTCGACCGCCACCGCTTCGACCGTGTCGTTCGCGCGCGACGCGGTGCCGTGCAGGTTGATGTAACCGATGTCCGCCGGCGCGAGCTCTGCGCGCTCGAGCGCCGCCTCCATGGCCAGCCTGGCGCCCAGCCCTTCCGGATGGGGATGCGACATGTGATAGGCATCGGCGCTCTCGCCGTAGCCGCTCAAGCGAAACGTGGCGTCGGCATCGTCATCGAGGCGCGTGACAAGCGCAAAACCGGCGGCCTCGCCGATGTTGATGCCATCGCGTTCGCGGTCGAAGGGACGGCACCGCGCGCTTGAAACCAGCTCGAGCGAATCGAAGCCGTGCAGCACGCTCAGGCACAGCGAATCCACACCGCCAACAACTACTGCGTCTACGAAGCCAGCCGTAAGCCAGCGGCTCGCGCTGCCAAACACCTTGGCCGACGATGAGCACGCCGTGCTGATGGTCATGGCCGGCCCGTCAATGCCGCACCAGTGCGCGACGAAGGCAGACGGTGAGTGAGGATTGTGAATGTCCGGCTGGTCGAAGCCCGGCGGCATGGCGGTGCCGTCAACCAGGTCGCGATAGCCTTCTTCCGTCCGCCCGATGCTGGACGTGCTGCTGCCGAGGATGACGCCAACCCGCGCGCTGCCAAAGCGCCTGACCGCCGCGTCAACCGCATCGCGAAAGCCGTCTCGCTCAAGGCCGAGCGCGGCCAGCGCGTTGTTGCGGCTGTGCCAGTTGTCGGTGCCGCCGGGCCAGGAAAAGCTGTCGGCCTCCCGCACCCTGCCGATAAACGTGTCGAGCTCGGACTGCGCAAGGTCGTTGGGCCGCAAACCGCTGCGGCCGCTCCAGAGCGCATCATCCGTGGCGGCAAGACCCGCGCCGGCAGCGCTGGTCAGTGTGTGTGCGGTAATGGCGAGTTCCATGACGGCGGCATTATAGCCCGCGTAGATTCCGATGTGGCTGCCCCGCGACCGTGCCACTAAACTGTCGGGTGTATGGGGACTTCGAGCCGATGAGACGCAGCACCGTCGACGTTTCCGCGTCGGACGCGCCCGGCCCGGGCCGCGCGTGGCGGCTGGTCGGTACGGCTATCAGCTTTGCGCTGTTTGGCCTGTTCGGACTGCTGACCGGCATACTCGTCATGCCCCTCATGTGGCTGCTCGTTCACCCCGGCAGCCGCCGCCGACGCCTTGCCCGCCGGCTGGTCAGCAAACTGTTTGCCGCGTTCATCGCCGTGATGAACGGCCTCGGCGTCCTGCGGTACTCGATCACTGGCGACATGCAGGCCCCCACCGGCGGTGGCAACCTTATCGTTGCCAATCACCCGTCACTGATTGACGTGGTGTTTCTGCTCGCGATTTTCGAAGGGTCCGACTGCGTAGTGAAATCGGCCCACTGGACGAACCCGTTCATGGTGGGAGTAATACGCACCGCGGGCTTCGTATCCAACAAGGCGCCGGATGAACTGATGGCCAACTGCATCGGGCGCCTGAAAAGCGGCGCTAACATCGTGATGTTCCCGGAAGGCACGCGCAGCACTCCTGGCGAGCCCCTGCGCCTGCCCCGTGGCGCCGCCTCCATCGCGACCCGTGCACGCGCCCGCTGCCTCCCCGTTCAGATTCGCTGTACGCCGACAACCCTGACGAAATCGGAGCGTTGGTACCAGATTCCAGAACGCCAGGTGCTGTTCGAATTGAACATCCTCCCAGCCATCGAAACCGTCGAATTTCTTGACAGTTACGACAGCGAACGTAAGGCCAGCCTGGCGCTGAACGACACGTTAACTGAACGGCTGGGTGGTCCGCTGGAATTACGGGAGGGATGAGTTACACTCTGTGGCCATGACAGCCAACACCTCCCAGTCGCTGCCCGATATGTCGGCGCAGGCCATTGAACAATATCTATACAAAGTCCTGGTTGAGCAATTCGACGTAGACCCGGCAAAGCTGTCTCCCGAGGTCAACATGTTCGAGGATTTAGGCATTGACAGCATCGATGCCGTTGACCTTCTCGTGTATCTCAAGGACTTCACGGGCATCAGCATTCCCCCCGACAAGTTCCGCAGCGTGCGCACGCTCGGCGACGTTGTCAGCGTGGTGCAAGCGCTGACCAAATAGTTGGCCGGCAGCAGCATGGCCAGCGGTGTCTTACGTTCTCTGCTGGCAGTGCTGGCCGTTGTCTATCCGCTGCTCGTGTACGCCGGCATCAGCCATCTCGGCGCAAGCACTTACGGACTTCTGCTCGCCATCATCGTGATTCTCAGGCTACAGGGCCTGTCACACAGCGACCGCAAGCAGCTCATGCTACCGACGACGATTGCGTTCACGTACGCAGTTGTGGTTGCGCTCATGAACAACGAAACCCTGCTGCGGCTGTATCCGGCGCTCATCAACGCGATGATGCTGATGGCGTTCGGCCGCTCGCTGCTCGAGCCACCGTCGCTCATCGAACGCTTCCTCGCGGCCCGCGGCACGCCGGTAAGCGCGGCCGGCAAGGTTTACGTGCGCAACGTCACCGCGGCATGGTGCGTATTCTTTGCGATTAACGGCAGCGTGGCGGTCTACACGGCGCTGTACACCTCACTCGAGACGTGGGCACTGTACAACGGCCTCCTCGCGTACGTGCTCATGGGCGTGCTGTTTGGCGTCGAACTCGTGGTGCGCCACTTTTATCGCCAGCGCCATCCCGAACAGCAGGGCGCTGACGGATGACCGGCAACTTTTTGGAAACGCTCGAGGGCGACGACTGGCCGCGCTTTGGCGCGGCCACCGTGGAACCGCACGGCGCACGGCTTGCGATTGTGCCGCACGCGGAGCTCACCTGGTTCCAGGGGCATTTTCCCGGCCACCCGGTGCTGGCGGGGGTAGTACAAACCCACTGGGCGTGCCTGTGGGGCCGGGGCCTGCTCGGCATTGACGGTGACTTTTCGCACATCGAAAACCTGAAGTTCGAAAACATCATTACCCCGGACACCGAGTTGACGGTATCGCTCGACTACGCGGCCGACAAGGGCCGGCTGCTATTCAGCTACGACGACGCTGAGCAGCGGTATTCCTCCGGCCGCATTTACTTCCAGCCATGAAGCTCTATCTCAAGACAGAAGTTGAGGTGCGTGTGCCGTTTCACGACGTCGACCCGGCGGGCATCGCGTGGCACGGCCATTACTTCAAGTACCTCGAGCTTGCACGCTGTGCGCTCCTTGAACGGGTCGGCTACAGCTACCGGGAAATGGCCGAGTCGGGCTACGTGTGGCCCCTCACCGACGCGCGCCTGCGCTTCGTGAAGCCGGCGGAGTTCGACCAGCCGCTCTTTGTCGAGGCAGCGCTCGCCGAATGGGAATACCGGCTGCAGATCGAATACCGCATTCGCAACGAAGAGGGCGAAGAGATGACCCGAGGAACCACCGTGCAGGTGCCGGTGGACATGGAAACGCGCGCCATGGTCATGGGCGTTCCACGTTTCGTGATGGAAAAGATCGATGCCGCCATCGCGCAGGATTCAAGTCAGTGAGCACGCCGCCGCTCGAAGCTCTGCTGCGCCACCGGGCGCCGATGCTGCTTCTTACTGACGTGCTGGAGACCGGCGCCACGTATGCCGTCGCCGAGGTGCGCATCGACTCGTCGTCTTCGTTTT
>JBCAXP010000129.1:0-11291 GCA_038533995.1 Pseudomonadota bacterium
ATGAAACCGGCGACTCACTCCAGGAGCACCTCTTGTGGCAGCTGGAAATGGAGTCGATGCCGCCCCGCGACTTCGTCATTGGCCAGACGCTGATCGATGCCATCAACGAAGACGGCTACCTCACCGACGATCTGCCCTCCATCCAGCAGATCCTGCTGCCCGACATCACCGCTGACACCGAGGACGTGCTGGCGGTGCTCAAGCGAGTTCAGCGCTTTGACCCGGTGGGCGTCGGCGCACGAACCTTGAGCGAGTGCCTGACGCTCCAGCTTGGCCAGCTCGAGTCGGACACGCCGGCGCTGGCACTGGCCTTCGAAATGGTCGAAAGCGGGCTGGAACTGCTTGGCGAGCAGCGCTACGACCAGCTTCGAAAGCGCCTTGCGGCCACCGAGGAAGATTTTGACAGCGCGCTGGCGCTGGTGCGCTCCCTGCATCCGCGCCCCGGGCAGGCGGTCAGCCGCAGCACCGCCCAGTACGTCGTGCCGGACGTGTTCGTGCGCAAGCAGGACGGCCAGTGGATTGTCGACGTGAACGGCGGCGTCACGCCGACGATCAAGGTCAACCAGAGCTACGCGAACCTCATCGCCCGCAACGGCGACCATTCCGTTCTGCGCACCCAGCTGCAGGAGGCGCGCTGGCTGGTGCGCAGCCTGGAGATCCGCAAGGAAACGCTGCTGAAAGTGGCTACCTGCATCGTCGCCAGGCAGCACGAGTTTCTCGACCACGGCGACGAGGCCATGCGCCCGATGGTGCTGCGCGACGTCGCCGAGGCGCTGGAGATGCACGAGTCAACCATTTCGCGCGTAACCACCAACAAATTCATGCACACGCCGCGAGGCGTGTTCGAGTTTCGTTACTTCTTCTCGAGCCACGTCGGTGGCGAGGACGGCAACGAGACCTCCTCCATTGCGATCCGCGCAATGATCCGCAAGCTAATCGCTAAGGAAAACACAAAGAAACCGCTCAGCGACAACAAGATCTCACAAATCCTCAACGATGACGGGATCAACGTTGCCAGGCGCACGGTTGCCAAATACCGCGAGGCCATTGGCATACCGTCGTCCAGCGAGCGCAAACGGCTGGCGTCCCGCTAGCCGTCATTGAAAGGAGAGCCTGACTATGCAGATGAATCTCACCGGCCATCACGTCGACATCACAGAATCCCTGCGCAACTACGTTTCCACGAAGATGGAGAAGCTCGAACGCCACTTTGACAATGTCACGGACGTTCACGTTATTCTTCGTGTAGAGAAGCTGGAGCACCAGGCGGAAGCCACCGTGCACCTCAGCGGCTCGCGCATTTTTGCTGATGCGGTGGACGGTGACATGTATGCGGCGATCGACAGCCTGAGCGACAAGCTCGACCGCCAGGTCCGCAAGTACAAGGAAAAGCTCAAGGACCACCACGCCCGCGATTCCATCAAGACGCGGCTTGCCTGACGAGAACCGGCGCGCCGTTCGCAACAACACGGACGGCGCGCCACCCCCATCCCGGTATTCACCATGTCCATTGCAACCCTGCTCGTTCCCGGTCGCGTGCTTTGCAACGCCGAGGCACGCAGCAAGAAACACGCGCTGGAGATACTCAGTGAACTGCTCGCCGACTGCGACCCGCCGATCGCC
This sequence comes from Pseudomonadota bacterium, assembly GCA_038533995.1. Classification (GTDB taxonomy): domain Bacteria; phylum Pseudomonadota; class Gammaproteobacteria; order Steroidobacterales; family JBCAXP01; genus JBCAXP01. The sequence continues at coordinate 1,624 of JBCAXP010000129.1, forward strand.
CCGGGCAGCGCCTTTGAATCCCTGATAGCCCGCGAGCGGCTCGGCAGCACGGCGCTGGACCTTGGCACCGCCGTGCCGCACGGCCGTGTCGAGGGCCTCGAGTCCGCCACGGCCGCGGTCGTCAAGCTGGCGACACCCATCGACTTCGACGCGCCCGATGACGAGCCGGTCAGCCTCCTGTTCGGGCTGCTCGTGCCGCAGGAATGTACCGATGAGCACCTGGCCGATCTTGCCGCCATTGCAAAAATGCTCGAGGATCGGAAGTTTCGCAGCGAGCTGGGCGAAGCGGCCAGCAGCCGCGGCCTGTACGACCTTATTGTCGAGTACTCAGCCCAGGCTGACGGCGACTAACGCACCGCTATGCGACTGATACTGCTCAGTGGATTGTCCGGCTCGGGCAAGAGCATCGCGCTACACATGCTCGAGGACCTGGGCTACTACTGCATCGACAACATGCCGGCGGGCCTCCTCAGCGCGTTTGTTACCGATACGCTCATGGCCGGCCACGAAACCTTTCGCCGCACGGCCGTCAGCGTCGATGCCCGAAACCGCCCGGCGGAAATTGCCCGGGTGCCCGAAGTGATTCGCTCACTGCGACAGCACGACCTCAGGTGCGAAGTGATCTTTCTGCACGCCGACGAGGACATCCTGCTCAAGCGCTACAGCGAGACCCGCCGCAAGCATCCGCTCAGCAGCGACTCTTTAAGCCTGCGCGACGCCATTCGCCGGGAAAGCGAACTGCTTGAGCCGATCGCGGTTGAGGCCGACCTGATTGTCGACACCACGCACACCAACGTGCACGACCTGCGCGAACTGATCCGCACGCGCGTCGGCCGAAAAGACGCCACAACGCTGTCGCTGCAGTTTGTGTCGTTCGGCTACAAGTACGGCGTGCCGGCCGACGCCGACCTCGTGTTCGACGTGCGCTGCCTGCCAAACCCGTACTGGGAACAGGCGCTGCGTAAGGACACCGGCAGGGACCAGTCAGTGATCGAGTATCTCGACGACCAGCCGCTGGTGCAGGACATGATCCGCGACATCAACAGCTACCTCGAAAATTGGGTTCCGCATTTCGTCAGCAACAACCGCAGCTACCTGACGGTGGCAATCGGCTGCACTGGTGGTCAGCACCGCTCGGTGTACATCGTCGAGAAGCTGGCGGCGGCCTTCGGCAGCCATTTCGAAGGCGTACTTACCCGCCACCGCGAACTGCCGGCCTAGGGCACCACTTGCTGAGGTGCAAGGCGAAAATCATCAACGAACGCGGGCTTCATGTAAGGCCCGCGGCCCGCTTCGTTGCCGTCGTGTCGGAGTTTGAAGCGAGCATTACGGTTGCAAACGGCGAACGCTCCGCGGACGGCAAAAGCATCCTCGGTATGATGACGCTGGCCGCCCGGCACGGCGCCGAGCTGGCTATCGAGATCGACGGCAGCGACGAGGTAGCCATGGCACAAACCCTTGCGCAGGAGATGACCGCGGACCTCACCATCGACACCATTGAACCGGTACCCGACCCGCCATGTCGCTGATGCTGACAGGCGTGGGCGTGTCCCGCGGTATCGCGATTGGCCCCGTGCGTATCCTGCACGAGATCCAGCCAACGCTTACCCGCCGCAAAATCGATCGCCGCAGGATTCGCGGCGAGGTCAGCCGCTTCCGGCGCGCCGTCGCCGATGCCATCAAGGACACCCAGGCAATCCGCGGCACGCTCACAGGCTACAACCCCGAGGAGTTCGGGGCTTTCCTGGACGGCCACCTGCTGATTCTCGACGATCCCGGCTTCAGTCAGCCGGTCATTGAGCTGATCCGCAAAGAGGCGTATTCCTGCGAATGGGCCCTGAGTGTCCATCGCGACCATCTGCGTGAGCTGTTCCTGAGCATTGACGATCCGTACCTGCGTGCGCGCCGGGACGATGTCGAAAACGCAGTGTCGCGCGTGCTGCGAAAGCTCGCGAGCGCGTCTGGTACCGAGGCGGTGAAAAGCCACGGCCGCCAGCCAGGTTTCGTGCTGGTTACCTCCGACCTTGCCCCCGCCGACCTCATTGCCAACCAGCACTCCGGCGTGGCCGGTATCGTGACGCGCCACGGCAGCAGTCTGTCTCACAGCACGATTGTTGCGCGCAGCCTCGGGATTCCGGTGGTAGCGAGCACCGGCGATGCTCTGCGCCTCGTGTGCGAGGGCGACTCCCTGCTCGTCGACGGGGACGCCGGCATGGTGGTTGCCAACCCGGACCGCAGCTCCCTGACGCACTATCGGCGCGTGCGCAAGGAAGTCCGCCTCGAGCGCAAGCTGCTTACCGAGCTTCGCAACGTGCCGGCACTTACCCGGGACAGGCACGCCGTCGAACTGCAGGCCAACGTCGAATCCAACGATGAACTGCGGCTGGCGCGCAACGCCGGGGCAGAGGGCATTGGCCTGTTCCGCACCGAAGCGCTTTACCTCAACCGTGAGCGGTTGCCCGACGAGGAGGAGCAACTTAACGTCTATCGCCAGGCCCTCAAAGCGATGAAAGGTGCGCCTGTCACCATTCGCACCGTCGACATCTGGGCCAGCCGCCGGGTGCCTGGTCTTGATGCGCACATCAATACGTCCCCCCAGCCGGCTTTGGGGCTGCGCGGCATTCGCCTGTGCCTGCGGCATCCGGATCTTTTCAAGACCCAGATCCGCGCGTTGCTGCGCGCCTCCGCCTACGGTCCGCTTCGCGTACTGCTGCCGATGGTCTCGTCAGTATCCGAGGTGCGTAACGCCCGGCGCATAATCGGCGCCACTCTTGGCGAACTGGCTGACCAGGGCTTGCGATTCAATCCGCGAATTCCGGTAGGCGTCATGGTCGAAACACCGGCGGCCGCCGTCTGTGCGAGGATGCTGTGCCAGCACGTAAACTTCCTCGCGATCGGCAGTAACGACCTTCTTCAGTACACCCTTGCCATCGATCGTGCGGACGAAGCCGTGCAGCATCTCTACGATCCACTGCACCCGTCAGTGCTGCGCCTCATTTTCGACATCGTGCGCGCCGCGCAGGCCGGTAACGTGCCGGTCGCGCTCTGCGGTGAGATGGCCGGCGATGCCAAGCTCACGCGGCTGCTCCTCGGCCTGGGCCTGCGCGAATTCAGCGCGCATCCGGTGGCACTTCTCGAAGTCAAGAAGGCCATCATCGAGGCCGACGTGTCCGCCGTGCGCACGCTGGCCCGGCGCATGCTTGACCAGAGCGACCCGGATAAATCGCGCGCACTGCTTGAGCGTATCAACGGCCTCTCGTAGGAGGGGCATCCCTGCCCCGAGCGGTGGGAGCGGCTTCAGCCGCGATTGATCCAGCGGTTGGGTGTCCAAATCGCGGCTGAAGCCGCTCCCACAGTTGCCCTCCCTTCCCACAGTTGCCCCTCTACCGGGCAATTTAGGTATTGAGGGTGCAATCTGTTGCCGAGCCGGTAAACTGCTGCTGCGCACTACGGAACCTCTGTTTGATTCTCCAGGGGTCCCCTAAGGGAAATGCCAGTGGAAAACGCAACGCACACGGAAAACCTGCTCCAGACGCTGCGTGACGCTCTCGACGGCGGCACGATGCGCCACGTGCGTGGCATGCTCAACTCGATGCACCCGGCCGAGGTGGCGAGCCTGCTCGAATCGCTGCCACCGGCGCGACGCGCAGTTGTCTGGGAACTCATCGGCCCCGACGATGAAGGTGAGGTGCTGCTCAACGTCAATGACGAGGTGCGCAGCGGCCTCATCGACAACATGGAGGTCGAAGAGCTGGTCGCCGCCGCGGACGGCCTTGAGGTCGACGACCTCGCGGACCTCATCATAAGCCTGCCCGAGGCTGTCACGCAGCGCGTCCTCCAGGCGATGGAAGAAGCTGACCGGCAGCGGCTTCAGACCGTACTGGCGTTCGACGAGGACAGCGCCGGTGGCCTGATGAACACCGATACCATCACGGTGCGCCCGGACGTTACCGTGGAGGTGGTGCTGCGCTACCTGCGCATGCATGGCGAGGTGCCGGATGGCACGGACACGCTGTTTGTCGTCGATCGCTTTGGACGGCTGATTGGTTCGGCGTACCTCAGCCGCCTGCTCACCGCTGATCCGGAAAGCACCATCGCGGCGCTGATGCTCACCGACGTGCCGGACATCCCGGCGGATATGCCCGCAACCGAGGTGGCCAAGCTGTTCGAGAACCACGACCTCTACTCTGCTGCCGTCGTCGATGAGGGCCGACAGCTGCTCGGCCGCATCACCGTCGATGACGTGGTCGACGTTATCCGCGATGAAGCCGAACACACCGTGATGAGCATGGCCGGGCTCGACGAAGAGTTCGATATGTTCTCACCGGTTTTCACGAGTGCACGCCGCCGCGCCATCTGGCTGGCGGTAAATCTTGCGACCGCGTTTGTGGCCGCCCGCGTGGTTGGCGTGTTCGAAGCCACCATCGAGCAGGTGGTGGCGCTGGCGGTGCTGATGCCAGTGGTCGCCAGCATGGGCGGCATCGCCGGCAGCCAGACGCTGACGATCATTATTCGCGGCGTCGCGCTGGGCCAGGTGGGCGGCAGCAACGCGCGCTGGCTGATGAACCGGGAGCTGGCGGTGGCCGCGATTAACGGCGTCGTCTGGGCGGTGGTTATCGCATTGATCGTCGTGCTGTGGTTCCAGTCCTGGATGTTGGGCGCGGTAATCGGCGCCGCCATCGTCATCAACCTGCTCGCGGCCGCGCTGGCAGGTGTCGTGATTCCGCTGTCGATGAAGCGGTTGGGGATCGACCCGGCGCTCGCCGGCAGCGTTGTGCTGACAACAGTGACCGATGTAGTCGGCTTTACCGCTTTCCTTGGCCTTGGGGCATTGCTGCTGGTTTGAATCTCGAACCAGCTCGCCGCGCGTTGTCACGTAACCGAAACGAAAACCAGTTGTAATCTCCGTTTGCCGTGGTAGGTTGATGGTCGCACGCTACTGCGCGGATCATGGCCAGCCTGGCCACTGCGCAACTACAAAAATTACTACGCGTCTCATGGAGCACCCAATTATGGTCAGAGCGTCGCTCGCACTCGCCTTGTGTCTTTCAGTTCTGCCAGCCAGTGCCTTCGCGGGGGAAACCCAGCGCGTCGCCGCGTTTGACAACGCGACGGTACAACCCGCGGGCCCCCGGCCCGGCAGCGGCGGCAAGACGTTCTTCAACATCGAAGGCAGCGGCAACGGTGACTTCGCGAGCTTTGGCGTCGCCGACTTTCGCTTCGCGGCCTGCGAAGCCAAGATGATCGAAAACCCGCGCCTCGAACTCAGGCAGAGCAACGCAGGGTTCACCACGGACGGCCGCTACAGCGTCTACCTGACCGACGCCGTCGACGTCGACATCCAGGCCGGCACATCGCCGCTCACCTACCAGGGAGGGGATGGCCTTGCCAGCGTCGACCCGCTGCTAACCGGCCTTGAGTTCCTGGCCGAGTTTGATTTCGTCGAAACCGCCTCCGGAAGTACCGACACAGTTGCGCTGACGCCCTCCGCCGGCGCCAGCGCACAGCTTGTCGCTGCTCTTAACGCCGGCGATGCCATGCGCCTGGTGCTCGTACCCGAGGAATCCGCGGTCGCCGCCACTTACGCGGGCCAGAACAACAACTCCGGCCCTGCGCCCACGTTCGTGTTCGAAGCGCCCTGCTCCGGCATCGGCCCCGCCTCCACGTCGCTCGCCGCGGCCGATAACGCAACCGTGCAGAGCGGCGGCCCGCGGCCCGGTGATTCCGGCAAGACGTTCTTCAACATCCAGGGCAGCGGCAATGGTGAATTCGCGGGCTTTGGCGTTGCCGACTTCAACCTTGGTGCCGTCCCTGACAACGTGACCGAGGTCACTGGACTCACGCTCTCGCTGACCGAGAGCAACGCCGGTTTCACGACAGACGGGCTTTTCTCCGTGTTCACGACCGACGCAACGGCTGTCAGCATCCAGGCCGATGACTCTCCGCTTGCCTACCAGGGCGGCGAGGGAGCAGCGAGCGTCGATCCGCTGCTGACCAACCTTGCGCAGGTAGCAACGGCGCAGTTCATCGAGGACGGCGACGGGTCCCAGGACGTGTTTGCGCTCAAGTTCGACGATACCGACGGCGCGCTCACGGACGCGATCAATGCCGGTGACACGCTGCGCCTGGTGTTCGCGCCCGAGGAGCCGCAGGTAGCGGCAACGTACGCTGGCCAGGGTAACTTTGACGGCCCCCCGCCAACGCTCACGATTGACTACCTCACAGACGACGTGGGTGGCGGCGCTCTGGACCTTGCGATCTACGAGATTCAGGGTGCAGCTCATCGATCGCCGGTGACGGGCACAACGGTTCGCACGAGCGGCATCGTTACCGCTGCCGGCAACTTCGATGCCGTTGGCGATGCCGACCTGCGAGGCTTCTTTCTCCAGGACGCCGCCGGCGATGGCGACGTGGCCACGTCCGACGCGGTTTTTGTGGCGTCAGGCGCGAGCGTCGATGTAGGCGACGAAGTGTCGGTTACCGGCTTCGTGGAGGAGACCGGTTTCTTCCGCGAAATCACCTACACGCGCATCAGCGCCAGCACAGTTGATGTGTTGTCGAGCGCCAATCCGCTTCCCGCACCCGCAGTCATTGGCCAGAGCGGCCGGATGCCTCCGACGGAAATCATCGACGATGACGACTTTGGCAACATCCCGGGGCTCGGCGATTTCGATCCGCAAACGGACGGCCTCGACTTTTTCGAGTCGCTGGAAGCGATGCGCGTCACGGTCGAGGACGCCGTCGCGGTCAGCAGCACCAGCCGCTTCGGCGAGATCTTCGTGGTAACCAACGGCGGCAACGGCGCCACGGGCATAAGCAGCCGGGGCACGCTGAATATCGCGCCGGAGGACTTTAACCCCGAGAAAATCCAGATTGACCCCGGCAGGGAATTCAACGACCCCGCGTTCGTGGACTTGCCTTTGGTCGACACCGGCGCGCTGCTCGGCAACGTGACTGGCGTGGTCGGCTATGACTTCGGCAACTTCCAGGTGCAGCCCACCGAACCGCTATCCGTTACCGTGGCAGCTCCGGACCCCGACAGCACGACGCTTGCCGGCGATGCGACTACGCTCACGGTGGTTTCCTACAACGTACTCAACCTTGATCCCAACGACACTGATGGCGATGAGGACGTCGCGAACGGCCGCTTCGACGCAATCGCAGACCAGGTAGTCAACGCGCTTAGGTCCCCGGACGTGATAGGCGTTCAGGAAATCCAGGACAACAACGGCACGGTCGACAACGGAACGTTTTCCGCGGACGAGACCCTGCAGCTGCTCGCCGATCGCATCATCGCTGCCGGTGGACCTGCCTACGCGTTCATCGACAACACCTTTATCACGGACGGCACCAACGGCGGCGCCCCGGGCGGCAACATCCGCGTGGCGTTCCTGTACAACCCGGCCCGTGTCTCGGCCGTGCCGGACTCCGTACGCACCGTGGACGATACCCAGGCCTTCGCCGGCGCACGGTTGCCGCTGATCGCGTCCTTCGCCTTTGGCAGCGAGGTGGTGACGGTGGTCAACAATCACTTCTCATCAAAAGGCGGGTCGGCGCCGATCTTCGGCACCGAGCAACCGTTCGAAGCCCTTCAGGAAGACAGTAACGTCAACGGCTCGCTGGACTCTCGTCAGCGTCAGTCGCGAGAAATTCAGAACTTCGTCAACGGCGAGCTTTCTGGCAACCCCGATGCCAGGATCGTCGTTCTTGGCGACCTGAACGAGTTCGAGTTCGTCTCGCCCGTACAGGAACTGGTGGACGTTGCTGGTCTTGTAAACCTTACAAACCTGCTCGCGGAGAACGAGCGCTACACGTTTAACTTCCAGGGCAACTCGCAGTCGCTCGACCACATTCTTGTGAGCGAGGCACTGGCCAGCGGGGCGAGCTTCGACGCCGTGCATGTGAACAGCGAGTCTGTCGACTCGCCGCAGCGCGCCAGCGACCACGACCCGGTTGTCGCCGCCTTCGCTTTCGGTGCAACGGACGGTCTCGGACTGTTTCCGATCGGCCTTACGTTCGGCCCGGGCGTTGCTTTCGATGCCGATACAGCCACGTTTACCTTCGCGCCGGACGCGCCAGGCTTTGGCCGACTGGCGCTGTACGTCGTCAACCAGACCGACCAGGTATCTGGCGATTTCTTCATCGAGTGCACCACGACCGTGACTCCCGGGGCGATCAGCATTCGCCGCGTGCGCGGCGTGCGTGCAGGATTTCTGCCTGACAACGCCGCCTTCAACAACACGGGAAATCCGCGCGTGCAGTTCGGCAGTCCGCAGTCACCCGCCCAGGAGCCGATACCCGCCGGCGAGGCACGCCGCCTGTTGGTGAGCTTCGGCGGCACCGGCGCGGGAACAGACACGCTCACGTGTGAGCTGCAGGAGCAGACTGAAGGCGGCGACTACCAGCAGGCTGGATCGGTGAGCGTTGCTGTCGAGAACCAGTGAAAGGTTGCTACGGTGATGTAGTGACGTTGATGAGCACCGCGGACTGCGGGTAATCAACCACGCCCGACGAAGCCTCGGTAATCGTTGACGCCGTGCCTCCGTTGTCCGAAAACAATGCGAGGCTCACCATGCTGACAAGGCTGTTTGCCCCGGAGGCCAGGATATCGATCTGGCTGACTGTACCGTTGCCGATGACTTCGAGCGTGGTGAGCACTGGCATATCGATCAGGCCGCCGCTGAGAGCATCTACCGCCCAGTTAACGCTAACACTGCTTCCGGCCTCTCCGACGGTCGCCTGCTCGAGATTGGGCAGCATAATTGCGCTACCGGCGCCTCTCGCTTCCCACTCACGCGACTGACCCGGGAAATTAGTGGTCGTAATGGGCAGCTCGACTACCGCGCCTGACATCGCGGTAACGTCGGTGTTCGTCAACGACAACAGGCTTGGGAAAGCAACCGCTGCCGCTTCCGCACCGATGTCAGCGTCAGCGATGTGGGTAAGCTGCTGGGCCAGGGCAACATCGTTCGTGTTGCGTACAAAGATGTGAACGCGGTTCAGCTCAGTCAGCATCGGGGCAGCAATTTCTCCCCCATCGAAGAAGACCAGGGATGAGTTGCCGGCGGAGCCTGGCGGGTTGCCGGCCTGTTGGTCGAAGGTGCTGAGCACGGGCATGTTCACCAGGCTGTTGGCGCCGTCCGCCACGATCCCGATTCCGCTGGCCGTGTTGTCGCCGAGCACCTCGAGCGTGTTCAGCATCGACAGCTGCACCGCTGCGCCATCCCGCGCCTCGATATTCAGTTTTGCGATCAGGTCGCTTCCACCAACGCCCGCCGTCGCCTGCGTCAGGTTGGGAAGCACTACGGCGCTTCCTGCGCCAAAAGCTCCCCAGCCCCGTGCGCTGACGTCACCGCTGTCGAGTGTGTAGTTCGCCACTGGCAAGGACAGCACCGCACCGTCTCGAGCGACAGCGGATGAGTTGGCGAAATTCATAAGGCTCGAGCTGGTGACAGAGGCCCCCTCCAGCGTCAGCCGGGCATCGGTCATTGCCGTTAGTTGCTCAATGAGCGCCGTGGCACTGTTACGAACGGACAGATTCACCCGATCCAGCGTGGTTAGCAGCGGCGTTTCAACGACACCGTCGTCAACCAGCGATATCTGGCTGTTTCCGGTCAGCGAGGTGTTGTTTGCGTTCAAGTGAAACAGTCCGGAAAGCCAGGGCGCTC
>JBCAXP010000130.1:0-11264 GCA_038533995.1 Pseudomonadota bacterium
GCGCCTCCGACAATCCTGTGGTTGGCCGACGGTGGCAAGCGTTCTTCACCTTCTTTGTCGTTGTCCTGCATCTCCAACCATCTCGCGAAGCGTTAGCTAGAACACCGTAGTTGCGGCGCCGACCTCAGTATACGCCGGTCTAAAAAGAAAGGCCGGGGAAGCCCCGGCCTTTCCTATTGCGCATACCGTCACCCAATCATGGACACGGTACGTTCCCCGCACACTGCAGCCCGCTCGGGCCCGGTGGTCTGAAGAACAGCGCCTTCATGCGGCCGAGATCGATGAAGCTGACCTGCCCGTCACCGTTGAAGTCTGCGTCGGCGTCGGTCGAGAAGAACACTTCCTTCAAGAGACCGAGGTCCGAGAAGTTGATCTCCCCATCGTTGTTAAGATCAGCGTCGCAGACGTTGCCGTAGCCGTCGGAGTTCGTGTCGCGCTGCACGTTGCCGCCGTCATCCGGCAGCAGCGGACCGTTGGCGATCCACTCGCAGTTGTCGCGGTCCGTGGCCGGTGCCGGAGGGGCACTGCAGTTTGCCGTGAGACATTGCACGGTGAGGCTGTAGCCACCCGGTTCATTGCTCGCCAAATCCGAAACCCGCAGCGTGTGCAGACCCGCCTGCGTGGGCGCAAAGTCAAACGTGAACAGGCAGCCGTTGTTCGAGCACGAGTCCACAGTCACGGTGCCGTCGGGTTGAACGAGCTCCAGCACCGGGTCGTAGGCATTGCTTGTGGTTGAATCGAGCGTAATCCTTAACAGCGTGCCCAGCTCACCCAGGAACGCGAACTGGTCGACGTCTTCCCCGGGGGAAATCACGTCGTTCGTCACAACGTCAACGTTGATGATGGTCGGGTCGCCGTCCTGGATGCCGTCGGCGTCAGCGTCGCACGGACCTGTGAGGCACTGCAGGTGAATATTGAAGCCACCGGGCTCGTTTACGCCGCTGTCCGATACATACAGCCTGTAGATGCCGTCCTGCGGCAGCGTGATGTCGGATGCGAACGAGCAGCCGTTGTTCGCGCAACTCTGACTGTGCACCAGCGCCCCGTCCGGCGCATACATCTCAAGCGCCGGGTCGAACGCATTGCTCGTGGTGGAATGCAGCGCCACGCGAATGGCCGTGTTGGCAGCGCCATGGAAATGCATCGGTACCATGTCGGTGTCAGGGCTCACGACCCTTTCGAAGGTACCGTCGTAGAACACGTAGTCGGCCTCGGCATCTTCCGGATCGGGCACCGTGTCGCCATCACTGTCACAGGGTCCGGTCAGGCACTGGAGATTGAACGAGTAACCGCCAGGCTCGTTGCGGCCGGAGTCCGTGACTAGCGCGGTATAGGTGTCGTCGGCCAGCGGTTCCAGATTCACCACGAAGCTGCAGCCGTTGTTGGCGCAGCTGCCAGTTGTTACCAGGGCACCTGCCGAGTCGTAGATTTCCATGACCGGATCGAACGCGTTGCTCGTGTTGGAATGCACGGCAAGGCGAACGGTCGTACCGCCGATGACATCGAAGCGAAACGCCTCCATGTCCACGTCGGGACTCACCGTGGCACTGCTCGGCATGTCGTACGAAATCAGCAAGGGCTCATCGTCGGGCGTGCCATCGCCGTCGCTGTCGCACGGGCCAAAGATGCAGTGCACCGCCATGTTGAAGCCGCCCGGCTCGTTGTAGCCATTGTCTGAAATCAGAATGGCGTGCAGCCCACTCATCGTCGGCTCGAATTCATGCGTGTAGGAGCAGCCGTTGTTGTTGCAGAGCGGCACGGCCAGCAGATTGCCTGCCGGGTCGTAGATTTCCGTTCTTGGATCGAAGGCGTTGCTCGTGTTGGAGTGCATTGCGAGCCGTACACGCGTTCCCGGATCGGCATTGAATACGTAGCGGTCCATGTCGGTGTCGGGGCTTACCGCGTCGGTAACGACTTCGCCATAGCCCATCGCGGTCACGCTGTGAAACGGCGTGATTCGTTCAAGTTGCAGTTGGTAGTTACCGGGCTCGTTCGAGTCCAGGTCCGATACGAGTATCGAATGCGTGCCGGTGCACGTCAGCACGGTATCGATAACTGCGGTGCAGCCATTGTTTGCGCAGCTCGCCTCGTCGTGCAAGGTGAAGCCACAGTCATACAACTCGATGCGCGGGTCGTAGGCATTCGACGACGTGGAATGAACGACGATGCGAACTCGCTCGTCCACCGTGCCTTCGAACTGAAGATTGTCGACGTCGGAGCCGGGGCTGATGCTGCAGCCGGCCGTGTGGTCGGCATAGGCAAGCTGTGTAACCGCGGGTTCCTGGCAAGGCACGGCATTTTCGACCTGTTGGGCCACGGCGGCAGTTGCAACCAGCATGAGGGCCCCAACGGCAACGGTCGCCGCGCCGGCGCGCGTCGGGTTCAGCGATGGGGAGCGGTGAAGGCGCCGCTGCTGGCGGGGCCTGGAGTCGCTGGTTTTGGGCATTGTGATTCTCCTTCTCGCGCCAAGCGGACTCGCGAGGGCATGGGCTGGCGGGCCGGGGCGATGCCGCCCGGCGATTTTTTTGGTGTCCAACCCTGTTAGCGCAATACCTCGTTAAAGCGGGCAACTTGTGCGCCGTGAATACGGGTATATACTGAAAAACAAGGTGTTATCAGCACAGTGTCCCGTCGATGCCCCAACCGCCGCCCAAAGCGCCCGCGCCCGACTCCGCCGCCTCGCCAGGCGACTCGCACTTGCTGGACGACGAGGTTTACCGCGAACTGCGGCACATTGCCGCCGGGCTGATGACCAGCGAGCGGCCGGGCCACACTTTGCAGGCAACGGCGCTGGTCAACGAGGCCTGGGTGCGGATGAACCGCCGCCGCCCCGCAAAAATCAACGACAGGGGCCACGTCGTTGCCATGGCTACCATCCAGATGCGCCGGGCGCTGCTGGACCATGCTCGTCGGGCGGGCGCCGACCGGCGGCCCAACAAGCGCCTGCGCGTGATGCTGTCCGACGATTCGGCCGCCCTGGCGGATCAGTCCGTAGACGATGTTGATCTGATTGACCTGTGCGTCGCACTGGACGAACTCGAAGCGCGCAATGAGGGGCATTGCCGCGTCTTCGAGCTGCGGTTCTTCGGCGGTCTGACCGTTGATGAGTGCGCCGAGACGCTGGACCTGTCGCCGCGCACGGTCAAGTACTATTGGCAGTTCGCCTGCGCATGGATCGCAAGCCGGCTTGAACTGATACCTGACCCGTGACATCCGCTCGCCACGACCAGTTGGAGCGCCTTTTCCAGGAGGCCATGGCACTGGATGCACAGTCGCGAGAGGCCTTGCTCGAAACGACCGCCGATCGCGACCCGGAGCTCGCCCGCGAGCTAAAGGCGTTGCTGAACGCCTCCGGCGTCGCCGACAACCTGTTCGCGCCGTCTGCGGACGATGACCGCATGGCGCGCATCGGTCAGAAGCTGGCAATGCCCGCGGCAATCGATGGCTACAAGCTGCTGGACGTGCTTGGCGACGGCGGCATGGCAATTGTCTACCTTGCACAGCAGGCCTCACCGCAACGGCAGGTCGCCCTCAAGATGATCCGGCAAGGTATGGATTCCGGGCAGGTGGTCGCGCGCTTCGAGTCGGAGCGGGAGGCATTAGGGCTCATGGAACATCCCTGCATCGCGCAGGTGTTCGATGCCGGCGTCACTGCCGATGGCCAGCCCTACTTCGTGCTCGAGTACGTTCCAGGCCAGCCGGTCAACCGCTTCTGCGACAACGCCCAACTCACCGTGCGAGAGCGGCTCGAGCTGTTTCTCGAAATCTGTGCGGCCGTTGAACACGCCCATCAAAGAGGCTTGATTCACCGCGACCTCAAGCCGTCGAATATCCTCGTGACGCGAGTCGACGGCAAGCCACTGCCGAAGATCATCGATTTTGGCATTGCCAAGTCTGTAGGCCTCGCTGCGCACGACAACCCGGAAGTCACCCGTCATGGTCAGGTGGTGGGCACGCCGGCTTACATGAGCCCGGAGCAAGCGGGCGGTCAGTCGCAGGACGTGGACACCCGGGCCGACGTGTATTCCCTTGGCGTGGTGCTTTTCGAACTGCTGACGGGCGAGTTGCCTGACACTGACGCCGAGACCGGCGAAGCCACTGCCCCGGAGCGGCCGAGCCGGCGGTTGCGAACGCTGCCAGACGCAGCGCTCGCGGAGCGCGCGAAGCTGCGGCGCAGCTCACCGGCCGCCCTGGTGCAGTCACTCAGCGGCGACCTCGAGTGGATTCTTTCGAAGACGCTGGAACCCGACAAGAATCGCCGCTACCCGACCGCCAGTGCGCTGGCGCGAGACCTTCGCCACCACCTCGACGGCGCTCCGGTGGAAGCCCATCCCCCCAGCCTGCGCTACCAGCTTGGGCGCTTTGTCGCACGAAACCGGTTGGCGGTCGGCGCCGCTGCATCGGTGCTGATAATGCTGGCGGTGAGCGTCATCGCATTATTTGCCGGCTTCACCCGCGCCGTTGAGGCGCAGCGCACTGCGGAACAGGCAGAAGCGCTGGCTGCGTCCCAGGCAGCGCTTGCCCGCCGCGAGTCGGCGCGGGCGCAGGCGGTTACCGAGTTCCTCGTTGAGATATTTGAAGACTCAAGTCCGGGCCGGACACGCGGCAACACAATTACCGCGCGGGAGATCCTCGACGAAGGCGTTGCACGCGTCGATACGGCCCTGCAGGACCAACCCCAGGTGCAGGCGTCGCTGATGGACGCCATGGCGCGCGTCTACCTGAACCTTGGCCTCTATGACGATGCAGAGCCGCTGGCGCTGCGCGCCCGCGAACGACTGGAGGAGTTGCCGGGCGATCAGCGGGCCGCGCTGGCGCAAAACACGAGAACCCGCGGCCTCGTGCACTACTACCGCGGCGACTTTCCCGCCGCCGAGACCCTGCACAGCGAGGCGCTCGCGACAAACCTGGCGCTCTACGGTGCGCAAAGCGAAGCTGTCGCCGAGAACAAGCACAACCTGGCCAATGCCATCGTTGAACAGGGACGCTACGCAGACGCGGAGAAACTGTTCGCCCAGGTGTTGGCGACGCGGCGCGAACTGTTGCCTGCTATCAGCGAGCCGATTGCCGTCTCGCTGAACAGCCTGGCCTCTGCCCGCCGCCGGCTGGGCGACGCCGAGGGCGCAAGCAAGCTGTACCAGGAGTCGCTGGACATACGCCTCGCCCTTGACCAGGAGGTGCACCCCGAAACCGCGCTTACACTAAGCAACCTCGGTGTCACCATGATCAACCTTCGCCGGTACGACGAGGCGGAGAAACTGTTGCGGCGCGCGCTCGAGGTTCAGCGCATCGTTTTCGGAAACCAGCATCCGCAGATCGGCACGGTGCTTTCCAACCTGGGCGCGGCGCTCACCGCCGAGACGCGCTACGCCGAGGCCGAGACAGCCATGCGCCAGTCGGTGGCCTTTCATCGGGACCTGTACGGCTCGCAGCACGTCAACACGGCCAACGCCCTGAACAACCTCGGCGCCCTCCTCCACAGAACCGGCAACTACGCGGAAAGCGAAGCGCTATTTCGTGAAAGCCTCGCCATCTTCGATCAGCCGGAATTCGCCAGTCTGCCGACGCCGGGCATTACGCGCGCAAATCTTGCCAGCAGCCTGGTCAGCCAGCGGCGCGGATCAGAGGCACGGGAGATCGCCGAGGCGGGGTTGCAACAATTGCGAAATACTCTGCCAGACGGACATCCCTGGATCGCCGTGGCGGAATCGACGCTGGGAGCAGCCCTTGCACAAGTGGGTGAGTCTGAGCGCGCGCGGGCGCTGCTGGAAGCAAGCCTGCCGTCCCTCGAAAAAACCTTCGGTGCGGACAGCTTCAGAACGGTCGAAGCACGTCAGCGGCTGGCGGAGCTTGCCCCAGCAAACCACTAGCGCTGCTTGCCGGCAACGAAAACCGGCACAAATTCTGTTCCATGCGCGGATTTTCTTGCTCTAACCAATGGACGGGGTTTATCGTCTGTTTACGCTATCCGTCCAGCCCGACCTGCCGATCTGGTTCGCGAGGGGGAGTTCGTGCAACTGGCCGCAGAGCCGGGCGAAGGGACACAATTGGGAGAACGTGATGCGAATGAAAACTTTATGGACGATGTTGGGCTGTGTTGCACTTTCCATGCAAACCGCCGTGGCCGCTGACAGTTTCGACACCGACGGAGACGGCTTCGACGACAACACCGACAACTGCACGCTCATCGCAAACCCGTTGCAACGTGATACCGACGGGGACTTTTACGGCAACATGTGCGACGGCGATTTCACCGGAGACTTCGTGATCAACTTCATGGATCTCAGCGTGATGAAGGCCAACTTCTTCGTCGCCGGTGACCTCGACACTGACATGAACGGCGACGGCGCCACAAACTTTGCCGATCTCGCGCAGATCAAGAGCCTGTTTTTTACGAACCCTGGCCCCACGGCAGCGGATCCCGCCAAGCCGCCGTGCCACTGCTACTTCAGCAACGACTGTGACAACTTTTACGAAGGTGGAATCTGCGACTGGGACGGCGTCACTGTCGAAAGCAACTGCTACTGGCGAGACATCAAGCCTGACGAAGTCGCAGGCATTGCCGGCTGCAGCACAGAGCTCGAGCTTCCGGGTTGGGAACCCAACATCTGCGACGGCCTGTGCGTGAGCAGCCGCGACGGCTCGTCCATTGGGCTTGAAGACACGGCGCTGGTTAGCCAGGCGACGATGCTGTGGCTCGACGCCATGATGCAGCCGTCCATTCAGGGCGGCGGCCCGGTTGACAACACCATGGCTGACGCAGCGATGGCGGTGCCGTTTTCGTCAAACCGCACCTCGCTCAGCCTCGGCCGCTACACGGCCGACCTGCTGGCGATGGTTGCCGGCGATGGTTTCTACCAGTACTTCTGTCACTGGGAAGGCTACCAGGACGGCGCCGAGCCGGTGGTCGATATTCAGGGCGACATATGCAGCATACGCGCCGCCGAACTCACCTTTGAGGCGCTCACGGCGGAGCTTAACGAAGCCGGCACCGGCGCGCCGTTCATCGCGGAAATCCAGAACGTGTGCTTTGACTGGCAGTCGCGCTTTGCGCCACGCTGCAAAGCCGGCCCGCAGGCGTTGGAATGCGTGAACGAAAAGGTGGCAGACCTTGCCTACTTCCTGTCGACACCGCGCATCAACTCGGTGCCGGAGTCGATGGATCGGCTGCTGCGGGGCGCGATGCGCTAGCACACTGATTTACAGGGAGGGAGACGAGTGCTGACACGCGCTCTTTGCATCACCGGGGCGGTCTGTGCGTTATTCGCACTGACCGCCCGCGCCGATATCGGCGGTCAACACTGGTTTCCAATTGGACCAGCCCCCATTGAAGGCTTCTTCGGTGAGGGCTCTGCCGGTCGCGCTTCAGCCATCGCCGTGAACCCGTTCAACGTGGACGAGCTCTGGATTGGTGGCGCGGCCGGTGGCGTCTGGCACAGCGTGAACGGCGGGCGCAACTGGCGCCCCATCTCCGACGATCGCAGCGCGCTTGCGATTGGCGCGCTCGCTGTCACCGGCTGCACGACGTCCGGCTGCAACCGCCTCTACGCCGGCACCGGGGAAAACGCGATTCGCCGCGATACCTACTACGGACGAGGCTTGTTGATTCTCGACACGAGCGGCGAGGAGCCAGTGTGGTTCCGGCTTAGCGGCGCGCCGTTTAATTTTGACTACGGCTCCCTGGTTGAGGTGGTGTTGGACCCGACTACTTCAGGCAAGACGCAGCGCATTTTTGTTGCTTTCTCGAGCGGCGCCACCAATTCCGCCTCGCAAGCAACGGTCACCGCACCCACCGCGACGCCGTATGGCCTATACCGTTCCGACGACGATGGCGTGTCGTGGGAACAATTAAGTGTGCCTGGCGCCGACGGCGCCAAACCCACCGTGCTTCGCATGCACCCCACCGATGAGACGCGCCTGCTTGCCGGTTTTGCCGGCGTGGGAGTCTTCCAGACGCTTGACGGTGGCGACACGTGGTGCCCCCTGAACGCGGGCGTGCCGCTTCCGGCCGGCTGCCCATCGGTGTCCGGCCTTGGGCCCACCAGCCCCTCGGCGTTCGATCACGTCGACATCGCCTGGCACGCGGCCGGCCCTGAAACTATTTACGTGTCCTTTGGCCACTGCCCCGATCAACTGCTGCAGCAATGCGTGCCGTCGATCTATCGTTCGCAGAACGGCGGCGAGTCCTGGGCGCTAAGGAGCGCCGGCAGTTCCAGCGGGCTCGGTGTCGAGTGCCGGTCCGTGTACAGCCGGTACACGCACTTGCTAACCGTGCACCCCGAGGTGCCCTCGACGCTGTTCCTGGGAGGGCTGCGTCTGTGCCGGTCTACGAATGCCGGCGCATCCTTCGTTGAGTCCGACAACAACTTGTCGCCCGGTGGGTCGCCCTGGGGGCCAATTACGCACCTTGACCATCGCGAACTCGTATTTCATCCGCTGGACAGCGACCGGGTCTACAGCACCAACGACGGCGGCTTCGCGTTCTCCACCGACGGCGGCCTGAACTGGACACCCGGAAACCGCGAGCTGCAGATCACCGGCTTTTACTCGCTCACCGCATCGTCGATTACGCCGCGCGTCCTCGGCGGGTCGCAGGACAACTCGGGGCAGCTCTGGCTTGGCTTCCGCGGCTGGGAATACACTGGCTTCGGCGATGGGGCCTATGCGCTTATCGATCAGGTCAATCCGCTGCGTTTCTACCTGGGTTCCAATAGCGGCAACCTGTATCGCTCCGAAGATGGCGGCCTGACCTTCACGTCCAGCATCCGACCGCCTGGAACCAGTGGCGGCAACACGGCCTTCAATGCGCCGGTCGTGCAAAACCCGGTAGCGCCCCACGCGCTTTACTACGGCAGCACGCGCCTTTATGTCAGCGTGTCATCTGGTAACGATTGGTCGCTCGCCAGCCCCGTGCTGGCCACCGGCTCGGCGCCTGAGATTTCCCCTGGCATCAACGTTATTACGGCAATCGGCGCGCGTGGGAATCGCGTTTTTGTCGGCTACTACGGCGGACAGGTCTTCACAACAACCTCACCCTGCGACAATGCGTCATGCTGGACCGACGTCAGTGCCGGACTGCCGTCAGCGCCGGTCACCGACATTGTCATCGATCCGGAGAACACCAGCATTGCGTATCTCGCGTTCTCGGGTTTTGGTGAACAGGCGCACGTGCAACGCACTAGCAACGGCGGCGCAACCTGGTCTGACGCTGGCAACGGTTTGCCAGGCACGGTGCCGGTTAACGCGCTTGCCATCGAAGCGGACGGCACCCTGTGGGCAGGGCTCGACAGCGGCCCCGAACCGCAACGCGCGAACGTTTACAAGAGCGTGAATGCCGGCACCACCTGGGTACCGAACGCCGACTCTCTGCCCAACGGACCGGTGCATGACCTGTCAATCGATGAGCTGCGCGGTCGCCTGTACGCTGGGCTGCACGGGCGCGGCGCTTACGTGCTGGGTTCGGCGACGCTGGGTGCCTACGAGGGTCGAGTCAACGGAGAGCTCCAGGATCTGGCTCTGCACGGCGACGGTTTTCTGCCCAACCAGGATTGCGAGTTGCGCCTGCTGCAGCAGAACGGACAGGTGTGCGCCATAGCGAACCGGGATGCACTCGGTGGCGTGATTCGCACAGACGGCGACGGCCGGCTCGTGTCGAAACGCGCCGGTACTCGCGAAAGGAAGCAGGTCGTGTGGGGCTGCTTCGCCGGACAGTGCATCGGGAACACGCCCGTTGCGCAGTGCGAAGACGATTCCAACCGTGACGGACAGTCGGATCCCCTGACCACCGTGCTGGCGGACTGCGGCGGCACACCCGCGGTGGCGACCGTGCCCGGAGGTGCGCCGATTGGCGTTGCCCCGGGCAGCCTGATCAACATCGGTTTCTTCGAGGTCGATGAGCGTACGGGAACCGTGCGGCGCACCGACCGCCGTGACCGCGCGGCGCAGCCCCTGGAGCTGTCGCTATCGGCCACGGTTGTCGGCGGAAGCGCCGGCAGGGCAACCTGCGAAACCGACCTGCAGCTCGATGCTGGCGATGCCGTATCGGGCCTCATTCGCCGTTCCGGCGACGCCTTCGCGCGCAACGCCGCCTGCCAGAAGAGCGGGATCCGCGCGCGAGCCATCGAGCCGCCGTCAGAGCACGGCGAGGACCTGTGGCCACGTGCACCCAGCATCCTGGTAGAAAGCCCCGGTGCGGTAGCTGAGCAGGTGGTCGCCGGCGTTACCATTGCGCCCGGCAAGGCCGCCCCGGGCACCTGCGTGACACTGCGCGGTCTTGGCGTGCCGGTGCACAGCCGGCTGCGGGCCATGCGCACGGTGTTTGCCACCGGCGAGAAAGGCGCCGAAGGCGGCTACGTAACCTACGTCGAGAACACCGGCCAGGGGCGCTGCGCGATCACGGTAGAAACCGAAGAAGGCGACAGTGCAGCGCGCGTCGCCGGACGCATTGCCAAGGCCATGCAGGGCGGTACAGCCACGGCCCACTGCCCCGAAGAAAGCAATGCGCACTCGACGGAACGCGAGGCCGACGCGTTGATCGCCCGCTTCGCATCAAACCTGACGGTGTGCCTGCAGGACCAGGGAATTGGTGTTGAAATGGCGCCGCTCTAAGCCTTAGTGGGGGAGCCTGAATGGATTCCAGAGACAGTTCAAGCACGGACACAGACGAAGAATCGAATTACTACCGTGCTCCGGAGTCGAGTCTCGACCCGACGGATGACACTGCGAAGTTCTACGCAACCGGCCCTGTCAAATTCGTCCTCATGGATGTCGCCACTCTCGGGCTCTACTCCATCTACTGGAGCTACAAAAACTGGCATTTTGTCAGGGAACGGGACCAGCCCAATGTCATTCCGTTCCTGTGTGCAATCTTCATTCCGCTGACGTTCTACTGGTTAATGAAGTCTCTGGCATCGTCCGTGGAATCCCGCGTGCTCTCGAGCCCCTCTTCTCGTGTGCTCCTCGCAGTACTGCTACTACTGCTGACTGCCACCTCGGCGTTGCCAGATCCGTACTGGCTGGTCAGCGTATTCACCTTCGTGCCAATGATGCCCACAGTTGTAGCCCTGTGGTCGACGGCAGAGCGGACGCCATCAGCAGCACACCGCGTGCCAGCCTTTCATTGGTCGAACACGTTCGCTTATCTTTTCGGCATCCCGGTGTTCCTTGTGGCGACGGTCTCGATGACGAGCCTCATCCCCAGTACGGCCGTCATTTCCGGCGACCAGATGAGTGCCTCCGACATCGCCTACCTGAGCTCAGGTAGG
>JBCAXP010000131.1:0-11100 GCA_038533995.1 Pseudomonadota bacterium
CTGGAACCGCTCGAACAAGGCCGCTGCTCCCTGGTCGTCGTCCGTGGCCAGCGCCGGTGTGGCGGCGCACATGGCCACAACGGCTGCCATAAGTGGCAGCCAGCTTGTGACGGTGCCGGGCTTAAGCCGGCGTATCATCTCCGGCGTCCATGCGGCCGCGCACGTCGTCGAGCCAGCGGTCGTAGGCGTCCCAGCCGTCGATGAAGAAGTCGCTTCGCTTTGCGGCGCGTGCCGCTGAGGGCGCCGGCGGCGGCGTTTTCGAGCCCCTTTCAGGATCGCAGAAGTCGTAGATTTTGCGCGGTGCAACCATGACGTGACGCTCGTTCCTTCCGACGGCGGCGAACCGGCCGTGCGGTCTGACTCCTTTGTTTTAGCTTCCCTGCCGAGAGTATACGAGCGCGCGCCTGCATGCCGTGAGCGATGTCACATAAAACGGCTCAGCCGGCAGGTGGGCACCACTACGGTGGCAAGTTGCGCTTTACGAAGGAGGCAATGCGCGCCGCGACCTCGCCGGGTACCTCTGGCAGCATCGCGTGGCCGGCCGCCGCAATTTCAACGAGTTCGCTGTTGGCACGCTCGGCAACGAGTTTGCGACCGTTTTCGGACAACGCCATGCGGTCCGCGAGAGCCTGCACCACAAGCAGCGGCGCGCTGCCGCCATGCCACCACTGCCCGGTATCCGTGGCCTTGGCGGCGGCGATCTGCCGGCCGGCCGTGCGCCGGTACCAGCCGTCGCGCCAGGGCGCCGGATTGGAACCCGGGGCAAAAAGCGCGTTCGACAGGCACGCATCGATCTCAGCTTCACTGAGGCTATCGCTGCCGAGCAGCTTGAGCATCGCAAGCCGCGCGTCCTCTTCTGGCGGGAAGCCCCCGCCGGCGGCAAGCAGCACGACGCTGTCGACCCGTTGCCCCCAGCGGCTCGCCACGCATCGAGCGATTCGATTACCAAACGCGTGACCCACCACGTGGGCCGTTGGCGCCGACGCCGCGTCGATAACGCTTACTGCGTCCCTCGCATAGTCGAACAAGGTTGCGCCTTCGACTACCGGTGAGCTGTCGGCGATGCCCCGCGGGTTCATTGCGAGGCATCGCAGACCTTCGGCGGCCAGCAACGCGCAAACGTCGGCAAAGTCGGCCGCGCCGCGCCCAAGCGACGGGATCAGCAGCATGGCAGGGCGCTCGGGCTCGTCCCAGTGCCAGGCATCGACGACCAGGTGGCCGTCGGCCAGCGGCACGGTTACGCGCTGCATATGCCTGCCCTGATTGCCTCAGCGCGCGCCGCCGTCGTCCTCGGGTACGAACAGCTCGTTGCTCGACAGCGCGGCGTTGATGCCGCCGCGTCGGATGCGCATCGGAAAGTAGTCGTTGGTGAGCCATCGACCCAGCAGGTTGGTGGCAAACGGCGATCCCGTCACGCCGCTGTTGCCGCCGGGGAGAGCGGACTCGGCAAGAATGCGCGTCAAAAAGCCGGGGCGGCCGACGTAGCGGCGCACAGGACCGCTGCCAAACATGAAAGCATCGGTGTTCGCGGCTCTCGCCGAGTGACTGCTGGCATCCACAACGCCGAAGCCACCATCGGTGGCAAGGCCATCGAGGTCGTCAAAGGACGGCGGGAAGGTGCCGCCATTCGGCGGTGTGTCGAAGTCGCCGCCGGGCAGCGAGCGCAGCACGACGCGGTGCAGGCGGCCCCAGCGGTAGTCGTCTTGGGCTTGTGAACCGGCGAACGCGCCGGCAAAGTCCGGGCCGGCGAGGTTGTCCAGCGCATCGCTCAGGCTGAGCAGCAGGAGATAGTCACGCCGGTCGTCGGCATCGGCAAGGCCGTCGACGCTGAAGAAGTCAAGTCCCGAGGCACCAACGCCTTGCTGGGTGTCGAACTCGTCCAGCAGATGTCGCAGCGCCTTCATCGACTGGCCGCTGCCCGGGGTCGGCAGCCCGAGCGCCTGCAGCGGTGCATCGATAACGTTGCGGAGCACCGACGACCGCCAGACGGAGTAGATGGTGGTTGCGATGCTCGCGTCGATCTCGTCGGCTGTCGGGGGCGAACGCTTGCCGTCGATGTCGCTGGCATCGTAGCCCTCGATAACTCCCGTTGGCGTCGAGTGGTTCCACGCGGCCAGCCGGCCGGCCGCTTCGATCACGCGCGGGTCGGTGGCGAGCGCTGCCAGGAGCTGCGGCGCATCGCCTGCCTGGGCATTGTCGAAGGCCGCAAGGAGGTAAGGCGTCAGCACCTGCGCATCCAGCATGACGACGTCCGCCTGCAGGTTTTGCATGTCCTGGATGGTGATCAGGCGCTGGCCCGCCAGATTGTTGATGACATCCGTGATACGGCCGGCGCGAGTGCCGATTGCGTAGCTGCGCTCCAGGTAGTAAATGCCGCCGCCGGGCCGCAGCTCGTTGTACGGGTCGTTGTCCAGCGTGTTGCCGGCGGGGTCGTTGTTTGCGTTGATGAAGAAACCGGCCTGCGGGTTGACCGTGCTGGGCTGCTCCGAGGGCGGCAGGATTTCGTAGGGAATCGCCTGGCCGGGCTGCGGATTTGCAACCGGCAGCCACTCGTTGCCGCCCTGGCCGTTGCGAATGAACGAGGGCGGCAGGCCGTTGATCACGCCTGCCTGCAGGTCTTCGCGCACCGGCACCTCGGCACTGGTGAAGTAGGCGATGTTGCCTTCCACGTCCGCGTAGGCGAAGTTCTGCGAGCCGAAGTCGAAGAACTGCAGTGCGTCGCGAAACTCGTCGAGATTCTGTGCCTTGTTCCACATACGGAAGGTGTCGAGCTCCCGGGTTGGGCCGGTGCCGGTGTACTGGATGCTGAGGCCAAAGGTGCCGTCCAGCACTACGATGGCCCCGTTATTCCGGCGTGGAACGATCACGGTAAGCGGTGCGATAAACACGCCATCCACGGTGCCCCCTGGCGGTGCCGGAATGATGTTGTTGTCGACCTCGTCGCCGAGAATGTTGTACCAGAACAGCTGGCCTATGAACTCCGTGGGTTCGAGCTGGCCCTGGTAGACGGTGCTCTGGAACGTGGGTGAGTCAGGGTCGGTAACGACCTCTTCCTCGTACATATCGGTCACGTCCGTGCCGTTGGTCGTTGCGCCCCAGGTAATGTGGGCGTTCTGTCCGAGTACGACGTACGGCAGACCAGGCAGGCTGCTGCCTGACACCTCCAGGCCGTCCGGCAGGGCCCGAAGATGATTATGGTAAAACGTGGCCGGTGTACCCAGTGACAGGTGCGGGTCGTTCGACAGAATGGGTCGGCCAGCGGCCGCCAGCTCCGCCGAAATAACCCACTCGTTGCTGCCGTTGGGGTGGGAACGCCGGTCAAGCGACGGCTGCATGAGCGGGATTGCCGCCGCCCGCTCGGCGTATTCCACCGCTGCCTGCACTGCCTGTGACGACGGCCGCCAGCGGTTGGCCGCGGCCGCGAGCCGGGCCGCCGTGCTGATTGCGGGGCCGCGCGAGCCCACGACCCGTTTGCCGGTGGCGTCCGGCACGGTGGAGGCGGGGTCGAACGGCGCGCTGCGGTTCAGGTCATCGAAGAAAAGTGCAGCGCCGTCAAAGCCCGCCGCATCGCCCACTGCCTCGTAGGTCATCAGCGTCTCAGTGGCGCCCGCGTCGATGTCAAAGGACAGGCTGAAAGCCAGCGCCTTGGCCAGCACGAGGCTGTCGACGGGGGTCCACTCGGGAATGGCGGTGATCTCGTAAAGCGCGTACTCGGCGGGAAGCGGATTGGCGTCCAGCCAGGCATTGACCCCCTCGGCATAGGCTTCAAGGCCGGCGATCGTCTCCGCCGACAGCACGTCCAGCGATGCCTCGGCACCTCGGCGAAGACCGAGTGTGCGCAGCTCCACGTCGCTGCCCAGGGCCGCGGGGCCGACGAGTTCAGCCAGCGTGCCGCTCGCTTCCCGGCGCAGGCTGTCCATCTGGAACATCCGGTCGCGGGCGTGAACCCACCCCTGTACCCGGACCACATCCAGCTCCGTAGTGCCGAAAATGTGTGGCAGGCCGTCGGTGTCGGTGAGGACCTGAACCGGACCGGTGAGGCCGGGCAGGGTGGCTTCGTCAATGCGGCTGGTGCCGGCGGTTGCCGGCAGGCTGGCCACAAGGCCACCCAGTGCCGCGAGTGTCAGTAGGTTACTTATTGATTTCATTTGTTTTCCCCCAAAAGTCGGACGTCCGCTGCCGCGCGTGTGGTCTTCCTGTTACGCCGAGTATAACTGACGCGTCTGACACCCCAGGGAAACGACAATGGCTGAATCTGTGCGAGCCATCACAGCGCCTCGGGCAGCGTGCGATTAGGCTGCTGGTAACCGTAGCGCGACTGCGCGCACACTTAAGCGAGATCCCGTTTGATTCACTCTGTCCCAACCGTTCGCGAGGCTGCCGCGCCGTGACGCGCAACCTGCAGCCGAGCCTGCTGTTGCTGCTGGTGCTGATATTCGCGGCCGTGCAGACGGTGACCGTGCTCGTGGTGCTGGACAGTTCGCGGCACAGCGCCGACACGGCCATGCAGGCGTCGCTGCGCAACGGCGAGCGCGTGCTGAAGCAGGTTCTGGCCGACGAACTGCGGACCCTCGCCGACGGTGCGCGCAAAGCCGCTACCGACCGGCAGCTGGCGACCAACGCGGCGGGCGCGGCTCTACGCGCCAATGACCCCGGACCGGTGTACGGAGGCTTCTCCGCGCTGGTCGATGCCGCCGGCACGGTGCACTTCGCCGGTGCCGGCGCCCCAGAAGCGCTGTCAGGTGACCGCCTCGCAAGCGTGCTGCAACGTGCCAGCGCACAGGGGCAGTCTGCTTTTTTGACCGCGACAGGCGGCGACGCCCTGCTGCTGGCGGCGCAGCCTGTGGCAACGAGTGGCAATCCCCGCTCGTTTGTTATCGGCAAGCGCGTTGACGATTCACTACTCCAACGCGTTGCAACGCTCAGCGGGCTCGACGTGGTGCTCGCGGGCGAGGGCGCCGGCGCAACGGCCCGCGTCGCCGCTACGTTCCGCAATGGGCTTTCCGACGGCCAGGGGGCTGGCGGTGATTTCGTATCGAGACAGGTCCGCCTCGACACAGCCGGCGCTACAGCACTGCGCGCCGATTTGCAGCTGCCGCTGTCCGTGGGTCTTCGGCCACATCGCGAGTTGAGGCTGAAGCTCATCGTAACGTCAGTGGCAACCGTGCTTTGTGCCGCGCTGACCATGACGGTGCTTGCCGGCCTGTGGCTCGCCGGCCGCTTCACCGAACCCCTTCAGGATATCTCTGCAGCCATCGCCCGCATCGAAGGCGGTACGTACACCAAGCCCGTTGACGTTCGGCGCCGCGACCAGGTGGGCCGGCTGGCGCGCGCAGTCAACGACATGCAAAAGGAGATTGCCGAGCGCGAGGGCCGCATCGTTCATCACGCTCAGTATGACGCGCTGACGGGTCTTACCAACCGCTCGGTGGTCAGTGACAAGCTGAAGCTCGCTGTCTCACGCGCGCAGCGCAGCGGCGCATCGGTGGCGGCGATGGCCGTCGACCTCAGCCGCTTCAACGAAATCAACGACACGATGGGGCACGAGGTGGGTGACCTTGTGCTTAAGGAGGTGGCGCGCCGCCTCGCCAGCAACACCCGCGTCTCCGACACGGTTGCCCGCGTCGGTGGTGACGAGTTCTTCGTCATCATCGAGGAAGTCGACGAGAAACTTGCCAACCACATGGCAGAATTTCTCGCCTCGGCACTGGAGGCGCCCATCGTGGTCGAGGGCAGCAACGTGCACCTTCGCGCGCACATTGGCATGGCGATGTATCCGCAGCACTGCGAGACCCCGGATGCGCTGCGGCGTCTGGCCAGCGTGGCGCTTGGCGCGGCGAAGGAGCAGGCCAGTGCGACGCTGGTGTACGAGCCCGGGCAGGACGAGAAGCACCTGCGTGAGCTCGCCATCACTCACGACCTGCCAAGCGCCCTTGAGAATGACCAGTTCTACTTGCAGTTCCAGCCAAAGATCGACATCCAGACGCAGCAGGTAGAGTGCGTTGAAGCGTTGATTCGCTGGAAGCACCCGCAGCTTGGCCTTGTGCCACCCGACGAGTTCATCAGCGTACTGGAGCGCAGCGGGCGCATTAGCGCGCTCACTGACTGGGTGCTCGAGAGCGTCGTGAAGCAGGTCCGGCGCTGGCACAGCCACGGCTACCCGCTCGGCGTCGCGGTAAACCTGAGCGTGCGCGACCTGATGGACGAGTCGCTGCCGGACCGGGTGGTGACATTGCTGCGGCACTACGTGCTGGAGCCGGACTACCTGTCGGTAGAAGTCACCGAGAGCGCGGTCATGCAGGATCCTGAGCGTGCCATCGGGGTGCTGAACCGGCTTAAGGAAGCGGGCATCAAGATTGCGCTTGACGACTTCGGCACGGGGCAGACGTCCCTCGCTCTGCTCAAGCAGCTGCCGGTCGACGAACTGAAGATCGACAAGTCCTTCGTGCAGGACATTCGCACCGACACCGGTGACTCCATCATTGTGAAGTCAACCATCGACCTTGGGCACAACATGGGCTTTATCGTGGTGGCCGAAGGGGTGGAGAACAACTATGGATGGAACCTGCTGAAGTCCTACGGTTGCGACCTGATCCAGGGCTATCTCGTTAGCCGGCCCCTGTCAGCCTCCGACATGGAGGAGTGGTACCTGCGGCTGCAGGCGCGCCACGTGAACAAACTCGACCTGAGTGCTCTCGCTCACATCTAGCCCGCACCAGTAACAACCCTGGGAGCCGCTCCCACGACAATGCCGTATACTTGGCGGCATGCCGGTTGTCTTCCATTTTTCGTTCGACGCGCTCTGCCGTGCCTGCGCCAACGCGGCTGTGTCCGGGAACCGTTCGTGAACTACATCAGCGGCTGGTTCCGGCGCCAGTTTTCCAACCCCCAGGTAGTCATTCTCTCCATCGTTCTTTTGACGATTGCCGGGGTAATCTGGCTGGTGGGAGACACGCTCGCGCCCCTGTTCGCCGCCATTGTCATTGCCTATCTTCTGCAAGGCCTGGTGGCCAGGCTGCAGCGCCTCGGTTTGCCGCACCTGCCGTCGGTCATCGTGGCCTTCGTAACCTTTCTGCTCATCTTTCTGTTCGCGGCGCTGCGCATACTGCCGACGTTCGTGCGTCAGTTGACGCAGTTGTTCCAGCAGACGCCGGCCATCGTGGATGCCGCCAAGCGCCTCCTGCTGCGGCTGCCGGAGATGTATCCCAACTTCATCACCACGCAGCAGGTCAACGATTACGTGGCAAGCCTTGGCGCCGAGCTCGTGAGTGCCGGCCAGCCCCTCATTTCCTACTCGGTGTCGTCGCTGGTGGGTTTCTTCACGGGCGTCGTATACCTCATCCTCGTGCCGTTTCTCGTGTTCTTTCTTGTCCGCGACAAAGAATCGATACTCGACTGGTTCGTGAGTTTTCTTCCGAGCGAGCGTGAGCTCACCAACCGGGTATGGGATGAAGTGAACGGGCAGATTTCCAACTACGTGCGGGGTAAGGTCTGGGAAATCTTTATCGTTGGCGCCGCAACGTTCTTCGTATTCACCATGATGGATGTGCAGTACGCGCTCTTTCTGTCGGTGCTCACCGGCGTGTCCGTGCTGATTCCCTACGTGGGTGCCGCGCTGGTAACGGTGCCGGTGGCCGCGGTGGGGCTTTTTCAATGGGGACTGTCGGGCGAGTTCTACACGCTGCTGGTTGCCTATGGCGTCATCCAGGCGCTCGACGGCAACCTCCTTGCACCGCTGCTGTTCAGTGAGGTGGTCAACCTTCATCCCGTGGCGATCATCACCGCGATCCTCGTGTTTGGCGGTCTGTGGGGCGTATGGGGCGTGTTCTTTGCAATCCCGCTGGCAACCGTCATCAACGCAGTGCTGGGCGCCTGGCCCAAGGCAACCGCCGACGAGGCGGTGACGAGCGAGCCTGAGCTGGCAGACGGTGCGGCCGTTGAGGGCGGCTAGTCACGGCGCCACGCCCAACTTCGCGGAAAGGCTGCTTTCGATTCAGCGCGACGAATGGCCGGCGCTTGCGCTGGCGTTCTTCTACTTTTTCTTCCTCCTGTGCTCGTATTACATCCTGCGCCCGATTCGCGATGAAATGGGCATCGCGGCCGGCGTTTCAAACATGCAGTGGCTGTTCACCGGCACGTTTTTCGCCATGATCCTCGTGATGCCGTTATACGGCGCGGTGGCCTCCAGACTGCCGCGACGCAGGCTGGTGCCGGTGGTGTACTACTTTTTCATCGCCAATATCTTTGTCTTCTACGGTCTGTTTGCGGGCGGCATCGACCATGCCTGGGTGGCGCGGGTGTTCTTCGTCTGGGTTAGCGTCTTTAACCTCTTTGTGGTGTCGGTGTTCTGGTCGTTGCTGGTGGACCTCTTTACCGCCGAGCAGGCGCGTCGGCTGTTCGGTGTCGTCGCTGCCGGCGGCAGCGCCGGCGCGATTGCGGGGCCGACGATCACGGCGGCCTTTGCGGCGCAGGTCGGGCCAGTCGCCCTGTTGCCTGTGTCAGCGATTCTGTTGCTGTGCGCAGTCGGGTGCGTGCACGGGCTCGTGGCCCATGTGCGGGGGCGCGAGGCGGCGGGCATCCATCGTCCGGACCCGCAAGCAAACGAGCCGCTTGGCGGCAGCGTGCTGTCGGGCGTCGGCAGCGTGCTGCGCTCGCCTTACCTTCTCGGCATCGCGGTATTCGTGTTTTTGTATACGCTGCCCGGCGGCTTGTTGTATTTTTCGCAGGCCAGCCTGATCGATGGCATGGAGAGCGACCCCGGCCGGCGCACGCAGATACTCGCGAGCATTGACCTGGTTGTGAATATCGCGACCATCGGCACGCAGCTGTTCATCACCAGCTTTCTTGCACGGCGCTTTGGCCTTGCATTCACGCTGGCGCTGATTCCGGTGCTGGGCGCTATCGGGATTGCGTGCTTTGCAATCTGGCCGGTGTTGCCTGTGCTTGTGGCGCTCCAGGTTGTGCGCCGCGCGGGCGAATTTGCCATCACAAAGCCAGCGCGCGAAATGCTGTGGTCACGGGTGTCGGACATCGACAAGTACAAGGCGAAAAACGTCGTGGACACAGTTGTTTACCGGGGCGGCGATGTGCTGTCCAGCTGGTCGTTTACCCTGTTTACCGCCGCGGGCCTTAGCCTGTCGGCGATCGCGCTTGTCGGTATCCCGGTAGCCCTGGTCTGGGCCGGCGTAGGTATAATGCTCGGCCGGGCGTACCGCGCAAGCGCTGGACAACAGGCGCCGCGGCGACCAGCCGTCGAAGCGCCGTAAAACGTTGCAAACTGGTTCCACAAGGAGAGTTGCCTGATGCCCACGAAGATCGCAGCTGGAAAGATCGTAGCCAGAACAACCACAGGAACCGCCGCGTTGCTGGCGCTGATCTGTGCGCCTGGCGCCTCGGCACAGTGGGTCACGTTTACGGACGAGACCACGACGAGTCTGCAGCTGTCACCGTTTAATGACGCGCCGAAGAGCGACCCGCTGCTCGACGCCGAGGAAAAGGACATCGCGGTCGCTGACTTCAACAAGGACGGCTGGGTCGACGTGATCGCGGTGCGCAAGCAGCCCTTTTCGAACCCGGGCGCAAAGCAGGACGTGCTGCTGATGAATGAGTCCGGCACGCTCGTGGACCGCACGACGCTCTATGCGCCGGGCTTTCTCGTCACGAACACCGACGCCCGCGACGTGGTCGTTACCGACATCGATCAGGACGGCTGGGATGACATCGTCATCGCCAACACCTTCGAACAGCAGCCGGTGCTCTACCGCAACGCAGGCCTCGACGAATTCGGCGAGTGGCAGGGCCTCGTTGACGAGTCGGCACAGCGACTGCCGTTCCTGACCGTGCCGACCGATGTGTCCACCGTGCAGTTCTGCGCGGTTGCCGCGGCCGATATCACAGACGACAACTACCCGGAACTGTACTTCGCCAACTACGTCCCCGTTGGCGCCACCACTGACGTGCTGCTGGAAAACGACGGCACCGGTCATTTCTTCATCGCCACACAACCGAGGCTCGGTGAGTACGCAAACGTTGCCTTCGGCACTAACACGGAATTTCACGACGTCGACAACGACGGCGATCGGGACATCGTGAAGATCTCCACGCTCTACGAGGCGCCGCCGTTCGAGATTGGTCAGTACATCCTCTACAACGACGGCAACGGCGTGTTCAACAACCTGCCGTTCCAGCTGATTCCGTCGGACCGGCCGTACATGTACGGCGTGCACGACTTCAACAACGACGGCCTGCTTGACCAGTACATAGTGGACGATCTGCAGGACAAGCTCGCGATTGCGCAGAGCGTTACGCCGGACACGGTGGTGGATTTCGTCACTACGGAGCTCGCCGTGTCGCCGCGCACCGTGAGCTTCGGCGGTAACCTGCACGTAGCCGACCTCGACAGCGACGGTGACCTGGACATGGGCCTTTCACCAATTGACGTCGACATCGCCAACTGCGGTGATTCCGAGCTCTTTGCGCTTTTGCGAAACAACGGTGACGGCACGCTGGAAGACCCCTGGCCGGACGAGGAAAACCAGAACTTTCACCTCGACCCGCACGATTTCGCCTTTCTCGACGTCAACGGCGATTCCTGTCCGGACCTGTTTATGGGCCTGTGCACGGGCTGGTCGCTGATGATTAACGACTGTCCGCAACCGACGTCTGCACCGCTGAACGCGGCCACCGTGTTGCAGGGGGAGATGGTGGTTTCACCGGGCCAGCTCTGGTCGCCGGTGCAGGCTGTGGAAGCGTCCGACGATTCGTGGCTGCAGGTGGACAGCATCACCAACACGGCAGGTAGCGAGATGCAGAGCGCAACGCTCTTTGCCGCGGTCTGCCCGTTCAGAAACGTCAGTGAGTTTCGCGTGGCGCTGGAGTCCCGGGCTGACGCCCCACAGGTAAGCACCAGCCTGCAGGTGTTCAACTTTGAGCGTAACGGCTGGGACGTGCTCGACGAGTTCGAGTTGCCGGTCAGTGACGAGGTGCGTACCTACGGCGAGGTGACGCAGGCCAACGCCTACCTGCGCCGGCCAGACGGCGCTATCGTGCTGCGGCTCATCACCCGTGCACCGAAAAAGCAGGTGCCCATGGGCTACCAGG
>JBCAXP010000132.1:0-11058 GCA_038533995.1 Pseudomonadota bacterium
CTCGAGGGACACATCACACCAGGCGACACGTCGCCTGGTGTGATGTGTCCCTCGAGAATGATCTCCGCGCCGGCGGGCACCTGCAGGTCGTTCTCCGTGCAGGCGGCAACCTGGGTTTTCGAGCCGCGCAGCAATCCGGCAAACGCATACTCCGACAGCGCGTCCGGCACCGGCGTAACCGCAGCAAGAATCGTCGCCGGGTCAGCGCCCAGCGCCACCGCAATCGGGAACGGCTCGCCGGGCCGCGCCTTGCACCATTCCCGAAAATCCAGCGCACCGCCTCGATGGGCGAGCCAGCGCATGATGAGACGGTTGCGGCCGATCACCTGCTGGCGATAAATGCCGAGGTTCTGCCGCGCCTTTTCGGGGCCGCGGGTAACGGTGAGGCCCCAGGTGACGAGCGGCCCGGCGTCGCCCGGCCAGCAGGTTTGCACCGGCAGCTTGCTCAAGTCCACGTCATCGCCCTCGCGCACGTTGCCGCGGCACGGCGCGTTGGACACCTGCTTCGGCGCCATCGCGAGCACCTTGCGGAAAATCGGCAGCTTGTTCCACGCATCGCGCATGCCCTTCGGCGGCTCCGGCTCTTTCAGGAACGCAAGCAGCTGGCCGATCTCCCGCAGCGCTTCGACAGAGTCTGCGCCCATGCCGAGCGCCACGCGCTTCGGCGTACCAAACAGGTTCGCCAGTACCGGAATGTCCGACCCGACGGGATTTTCGAACAGCAGGGCAGGGCCACCGGCGCGCAGCACGCGGTCGCTGATCTCGGTCATCTGCAGCTTCGGATCGACGGGGGTAGCTATGCGCTTGAGCTCGCCCATCGCTTCCAGCCGTGAAATGAAATCCCTCAGATCTTTGTATTCCACAACAGTGCTCCGGATCGTGTGCGTGGCCCCGCGTTGCGGCGGGCGCCCTGGGTTGCCAGTGGAGGCAAGAGTGCCCGGCATAATACCGACAGCGCAATTGATCGCGAGACCCGCAAGACTCAAGTGGCATTCTCGCACCACTGCGGTAAGCTCCCGGCATGCGTCTGCATTTCACCAAGATGCACGGTGCCGGTAACGATTTTGTCATATTCGACGCCCGGCAGGCGCGTCCCGCGGATCACTGCGAGGCGCTGAATCCCGATGCCGTGTCGGCCGGATTTTTCCGCGCCGTTGCCGATCGCCGCGAAGGCATTGGCTGCGACCAGGTTCTCGTGTTGCAAGACGCCGGCAATGACGACGCCGTGGCACGCTACCGCGTGTTCAATGCGGACGGCGGCGAAGTGCAGCAATGCGGCAACGGCGCACGGTGCCTTGCCCGCTACGTCGCTGACACCGGCACCGTGGCAAACGAGTTCGACCTGCACAGCGTGGGCGGCGTTGTGTCGGCGCGCGTAGCAGCAGCTGGTATAGACAACGACGACACGCGCGTTGCTGTAAGCCTTGGCGTACCAGACTTTGAACCGAAAGCACTGCCGCTGCTTGCTGAGCAGCGCGAGCCGCAATACGCCGCGGAAGTGAATAGCGACGTCTGGCGATTTGGCGCGGTGTCGATGGGCAACCCGCACGCCGTGCTGATGGTGGACGATCCTGCCACCGCGCCGGTGACCGAAGTCGGCAGCGCATTCAACAATAATCCGATGTTTCCGGAAGGCGTAAACGTGGGCTTTGCGCGCGTCGATGCTTCAGGCGCGCTCTCCTTGCGCGTTTTCGAGCGCGGCGTTGGTGAAACGCGCGCCTGTGGTACCGGCGCCGCAGCCGCGGCGGCAGTGGCGATAGACGCCGGACTCGCGGAGACTGAGGTAACTGTGAAACAATCAGGGGGTCAACTAGTGGTAAGCTGGCCCTCGCCAGGTGCGCTGCTCTGGCTGGCCGGTCCCGCCGTTCGCGTATTCGAGGGTTTTTTAGACGTATGAGCTCCCAGCAAAACACTCGCAGATTTCCCTCGGTAGACGTCGCGGAAGAAGACGTTGTCGCGCTACTGATGGAGCAGCCCGACTTCTTCGACCGACACCCGCAGGTGCTCGCGCAACTCGCACTGCCCCACGAACCTGGCAGCGGCGCTGTGTCGCTGATCGAACGGCAGGTGCAGATTCTGCGCGAACGCAATACGCGCATCGAGCGCAAACTGCGCGAGTTGGTGAAGCTGGCGCGCGCAAACGACGCGCTGGTGAAGAAAGTTCACAAACTCTGCCTGCGCCTCATCGAGGCCGACGGCGAAATCTCCATACTGTCGACGCTGGAAGACAGCCTGCAGCACGACTTCGCGGCAGACCACGCTGTGCTGATCCTGTTCGGCGAAGCCGACGACAAGCCTGCCGGCTTCGTTCGCAGAACACCGCGCGGCAGCGATGCGCTGAAACCGTTCAACAGTTTCTTGAAGAGCAAGACGCCGCGCTGTGGCCAGCTCAGTGATGCGCAGCGCGAGTTCCTGTTCGACGACAAGCCCATTGGTTCGGCCGCGCTCGTGCCGCTGGGCAGCGACGGCAGTCAGGGCTTTCTGTCCATCGGCAGCTTAAAGCCCCGTCACTTCCATCCGACGATGGGCACGGACTTCCTCGGCAACATCGGCTCCGTCGTCGGCGCCGCTCTCGCTAATGCCAATGCAGGCGCCAGCAACGCCTGACTAGCGGCTCGCCGACCATCATGGCGTCCACCGCCGAACTTACCCACGACTGGCAGCCGCTCGTCGATCGCTTCCTGCGCAGCCTCGCCGGGGAGCGCCAGCTTTCCGGGCACACCGTTGATGCCTACCGGCGCGACCTCGCGAAGTTTCGCGAGTTTTGCCGGGCGGACCACCTCGACACGTGGTCGCAACTCAACTCCTGGCAGGTGAGGCGTTTCGCGGCCGCGATGCATCGCAAGGGCCTGTCGGCCCGCAGCATTGCGCGGCGCCTGTCGACGCTGCGCACGTTCATGGCGTATCTCATCGCCGAGGGCAAGCTGGAGGCCAACCCAGCGGCGGACGTCGCCGCACCGAGCGCGCCGAAGCGGCTCCCGGGCGTGCTCGATGCCGACACGATGTCGGCGCTGCTGTCGATTGAGACCGGCAATGACATCTTTGCGATTCGAGATCTGGCCATCATGGAACTGTTCTACTCCTCCGGCCTTCGCCTGGCGGAGCTGACGTCACTGCGCCTTGGTGACCTCGACCTTCACGACCGGGTGGTGCGCGTAATCGGCAAGGGCAGCAAGGAGCGGATCGTGCCGATGGGCAAGACCGCCATCCGCGCGCTCGAAGACTGGCTCCAGCGCCGGCCCGAGTTCGTGCGCAACGACACGACCAGCGTGTTCCTTGCGCGCAGCGGCAAAGCCTTGAGCACCCGCAGCGTGCAGGCCCGCGTGCTGCACTGGGCCAGGCGCCAGGGCGTGCCCGCGCGGGTGCACCCGCACCTGTTTCGTCATTCCTTTGCCTCCCACGTGCTGGAGTCCAGCGGCAACCTGCGCGGCGTGCAGGAGCTGCTGGGGCATGCCAATATCAGCACGACCCAGGTGTATACTCACCTTGATTTTCAACACCTTGCACAGGTCTACGACAAGACGCACCCGCGTGCGAAGCGCTCGGCCAAGAGCGATGAATAACCCCGACGAATAGTCCACTTGTCGCCGCAAGCCTGTGGCCTTGAAAACGCGTAAAGTACCCCCATCGTTGTTCCCCTTTGCCGGAGAAAAGTTGAATGAAGCAGTTTGATGCCACCACCATCCTGTCGGTGCGGCGGGATGGCATGGTCGTGGTGGGCGGCGACGGCCAGGTATCCATGGGCGACACCGTCATGAAGGGCAACGCCCGCAAGGTGCGCAGCCTCGCCAACGGCAAGGTCATCGCCGGCTTCGCTGGCGGCACCGCTGACGCGTTCACGCTGTTCGAGCGCTTCGAAGGCAAGCACGAGCAGTTCGGCAACCTGACCCGCGCCGCCATCGAGCTTGCGAAAGACTGGCGCACTGACCGCATGCTGCGGCGCCTCGAGGCGCTGCTGTGCGTCGCCGACAGCAAGACTTCGCTGATCATCTCCGGCAACGGTGACGTGATCGAGCCGGAACACAGCCTGATGGCGATTGGCTCTGGCGGCTCCTACGCCAAGTCGGCGGCGCTCGCGTTACTTGAAAACACCTCGATGGATGCGCGCTCAATTGTGGAGAAGTCACTGGCTATTGCCGCCGACATCTGCGTTTACACCAACCACAATATCGTCATCGAGCAACTCGCCGAAGACGGCGCCTGAGAAACTAACATGTCGCAAATGACTCCCCGTGAAATCGTCCAGGAACTGGACAAGCACATCATTGGCCAGGGTTCTGCCAAGCGCGCGGTCGCCATTGCGCTTCGCAACCGCTGGCGCCGGGTGCAGGTGGGCGAACCCCTGCGTTCGGAAATTACCCCGAAGAACATCCTCATGATCGGCCCGACCGGCGTCGGCAAAACCGAGATTGCGCGGCGCCTCGCGCGCCTGGCGAAGGCGCCGTTCATCAAGGTAGAAGCCACCAAGTTCACCGAAGTTGGCTATGTTGGCCGCGAAGTGGACTCGATCATCCGCGACCTGATGGACGTGGCGGTCAAGCTCACCCGCGAAGAGGAAATGAACAAGGTGCGTCACCGCGCCGAGGACGCCGCCGAAGACCGGGTGCTCGACGCGCTGCTGCCAACGCCAATGCACGGCGACGACACGCGCGACGATGCCGCCGACACCCGCCAGCGCCTGCGCAAGATGCTGCGCGAGGGCAATCTCGACGACAAGGAAATTGAAGTCGAGGTGCGCTCAACGCCCATGGGCGTCGAGATCATGGCGCCGCCGGGCATGGAAGAAATGACGAGCCAGCTGCAGTCGATGTTCCAGAACATGGGCGGCGGGCGCACCAACAAGCGCAAACTGCGCGTGAAGGATGCGTTCAAGCTGCTCACCGACGAGGAAGCCGCCGGCATGATCAACGAGGAAGACATGAAGCTGCGCGCGCTCGACGCGGTCGAGCAGCACGGCATCGTGTTCATCGACGAAATCGACAAGGTCGCCCGCCGCGCCGACACCTCCGGCGCCGACGTGTCGCGGGAAGGCGTGCAGCGCGATCTGCTGCCGCTCGTGGAGGGCAGCACGGTTACCACGAAGCATGG
Organism: Pseudomonadota bacterium; assembly: GCA_038533995.1. Taxonomy (GTDB): domain Bacteria; phylum Pseudomonadota; class Gammaproteobacteria; order Steroidobacterales; family JBCAXP01; genus JBCAXP01. The sequence goes on from JBCAXP010000132.1 coordinate 5,089, forward strand.
CCTGGTGAAGACGGACCACATCCTGTTCATTGCCTCGGGCGCGTTTCACGTGAGCAAACCGTCGGACCTTATCCCTGAGCTGCAGGGCCGCTTCCCGATCCGTGTGGAACTGGACGCACTCAAGGCCGCCGAGTTCGAGCGCATCCTCACCGAGCCGGACGCCTCGCTCACCGAGCAGTACACCGCGCTCATGGGCACGGAGGGCCTCACTCTCGAGTTCGCGAGCGACGGCGTGCAGCGCATCGCCGAGGTCGCCTGGCAGGTCAACGAGCGCACCGAGAACATCGGCGCGCGGCGCCTGCACACCGTGCTGGAGCGCCTGCTCGAAACCGTTTCCTTCGAAGCTGCCGACCGCAGCCACCAGTCGGTTACCATAGACGCCTCTTACGTGAACGAGCACCTGGGCGAGCTGGTGCAGGACGAGGACCTGAGCCGGTACATCCTCTAAGCTATGGCAGAAAAAGAACCGCACCCGACGGAGCTGCGCCTGCGCAAGGCATCTCGCGTACTTGAGGTCGCTTTCGACGACGGAGCGCGATTTTCGCTGCCTTTCGAGTATCTTCGGGTATTCTCGCCGTCTGCCGAGGTGCGGGGCCACGGGCCCGGCCAGGAAGTGCTGCAAACCGGCAAGGAGTACGTCGGCATCTCGAAAATCGAGCCCATCGGCCAGTATGCCGTGCGGCTGGTATTCGACGACGGCCACGACAGCGGCCTGTACTCCTGGCGGGTGCTCCATGACCTGGGTACCAACCAGAAAGCCAACTGGCGCGAGTATCTCGCCCGCGTAAAGGCGGCCGGCTACCAGCGCAAGGAAATCGATGCCATGAAGGTGGCGCCACAGAAATGACCAAGCGCGACGAGGGCGATTCGCCCGAAGACACCACCCACTTCGGTTACCAGTCGGTGGCCACCGGCGAGAAAGCGTCGATGGTCAAGGGCGTGTTCGACTCGGTCGCCGGCAAGTACGACCTGATGAATGACCTGATGTCGATGGGCATTCATCGCTACTGGAAGCGCTACACCCTCAACCTCACGAACTTAAAGCCCGGCATGGCCGCCCTGGACGTTGCCGGCGGTACTGGCGACCTTGCGATTGGCATGGCCCGCCAGGTCGGCTCCGAGGGGCGCGTGGTGCTCACCGACATCAACGCCGCCATGCTGGAGAAAGGGCAGGAGCGCGTGGAAGACGCCGGGCTCATCGGTAACGTCGAGTACCAGCTCGCCGATGCCCAGGACCTGCCGTTCGACGACAACGAATTCGACTGCGTCACGATTGCCTTCGGCCTTCGCAACGTCACCGACAAGCCGAAGGCGCTGGCAGACATGCTGCGCGTGCTTAAACCCGGCGGCCAGCTCCTGATCCTTGAGTTCAGCCATCCGTCGCAGCCGCTCAAGACCGCCTACGACGCCTACTCGTTCAACGTGCTGCCGCGCCTGGGCCAGCTCGTTGCGGGCGACGCCGACAGCTATCGCTACCTCGCCGAGTCCATTCGCATGCACCCGGACCAGGAAACCCTCGTGCAGATGATGGAGGCGGCCGGCTTTGAGCGCTGCCGCTACTATAATCTCACTGGCGGCATCGTTGCCCTGCATCGCGGGTACAAGCTCTAGCCGCCAGACCGCTTCAACGTCAGACCGGGGAACCGCCTTGCCAGAAATCGTCGACACCACTTTGCTGCGTCCGCTCGAAGGCCTGCTGAACCGGCGCATTGCCGATTCCACACCCGCCCGTGACCTGTGCACCGAGCTCGACGGCCGCACCCTGGGCGTGCGCCTGTCCGGCACCGGCATCAACCTGTATATCAAGGTGCAGCCTGACTCGGTTTCGTTAAGCAGCGAGTACGGCGACGATCCGGACGCGATATTCAGCGGCTCGGCCGCCGGCTTTGTCGCACTGGCTCGTGGCAAGGCGTCGGCAGGTCAACTCAACTTCGACGGTGATCCTGAAGTTGCGCGCCAGTTCGAGGCGCTGTTCAAGCACGCACGGCCGGATCTCGAGGAAGAGCTGTCGCGGCTGGTCGGTGACGTCGCCGCGCACCGCGTTGGCGAGTTCTTCCGGGGCGCCGTGGAATGGGGCAAGCGCACTGCCGAATCGATGCGGCAAGACACCGCCGACTTTCTAAAGGAAGAAAGCGGCCAGCTCCCGGCACGGCCGGAAGTGGACAAGTTCAACAGCGAGCTGGATGCCGTCACCGAGGCGGTTGACGCGGCGGGCGATCGCCTGAGCAAGCTGGAAGAACAGCTGCAAAACCGCATGCAGCGGGACGACTGACCGCCATGGTGCGCCCACGGCACCTGGCCCGCATGATCGCCATTCACCGCGTGGTGATGCGCCACCGGCTGTACGAAATTCCCAACATCAAGCGCCTGCTGGGGCCGGCCCGTTGGCTGCTGTACCTGTGGCCGGGCACGTGGCAGTCGCGCAGCACGCAGCCCATCAGCGTACGCCTGCGCCTTACGCTTGAAGACTTGGGTCCGGTGTTCATCAAGTTCGGCCAGGCATTGTCCACCCGCCCGGATCTTTTGAGCCCGGATTTTGCGAAGGAGCTTTCCAAACTGCAGGACAAGGTGCCACCGTTCGACGGCGAGGTGGCCCGCGACATCCTGCACAAGGCTTTTGGCAAGCCGCCGACGGAAGTGTTTTCCGATTTCGAGGTAGAGCCGCTCGCCTCGGCGTCGATTGCCCAGGTGCACGCCGCGCGCCTCACAGATACCAAGGCCGGCATCGACAATCGCGAGGTCGTGATCAAGGTGCTGCGCCCGGGCGTCGAGAAGACGATCTCACGCGACGTGGACATGCTGACGCTGCTTGCCCGCCTCGCGCACCGGTACTGGCCGGAAAGCCGGCGCTTGCGGCCCATTGAAGTGGTGGAGGAGTACAAGAAGACCATCTTCGACGAACTCGACCTGATGCGCGAAGCCGCAAACGGGGGACAGCTCCGACGCAACTTCGAAAACCTGTCCATTCTCTACATTCCAGAAATGTTCTGGGACTACTGCCGCACCAACGTGGTCGTAATGGAACGCATCCGCGGCATACCGGTGAGCGATATCGCCGCGCTGAAGGAACGCAAGGTCAACATGGCGGTGCTCGCCGAGCGCGGCGTGGAGATTTTCTTCACCCAGGTGTTCAATCACAACTTCTTTCACGCCGACATGCACCCGGGCAACATCTTCATCAACGCGGAAGACCCGGAAGACCCGCGTTACATCGCCGTGGATTTCGGCATTGTTGGCACACTGACCGCCCGCGACCAGCACTACCTCGCCGGCAACCTGCTCGCGTTCTTCAAGCGCGACTACAAGCGCGTGGCCGAGCTGCACCTGGAATCGGGCTGGGTGCCACCAGGCACGCGCATCGACGAATTTGAAACCGCCATTCGCACCGTCAGCGAGCCGGTGTTTAACAAGCCGCTCAAGGACATTTCCTTTGGCCACTACCTGCTGCGCCTGTTCCAGGTTGCGCGGCGCTTCAACATGGAAGTGCAGCCGCAGCTCGTGCTGCTGCAGAAGACGCTGCTCAACATCGAAGGTCTCGGCAGGCAGCTCTATCCTGACCTTGACCTGTGGACCACGGCCAAGCCGTTCATGGAAGACTGGATGCGCGAGCAGGTGAGCGGCAAGGAAATGCTGAACCGGCTGCGCGACAATTTGCCCGAGATGGGCGAATCGCTTCGCGACATGCCGCAGCTGATGATCGGCGCGCTTCAGCACCTGGCCGAGGGCAAGGTCACGATGAACATGACCTCGCCTTCCGTCGATCGGTTGCGTGAGGAAAACCGGGTTGCCCAGAAACAGGCCTGGAAGTCCACAGGGGGCGGTGCGCTCGTGATTGCCGGTGCCCTGCTCGTGGGCCTTGGCGCACAACCGGTGCTGCTGGGCTGGGGCACGGCGGGTGCCGGGATCTTGCTGTGGTGGACGAGCCGCCCGCCCGAGGATTAACAAGAGGACAACAATCGTGTTGAGAAACTGGTTGGGTTTGATAGCCGCCGCGGGCCTCGTGGCTGGCTGCGCCGGAAGCGGCGCGACGTCTGAAGACACCATGTCGGCAAAGAGCGCGGCCGTGCCGACTGGCGACGGCGTGCTCGCGACCCTGTGGCTAAAGAGCGCCGAGTACCAGGCGAACGCCCGCGTGGTGTGGTCCGCGGCAAAACCCGCACTGGACGCCGCGCTCGCCAACAAGTCGTGGACCGCCGCCACCGAGCAGACCGGCAAGTATGAAGACCTGCCGCCCGCGGTCATTGTCGACGTGGACGAAACGGTGCTCGACAACACGCCGTTTCAGGCCCGCATGATTCTCGCTGGCACTGGCTACAACCGCCCGGCGTGGGATGCGTGGGTGGAGGAAGCGGCAGCGAAGCCTGTGCCGGGCGCGCTGGAGTTTGCGCGCTACGCGGCCGAGCGCGGCGTCACGATCTTCTACGTGACCAACCGTGACGCGCCGGGCGAGAACGCCACGCGACGAAATCTGCAGGAAGCAGGCTTTCCGCTGTACCGGTCAATCGACTACCTGCTGATGCGCGGCGAGCGGCCGGAGTGGACTTCCGACAAGACCACGCGCCGCGCGCACATCGCCGAGCGCTACCGCATCGTGATGCTGGCCGGCGACGACTTCAACGACTTTATCCCCGGCACGAGCGTCGACATTCCGGCACGCGCCGCGCTAGCCGAGAGCCACGCCGACTGGTGGGGCTCTCGCTGGTTCCTGCTGCCGAACCCGACGTATGGCAGCTGGGAGCGCGCCAGCTACGGCTTCGACCGCGACCTGTCCGACGATGAGAAGGCGGCGCGGCGCATGAAGGCGCTCGGCGAAAGGTAAGCGGAGTGTCCGGTTATGAAAACCTTTGATGTCATCATCGCCGGCGGCGGCATCATTGGCTTGTCCACAGCGTTTCAGATTGCCCGTCGTTCATCGCTGAACGTTGCGGTGCTCGAAAAAGGCGCCGGCGTTGGCGAGGGTTCCACCGGTGCCTCGTCCGCCATCTGCCGTCACCGCTACTCCTCCGACGCCATGGTGACGCTGGCGCGCGACGGCATAAATGCTTACCGCCACTGGGCACAGTTCACCGGCCTTGACGACCCGGCCGCACAGTTTCATCCGGAGGGCATTCTGTGGATGCCGGGCGCCGACCGCGAATGGGCCGACCGCGAACAGCCGCGCCTCGCCGGCCTGGGCGTCGAAAGCCTTGTTCTCGACAACGAAGCGTTGGTCGAACGCTTTCCGGCAATCAATCCGAACGCGATGGTTTTTGACCGGGAGACCGGCGAGATCCACGACCAGCCCGGCGATGGTCGCCACCTGTTCGAGACGCAGGCCGGCTACATGGAACCGGTGAATGCCGCGCAGGACCTGGTGCACGCCTGCCGCGCGGCTGGCGTCGACGTGCGGTTCAAAACGACCGTGGATCGTGTGCTCACGGCCGGCAGCGCGGTCGCGGGCGTGCGGCTGGCTGACGGCACCCGGTTGGCCTCGCCGCTCGTGATTAACGCGACCGGCCCCTGGTGTCATCGCCTGTATGAGGCGGCCGGCGTGCCGCTGGACTGGGACCTGGCACCGGTGCGCATCCAGGTGCTGCACCGTGATCGGCCCGCCGACGTCACCGGTCACATTCCCGTGGTTGCCGACATCGAGGGCGGCATTTACTTCCGCACGCAGAACCGCGGCCAGCAGATCGTGGTGGGTTCGGTGTTGGAAGAGGACGAACGCGAGCGCGTCGCCGACCCGGACAACTACCAGACGCTGCACGACGACGACTTCCAGCACGAAAAGCTGCACCTGCTGCACCACCGGATTCCGTCGTTACCAAATTACGGCACGGTGCGCGGCTACTGCGGGCTGTACACCACGAACATGGACGACATGCATCCGATTCTTGGGCCGACGCAGCTCGACGGGTTCTGGGCGGCGAACGGTTTCAGCGGCCATGGGTTTAAGCTGGCGCCGGCGATTGGTGCGATGCTTGCGCGCGC
>JBCAXP010000133.1:0-10881 GCA_038533995.1 Pseudomonadota bacterium
CGCGGCGTAACCACTTCGTACAGATAGTAAGCGCCGCGCTTCCCTGACTACTACAAGGTTGGCGTTTGGCCGGACCCGGCGAACAACGCCTACTTCTTCGGCACCAACAGCGGCCAGCAGGGCCAGTACGACGTGTTTGCCGTCGACCGCGCCAACATGCTGAACGGCGCGCCGGCGCGTCCCATGCAGTTCTTCCAGAGCTTCGTAAACCTGCTTATGCCGGCCGATGTCGACGGTCCTGCCGGACCGCCGCTCGGCAGCCCCGGTATCTTCTACACGTTCCGTGACGGCGGCGAGCCGTACTTCTTCAACCCGCCGGCCGACAGCATCGACGTCTGGGAATTTGACGTCGACTGGAGCAGCCCCGGCAACACCACTTTCACGCTGGTGGATTCTCTGGCGCCCACGCCGTTCAACTGGACGGTTTGCGGCTTCTTCCAGTCCAACTGTCTGCCGCAGCCGGGCACGACGCGCCGCATCGACAGTGCCTCGTGGTGGCCGATGCAGCGGCTCGTTTACCGCAACTTTGGCACTCACCAGACCCTGGTGGGCTCGTGGACCGTCGACGTGCTCTCGTCCGGCGACCGCGCTGCGCCGCGCTGGTTCGAACTGCGCAACAACGGCGCCGGCTGGTCGGTGTTCCAGGAAGGCACCTACTCACCTGACGCTATCAACCGCTGGATGCCATCAGTCGCGATGGACGGCTCCGGCAACATCGCGCTGGGCTTCAGCCGCGGCGACGGCAGCAACTTCCCGTCGATTTACTACGCAACGCGCAACGCGACCGACCCGCTCGGCACGATGGGCAGCGAAGAAGTCCTGATCAACGGCAGTGGTTCGCAGACCAGCACCTCCGGCCGCTGGGGCGACTACGCCTCGATGGAACTGGATCCTTCTGACGACTGCACGTTCTGGTTCACGAGCGAGTACCTGTCCAGCACGTCCAATGCCGGCTGGCGCACCCGCGTCGGCACCTTCACGGTGCCAGGCTGCGGCGGCCCGCCGGTGCCTGACTTCAACGTCATCTGCACGCCTGACGTGTTCACGATCGAACAGGGCGGCAGCGACACGAGCACCTGCTCGGTCACCTCTGTCAACGGTTTCAACGACAGCGTGCGCCTGAGCTGCTCTGCCGGCAACGGCATTGCCTGCTCGTTCAACCCGGCAGACGTGACACCACCAGCCGACGGGTCGGTGGCGAGCACGTTGACGCTCACCGTTCCCGGCGGCCAGCCCACCGGCCAGGTGAACCTCAGCGTGGTTGGTACCAGCAGTGGCAACAACCGCACCGCTGCGGTTTCGGTCGACGTTGTGCCCCAGGGCAGCAACGGCCCGCAGGACGCGGCGTACAACGCCGGTCTCGGCGCGCCTGAGTGCGGCATTGCCGGCAGCTCCTGCAGCACCCAGAACCTCGTGCTTGGCCGCGCCAACCTTGGGCCGGAGCCCAACCAGCCGAACACGCTGGACAGCTGCTCCGACGGCACCGCCGGTTCTTACCTGAGCGATGAGTCCAACGAGCGCATCGTGGTGTCCACGCTTGACGGTGGCAATTTCTCCGAGGGCGACACCGTGCAGATTGACGCTACGGTTTACGCCTGGAACACGGGCTCTCAGGACACGCTGGACCTGTACTACGCTTCGGACGCGAACAACCCGAACTGGGTGTTCATCACGTCCATCGGCACGCCCACGGGCGGTCTGCAGACCCTGTCGGCGCAGTACACGCTGCCGGCCGGTTCCCGTCAGGCTGTCAGGGCGCAGTTCCGCTACCAGAGTTCGCAGACGCCCTGCGCCTCTGGCACGTACAACGATCGCGACGACCTGGTGTTCGCGGTGGAGACCAACACGCCGAACACGGCGCCGGCGGTCACCATCAGCGCGCCCGCCAACGGCGCGAGCTTCACGGCCGGCGACAGCGTCGTGTTCAGCGGCAGCGCCAGCGACTTTGAAGACGGCAACTTAAGCGTTGGCCTCGCCTGGTCGTCGTCGCTGGACGGCATCATCGGCGGCGGCGGGTCGTTCTCGACCTCCAGCCTGTCTGTCGGTGTGCACACGATTACCGCGTCGGTGAGCGACAGCGGCGGCCTGTCCGGCTCTGACGTCATCACGATTACCGTGAACGATGTGGTCAACACCGCACCGGACGTGACCATTTCGGCGCCAGCTAATGGCTCCACGTTCACCGTTGGCACAAGCATCTCGTTCAACGGTTCGGCCATTGACGCCGAAGACGGCAACTTAAGCGTTGGCCTGGCCTGGTCGTCGTCCATCGACGGCATCATCGGCGGCAGCGGGTCGTTCTCGACCTCCAGCCTGTCGATCGGCGTGCACACGATCACCGCGTCGGTCAACGACACCGGTGGCCTCGTCGGTTCCGATGTCATCACGATCACCGTGGAAGATGTGGTGAACACGGCACCGTCTGCGTCGATCACCGCGCCGTCCAGCGGCCTGATGGTGACGCTGGGTACGCCGATCAACTTCGCTGGCTCCGCCACGGACGCCGAGGAAGGTAACCTGTCGAGCAGCCTGAGCTGGACTTCGTCCATCGACGGTGGCATCGGCAGCGGCGCATCGTTCACAACATCGGCCCTGTCGATTGGCGTGCACACGATTACCGCATCGGTAACCGACAGCGGTGGTCTGTCCGACTCGGACAACATCACGGTAACGGTCGACGCCCTGCCGGGTGGTGACACCGAGATCTGGATGTCGTTCCGCAGCAACACGGCCGTGCCGGGTGTTGGCACCGTCGCTGACGAAGACATCGTGTCCTACAACGAGAACACCGGCACGTGGGCGCTGCAGTTCGACGGCAGTGACCTCGGGCTGGGTGGCCTCGAGATCGACGGCCTGGCGATTCTGCCGGACGGCGACCTGCTGCTGAGCTTCAGGGACGCCGCCACCGTGGGTGGCGTTGCCGCCGACGATTCCGACGTCGTGCGCTTCACGCCGAGTTCGCTGGGCAGCAACACCGCCGGCACGTTCAGCCTGTACTTCGACGGCAGTGACGTTGGCCTTACGACCAACGGCGAAGACGTCGACGGCATCACGCTCAATGGCGGCTCGCTGGTGATTTCGTCGCTGAATGCGGTCACTGCCAGCGGCATCAGCGGCGCGCGCGACGAGGACCTGCTGCTGTTCACAGGCACTACCGGTTCCAACACGTCCGGCACGTTCAGCCTGCTGTTCGACGGCAGCGACGTGGGCCTTGGTGACTCGGGTGGCGAAGACGTGGATGCTGCAGCGTTCACGTCAACCGGCACCCTGCTGCTGTCCACCCAGAACACGTTCAACGTGCCTGGGCAGAGCGGTGAGGACGAAGACGTGGCCGAATTCACCGGTACGTTCGGAACCTCGACGTCGGGGTCGATCAGCATCCGTCTGGATCTGACCGCGCTCGGCATCGCTGCGAACGAGGATATCGGATCGATGCACATCGTCGACTAGCAGCGCCTGACAAGCGTTGATCAAGAGGCCGGGTAACCCCCGGCCTCTTTTTTTTGGTGAACCGCTTACAATCGCAGTATGACCCCACAACAACTCCAGATTCTCGCCATACTCGGTGTGACCATCATCGTGTTTCTGTGGGGGCGGTGGCGCCACGACCTGGTGGCGATGGCGAGTCTCCTGACCTGCGTCATCACCGGGCTGGTGCCGGCCGCGAGTGCGTTCAGCGGCTTCGGCCACCCGGCGGTCGTGACCGTTGGCTGCGTATTGATTCTGAGCTGGGGCCTGCAGAACACCGGCGCCGTGGATGCGCTGGCGCAGCGCGCGCTGCCGACGTCCGCGGGTCCGCTCGCGACCCTGGCGTCGATCACGGCGCTCGGCGCCGTACTCTCGGCTTTCATGAACAACGTTGGCGCCATGGCGTTGCTTATGCCTGTGGCTTTTCAGCTTGCAAAGCGCCTTGAGATGCCGCCCGGTAAGGTGCTGATGCCGCTTTCCTTCGGCACCATTCTCGGCGGCATGACCACGCTGATCGGCACGCCGCCCAACCTGATCGTGTCCGGCTTTCGGCAGGAGGCGGGCCTTGGCAGCTTTGCGATGTTCGACTTCTCACCGGTCGGCCTTGCCGTTGCCGGCGCGGGCATTGTGCTTGCGACAGTGGTCGGTCCGCGGCTGGTGCCGTCACGGCAACCGCCAGGCGTTGACAGCTTCGACACCGGCACCTACCTCACCGAAGCCCGGGTCGTCGATGGCGCCAGGGCAGTGGGCAAGACCTTACGAAAAATTGACGACGAGCTCGCCAGCGCCGACGCGCAGATTATCGGCATGGTTAGAAATGACTTTCGTGTATCCGCACCCAACCGGCGGCGCGTAGCGCGGCCCGGCGACATCCTGATTATCGAGGCGGATCCCGAGGCGCTGACCTCCGCGCTGCCGTCACTCGGGCTGGTACTCGAGGCACCGGCGCCGGCTGAGTCGGACGCCGGCAAAGCGAGCGGCGAGCAAAAGGAGGGCGGTGAAGAGGCGCAGCCGGATGACAGCAAGAGCGGTGATGAAGCGCAGGATTCGAGCCCGCGGGAAATTGAGCTTCGGGAACTCGTGGTGCGGCCAGGGTCGTCACTGATTGGCCGCTCCGCGACCGAAGCGGGCGTGCGCAGCCTTTACAACCTGAACCTGCTGGCGATATCCCGGCAGGGTCACCGATCCATCAGGCGCCTGCGTACCGCGAAGCTGAAGGCTGGCGACGTGTTGCTCGTGCAGGGCGCGCCGGGTTCGCTCTCGGGCTTTGCCACGGCAACGGGCTGCCTGCAGCTCGCCGCTCGTGACCTGTCTATCCCTAACCGCGGCAAGGCGATGGCTGCCGTCGCCATCATGGGCCTTGCCATTGGCGGTGCGGCGTTTGGGCTTTTGCCCGCCGCCATTTCCTTTGCCGCCGGCGTGCTGCTCTACATGCTGCTCGGCGTCGTACCGCTGCGAAATCTGTACGAAGCGGTCGACTGGCCAGTCATCGTGCTGCTCGCGGCGCTCATTCCCGTTGCTGTTGCCATGGAAACCACGGGCACCGCCGACCTGCTGGCGAGGACGCTGCTCGAGACGATTGCACAAGGCCGCCCCGTCGTGGCGTTGACGCTGCTGCTCGTGGTCACGATGACCCTGTCAGACTTCATGAACAACGCGGCGACCGCAGCGGTGATGTGCCCGATTGCCATCAGCGCGGCCAGTCAGATGGGCGTCAATCCGGATTCCTTCCTGATGGCGGTTGCCGTTGGCGCGTCCTGCGCTTTCCTGACGCCAATAGGGCACCAGAACAACACCCTTATCCTTGGGCCAGGCGGTTTCCGCTTTGGCGACTACTGGCGCCTGGGGCTGCCCATGGAAATCCTGATCGTTCTCGTTGGCGTGCCCGTGCTGCTCATCGCCTGGCCTCTTTGACGCGAGCCTGGCAGGCCTCATCGGCGCAAGTCATGTCGGTTAGTGGTGATTCTACTGTCACCGCTGAGACCATTTCCCGCCCTGCTGCATCCTATAAGGAATTCGCCGGCCACACCGGCTACAATTCACGACCTACTCCAAACCCCCAATCAAGAAGGAGCTCCTGCATGAGCATCCGCATTCTGCCGCTTGCGGCACTGGCATCCATTGCCATGATGATGGGCCTGCTGGCCCCGGCTACCCCGGCCTCAGCCCAAGACGACGACAAGGATAGTAATCCGCTGGCCAGCCTGCCGATGCGGTCCATCGGTCCGGCCATAATCTCCGGCCGCATCTCGGATTTTGCTTTTCATCCGGAGCGCAAGCAGGAAATCTACGTGGCCACCGCCTCTGGCAACGTGTGGAAGACCACCAATAACACGATTACCTGGAAGCCCATCTTCGACAATGAGGGCTCGTTTGCCGTTGGTACGATCGCCATGGCCCCGAGCAACCCGCTGGTCCTGTGGGTAGGCACAGGCGAGAACAACGCCCAGCGCAGCGTCGCGTACGGCGACGGCGTGTACAAGTCGGTCAATGGCGGCAAGAGCTGGAAAAACATGGGGCTGAAGGACAGCGGCCACATCAGCCAGATCTGGATTCACCCCGAAGACGCCAACACCGTCCTCGTGGCCGCCCAGGGCCCGCTGTGGAGTGACGGCGGCGACCGTGGCCTGTACAAAACCACAGACGGCGGCGAAAACTGGGACCGCATCCTTGAGGTCGACGAGTACACCGGCATCAACGAGTTCGTGGTCGATCCGCGCGACAGCAACGTCATTGTCGCGTCGAGCTACCAGCGCCGCCGACACGTCTGGACGCTGATCAACGGCGGCCCCGGCAGCGGCATCCACCGCAGCACCGACGGCGGCGAGAACTGGGGCAAGATCACCGCCGGCCTGCCGAAGGATCACATGGGCCGCATTGGCCTTGCCATAGCGCCGTCCGCGCCGGACACGGTGTACGCAATCATCGAGGCGATGGAAGACGAGCAGGGCGTATACCGTTCAACGAACTTTGGCCTCAACTGGCACAAGCGGTCATCGCACGCGACCACCAGTGCGCAGTACTACAACGAGATCATCGTCGATCCGCATAATCCCGATCGTGTCTACTCGATGGACACGTTTGCCAAGGTGTCGGAGGACGCCGGCAAGACGTTCACCCCGCTGGGCCTGGATCACCGGCACGTGGACGACCACGCGCTGTGGATTGATCCCGACAACACCGATCACCTTTACATCGGCGGCGACGGCGGCATCTACGAGACCTGGGACCGCGGCAAGACATGGCGCCACGTGCGCAACCTGTCCATTGCCCAGTTCTACCGCATCGAGCCCGATAACGAATCGCCGTTCTACAACATCTGCGGCGGCACGCAGGACAACAACTCGCTCTGCGGCCCGTCCCGCACCACCGTGATTCACGGCGCGGCCAACACCGACTGGAACATCGTGCTGGGCGGTGACGGCTACGAGCCGCAAATTGACCCGAGCGATCCCAACACGATCTATGCGCAGTACCAGTACGGCGGTCTTGCGCGCTACGACCGGCGCACCCAGGAGCGTGTGTACATTACGCCGCACCCGGAGAGCGGCGAGGACGCGTACAAGTGGAACTGGAACACGCCGCTCATTATCAGTCCCCACAGCAACACGCGGCTGTACTACGGCTCCGAGAAGCTGTTCCGCTCCGATGACCGCGGTGACTCGTGGACCATTGTGAGCCCCGACCTCACGCGCCAGATCGACCGCAACGAACTTGAGGTGATGGGCCGCGTGTGGAGCGTGGACACGATTGCCAAGAACGACAGCACGTCGCGTTACGGCAGCATGATCGGTATCACCGAGAGCCCACTGCAGGAAGGCCTGATTTACGTCGGCACCGACGACGGCCTCATCAGCGTGACCGAAGACGGTGGCACGAACTGGCGCACGGAAGATGGCTTCTCGGGCGTGCCGGATATGACCTACGTGTCCGACGTGCTCGCTTCGATGCACAGCGCCGACGTGGCCTACGCCACGTTCGACAACCACAAGAAGGGTGACTACCAACCGTACGTGCTCAAGACCAGCAACCGTGGCAAGAGCTGGGACAACATCACCAGCAATCTGCCGGAACGCGGCTCGGTGCATACGATCGTCGAGGATCACGTCGATCCCGACCTGCTGTTCGTGGGCACCGAGTTCGGCGTGTTCGTTACGCAGGATGGCGGCGACAACTGGCACGCGATGAAGAGCGGGCTGCCCACCATCGCGGTGCGCGACCTTGCGATTCAGCGCCGTGAAAACGACCTGGTGGTTGGCACCTTTGGCCGCGGCATCTACATCGTGGATGACTACTCCGCGCTGCGCACGTCTGCTGACGAGGTAAAGGAAGCAGACGCTATGCTGTTCCCGGTGCGTGACCCGTGGCTGTACGTGGAAGGCGATCTGTGGGATTCCCGCGAGAAAGGCTCCATGGGTGCCGCGTTCTTCACCGCACCCAACCCGCCGTTTGGCGCCGTGTTCACCTATCACATGAAGGAAGGTCTCGAGACGGCGCAGAAGACCCGCCGCAAGGCCGAAATTGAAATTGAAAAGGACGGTGGCGACACGCCGTACCCGTCCTGGGACGAGCTGCGGGCCGAGGACACCGAGGACAAGCCCGAAACGCTGCTCATCGTGCGCGACAGCGGTGGCAACGTGGTCAGCATGGTCAAGGGTAAAACCGGCAAAGGCCTGCACCGCACCGCGTGGAACCTGCGCTACCCGCCGGCTGACCCGATTAACCTGACGCCGCCGGCCTTTGTGCCGTACTGGGTGACGCCACCTGTCGGCCCGTTTGTGATGCCGGGCGAGTACACCGTTACACTGGCCAAGCGCCAGATGGGCCAACTCACCGAGCTGACCGAGCCGCAGAGCTTCACCGTGAAGGTGCTGGAAGACAGCCCGGAAATCACACGCGACCGTGAAGCGCTGCATGCCTTCCACCAGGACGCTGCCGAACTTCGCCGCGCGGTGCTGTCTGCCGGCAAGCTCGCTGGTGAGATGCAGACCCGCATCGACAATCTGAAGGAAGCGCTGCGCCTGACGCCGGCAGCCCAGGAGTCGGATCAGCAGGCGCTACGCGCGTTGGAAGCGCGGCTGGATGCCATCAACATCGCGCTGAATGGCGACCGCACTGTAACGTCGCGCAACGAGTCAGCGCCGTGGTCGGTGGGCCGGCGGGCCAACGCCGTTTACTACGGTCACATTGAGTCGCAGTCCGACGTCCCACAGCTCTACAAGGACTCGCTGGCTATCGCCAAGCAGGAGTTCGGTGGCGTGATCAGGGACGTGAAGGGCCTGCAGGAAGACCTGTCAGCGTTCGAGGCGACTGCTGAGGAGATGAAGGCGCCGTGGACGCCGGGGCGTACGCCTAACTGGCCGTAACCGGCAACGCAATCGCGGCAAGGATGCCGCTCCTACGGACACCAAACCCGTAGGAGCGGCTTCCAGCCGCGATACCCCACCCGTAGGAGCGGCGTCCCGCCGCGATTAGTTGAACCGCGCACCCCAATAGCGCCGGCCGCCCGGTCGCGCAGCCTCTTTACATAAGCTTCCATTTCAGGCCATGGCCCTGAGGCTCGCGAGCGCTCATGTGAAAGCCTTTCAATGGCTTACGAGGCTTTCTATCTATGTCAGCGCATCTGCGAGAATCATTACATGTGATTTCTTGCGTAATTACATGTGATGCTGTATCGTAGACCACCATGAACGTAAAAACCTCGGCCCACTACCAGCGCGAATACCGGCGCCGCCTGCGCGAGCAGGGGCTCGTAAAGAAAGAAATCTGGATTCTTCCAGAGCATGCGGACACCGCCCGGGCCGTTGAGAAGGAGCTGCGGGCTCGTCAGAAGAGTGCCAACGAATCCGGTACACCAAAGTCGTTGCGTGTGCTCTGGCGCACCGGCGGCTTGTACGACGACCTGCTGGAAACGCGCCTGGTTCGAAGCGGGCGGGCAAGCATCGAGTTGATCGACGGCGTCGATCCGACGCTGGTGCTAACAATGTCAGAGTTTGGCGATCTGCCCATCTTTATTAACGTCGCGGGCGAGCAAATTATCGCCGAGGCCGTGCTGTGGCAGGTGAGCGACGTTACCGACACGGCCGCGTTCAACGAAGTGGTGCTTCGCACCCACAAGTATTTTCCGCTGTCGACCATCTGTACCGGTCACCGTGCGGACGACGAGTATTACCTGATGTTTGGCGCACTCGGTTCCGAGTGCGAACTCATCGATATCGTGCATGAAGTCGAAGTGCTGGCTAGCAACGTCATTCATGCCACAGAGGCCTATTCAGAATTCCTGAAGCCCGGGCCTGATCACACAGGAGAAGTGAAATGAACGTATGGGCAAAAATGATCACCGCCTTGCGTGGTGGTGTTAACGAAGCTGGTGAGGCCGTGGTCGACAGCCAGGCCCTGAGAATTCTTGACCAGGAGATCCGCGACGCGGCCGAGGAGCTGCGTACGTCCAAGGAAAGCCTGGCCGCCATCATCGCGAGGCAAAAGCTCGCGGAGGAGAAGGCGAAAGCGACCGCTGACAAGATCGCGGAGCACGAAAGCTACGCCACGCAGGCCATCGACAAGGGCGATGAGGCCCTGGCGCTCGAGATAGCTGGCAAGATCGCCGACCTTGAGGCGCAGCATGAAACCGAGAAGAAGGCAGGCGAAGGCTTCGCCGACAGCGCAGAGCAGTTGCGCAACGCCATCCAGGGCGCCGAGCGCGACCTGCAGATGATGCGCCAGCAGATCGATACGGTGAAGGCCGCCGAGAACGTGCAGAAGGCCCAGGCCGCCGTATCAGCCCGCCACAGCGGATCCAACTCGAAGCTGCGTACCGCCAAGGAATCGCTGGAACGCATCAAGGAACGCCAGGACCTGCGCGCGGCCCAGATGCGCGCCGCCAACGATCTTGAAAGCGAGATGGGTGACTCATCATTGGAGGAACGCCTGCTCGACGCCGGCATCAAGCCGGGACGCAAGAGCGCCGACGAGATCCTGTCGCGCATCAAGGCAAAGTCGAAAGACGACTAAGGCGGGCTAGGGGAGGGCTGGTGCAGTGTTTGCAATATTACTGAGCGAAAAATTGACTCCGTTCTATCAGAACATCGGGTCGTTTCCGACAATCGTTTTCACGATTGCCCTGGTAGTGTGCATCGTTTACTGGCTCGGCGCGGTGTTAGGCGTTGTTGACCTGGACATCATTGATATCGACATCGACGGTGTCTCTGACCTCAACGCCGACTCACCGCATTCGACGCCGGACGCACTCGCAGGACTAATGATGCGATTCGGGCTGACGGGTGTGCCGTTTCCCCTCATTGTTTCCCTTATTTCGCTGATTGGCTGGACGATTTGCTACTACGCCGTGCACTTCATCTTTGCACTGGTGCCGGGAGGCTTTCTTCGCTACCTGATCGGCCTGCCCATTTTGCT
>JBCAXP010000134.1:0-10864 GCA_038533995.1 Pseudomonadota bacterium
GTACTGATGTACCCGGCCGGGGGCCTTGAGGCGCTCGCAGAGAACTGGAAGATTGCGGCGTTCATGCTGGTGTACGGCGTCTTCACCATCACCGTGGGGTACCCGCATCCCACGTTCGGGCACGTCTCCTTTGACCGCGTAGCCCAGGTTGCAAGCGTACTGATTCTCGGGCCGGTCGACGCTGCCTGGATCAACGGTCTGGCCTCGTTCATTTACCCCTGGCACCGCCTGTGGAAGGGCGTCAGCCTGCACGCGGTCGTTACCGCGGCACTCAACAACGCAGGCCTCATGACGCTCGTTGTGCTGGCTGCCGGCACGCTCTACACGACACTCGGCGGAGCGGTACCTCTCACCGTTCTGCAGCCGGGCACCGTGGGGCTGCTCGTGCTCATGCTGATCGTCATGCAGGTGTTCAATGACGCCGGCATGATGGTGGCGTTTTTTCTCCAGTCAAAAAACCCGGCAAAGGTGTTCAGCGGCTTCGCCACGCTGGCCGAACTCGCCGGTGGCCTGATTGCCGTGCTGGTAGCCGTGATCTTCAACCGCATGGAGCTGCCGGTGTTCGTGCTGCTACTCACGGTGCTGAGCCTCGGCATGCTGGTGCATCGCCAGTTTGCGTTTATCCGCATCCAGCTTGAGGCACTCGTGGAAGACCGAACGCGCAAGCTACGGGAAAAATCCCTGGAGCTCGAGCGCCAGGCAACGCAGGACAAGCTCACACGGCTGTACAACCGGCGCTACGCCGACGCGTTTGTCGACCGGCACATCGAGGGCTCGCGTCGCCACGGCAACCGGCTCACGGTCGCGCTCGTTGACGTCGACTTTTTCAAATCGATTAACGACCGGTACTCACACGCGAAGGGCGACCAGGTGCTTCGGCGCATTGCCACGCTGCTCATGGAACGCTGCCGGAAAACCGACATGGTGGCGCGCTACGGCGGCGAGGAGTTCCTGCTGTGCTTCCCTGAAACCAGCGTGGAGCAGGCGGGAATATTGTGCGAGCAGCTGCGCACTGCGGTGGAAACCGAAAACTGGTCTGGCATTGGCCCGGGTGTATCAGTCACGTTGAGCTTTGGCATCGCCGAATGGGCCGGCGACGCCACCCGGCAGCAGCTGCTGGCGGCCGCGGATGCCAAACTCTACGAAGCCAAGCACAACGGCCGGAACCAGATCGCGGTCTAGAACGGTCGGCGGCGCCCACTACTCGGTAAACATCGCCTCGAAGCGTTTCTGAAGCTCTTCCTCCGACACGTCCTCGATGTGTGTGGCGAGCGTCCACTGGTGGCCGAACGGGTCTTTCAGCGTGCCGCTTCGGTCGCCGTAAAACTGGTCGGCAACCGGACGCACTTCGGTGCCGCCCGCGGCCATGGCCTGGGCAAACGCGCTGTCGACGTCGTCCACGTAGATCATCATGTGCACACCGGCGCCGCCCAGCGTCTCAGGCCCTACCGCGCCCATGTCCGGGTACTCGTCGGCCAGCATGACGTGGCTGTCGCCAATGCGAACCTCCGCATGCCCGACCATCCCCTGGTGTTCGAGGCGCATGATTTCTTCAGCGCCAAAGGCTTCCTTGTAATAGGCGATAGCGTCGCTGGCGCGGCGCACGTTCAGGTACGGGGTAACGCTGTGGTACCCCTCGGGAATTTTCCTAACGCTCATAACTGACGGTCTCCACCCGGGCGGCGGGCACCCTGTCAGCTTTTCGACAGGGCGGCGGCCGCGTTGCTTTCCAGTTGGCTGATGGCGTCTTCCATCGCGCGCTGGGCGGCCTTGATGGCGACCTCGTCGGCACGCTTGTCTACGTAAATGGGCGTGCCGACCGCGATCGTGACCGCCGTGAACGGCTTTGGCACCATGAACCGGTCCCAGCGATCAAGATACCACGCCCGCTTCGCGGCACACGCCAGCGGAATGAGCGGAGCACCGGACAGTTTGGCGAGGTTGACCGCGCCGACCTTGAATTCCTTCGCGGGTCCCCGCGGACCGTCAGCCGTGGTCACCAGGGACGTGCCGTCTTTTGCCACCGCCAGGTACATTTCGCGCAGCGCCTGCGCACCGGTGCGGGTCGAAGAACCACGAATGACTGACGCACCGGCGTGCTGCACGATGCTGGCCGGCACCTCGCCATCGACAGAGGGACTCACAAGAAAGCCGACCTTGAGGCCCCGTTTCAACTGGCCGAGCATAAAGCGGGCGCCGAACAGCGACTGCTGGTGCCAGTAGCAGGGAATCACCGGCTTGCCGTCGCGGATGGCTGCATCAAAGTGTTCTTCGCCCTCGATAACCCGCAGGCGGCAGCTTGCCCACCACAGGCGGACGAGGCTTTCGAACAGTGGCTTGCCGACGGCGTAGTACAGGCGCCGTCCTGCAGACAGGCGACGGCCGTGCGTGGCGCCCGCCGCGCGGTTGCGGACCAGTCGCGCCCGCTCGCCCGGCCCGTAGCGTGCTGCCCCGCCTTTTTGCGCGTCGCCGGCCTTTGCGTCCGAAGGTGGCTTTGTCATATTCTCTGGCCTGCTTTTCTGGGTCGTTATTTCCGATGCCGCCATCGCCACATCCGCTCGCTGTCAGCGCGCCGTTCGATCCGCAACCGGAGCCGGCGTCGCTGGCGTGGCTCCAGGAGCAATGGGCACAACTGGGTGACTGTTTCGTCATCCCGCCTGTCTCCCGGCGCTCGCCGTCGCTGTTCGTCAATGACGCCGAGGCCGTCGACCACGTGCTCAAAGGCAATCGCCGCAATTATGTCAAGGGTGTCGGCTTCGAGCGAGTGGAGATGCTGCTCGGCAACGGCATCATTACCAGTGACGGCGATCAGTGGCGCCGGCAGCGTACCATGATCCAGCCGGCCTTCAAGACAGGCCGTATCGCGACGTTGCAGCGAACGATGGCGGATGCCGCGGCGGCCCTGACGGCGGGCTGGGACCGGCAGCTGGCAGCGGCAGACGATGAAGCGCCCTCGGTGAACGTCACTCGCGAGATGAGCGAGTTTGGCCTGGAGGTGATCCTGCGGGCGCTCTTCAGCGACGATTACGAGTCTTTGACCGGGCCGGAGTCGGGCAGCCAGTTCGCGTTTCTCGCCACCCAGTTCGAACGCGACCTGCGCTTTGCCCACCGCTTCCGCAAGCTCACCGGGCCGATCGGCGACCTGATCGAAGACCGGTTGGCGTCCGGCCGGCGTCCGGACGATCTGCTGTCAGGCCTGTTGGACGCGCGGCATCGGGCCACCGGTACCGGCATGACCCGGCGCGAACTCATCGATGAAGTCACAACGCTGATCGTTGCGGGCCATGAGACCTCCGCCGGCACGCTCAACTGGGTGTGGTACGAACTCGCCCGGCACCCGGAAGTGGAAGCGCAGGTGCTCGAGGAGCTGGCGGGGTTGCCGGCCGAGGCTTCAACCTCCCTGGCGGGGCCTGGCCCCTCCGATCTGCTGACGCTGAAGTACACGCGGCAGGTGCTGGACGAGTGCCTGCGGCTGTATCCGCCGGTTTGGATGTTCTCTCGCAAGGCCCTGGAAGCCGACACGGTGCTGGGCCAGCCGGTGGAGGCGGGCACCAACGTGTTCGTGTCGCCATACCTGATGCACCGGAACTCCCGCTACTGGTCAGCTACGGGCCAGTCGCCCGGGGAGTCATTACAAGACTTCAATCCGGCCCACTTTGACAGCCCGCCCGCCGTTGCGTCGAGCTTCATACCGTTCTCGGCGGGCTCGCGGCGATGCATCGGCGAGCACTTTTCCTACCTGGAAATGCTGACCCTGCTGGCCGCCGCCTTGCCGCGGTTTCAGCTGTCGCTTGAAGACGCCGAACCGGTGCCTATTGAAGCCGCAGTTAATCTGCGCAGCGCTCGTGATATCGTTATGCACCTTCAACGCCGCTCACCTAACTAATTCATGGCCGAGCCACCACAGCTGGTAAATCATTTCCCGAGTCTCAACGCCGTGCTCCACGAGCGCGCGCAGGGCGATCGGTGCCTGACGCACATCTTCGGCGAGCACGACGAACGCGTCGTCAGCTACAGCGAGCTGCACGAGCGGGCGCTTGGCATTTTGCACTTTCTGCAGTTGCAGGGCGTCAAAGCCGGCGACCACGTCGTGCTTTACTGCAAGGACAACGAACAGTTCGTCGACGCCTTCTGGGCCTGCCTGTATGGCGGCATCGTGCCGGTGCCGGTTGCTGTCGGCATTAGCGATGAGCACCGCCGCAAGCTGCTGCGCATCACGAGCCTGCTCGGCAACGCCTGGCTGTACACCGAGGAGGCGTTGTTCAATCGCCTGCTGGTTTTCGATGCCGAGCAGGACAGCAGCGAGCGCAGGGTCGACAGCTTGCGTAACCGACTGCTCCTCGTCGACCGCATTCACGATCTGCGCGACCACGGGACACTGTTCAGCGCCAGCCTTGCGGACGTTGCGTTCATCCAGTTCTCTTCAGGCTCAACGGCCGAGCCAAAAGGCGTGGTGCTGAGCCACGGCAACCTGCTTGCCAACATCGAGGGCATGGCGACGGCCGCGAGATTTACCGAAGACGACGTGTCGCTGAGCTGGATGCCGCTCACCCACGACATGGGCCTGATCGGTTATCACCTGCTGTTCGTTGCGGTTAACGCGCACAGCGCGATCATGCCGACGGACCTGTTTGTGCGTCGGCCCCTGCTCTGGCTGCTGAAGGCAGCGGAGAAACGCAGCACGGTGTTGTGCTCGCCGAACTTTGGCTACCAGCATTTTCTGAAGGTGTTCGCGTCCAAGGGCCTGCCGGACGATCTCGACCTGTCGGCGGTACGGACGATCTGCAACGGCGCCGAGCCAATCGACGTGGGACTGTGCGACCGCTTTCTTGAGGCGATGGCGCCGTACCGGTTGCCGAACACGGCCATGAACACGGTGTACGGCCTGGCCGAGGCGAGCCTGTGCGTCACCATGCCTGAGCCGGAACGTCGGGTTCGCGAAGTCGCGCTGGCGCCGCATCGCCTGACCATCGGCGAGCCGGTTGAGGTCAAGCCGGCAGGCACACCTGGCGCACTGCGCTTTGCGGCGCTGGGTACGCCCGTTCGCCATTGTCGTATGCGCATTGCTGACAACGACGGCGAGGCCGTGGCGGACGGCATTGTCGGCCATGTGCTGATCAAGGGCGCCAACGTCACCTGCGGTTACTACCGCAACGATGCGGCGACCGAGGCCGCAACCCGGGCGGGTGGCTGGCTGGACACCGGCGACGTCGGCGTCATCGTGGACGGCGAGCTGCTCATCACCGGCCGCGAAAAGGACATCCTGTTCGTGCACGGGCAGAACGTCTATCCCCACGATCTCGAGCGGCTCGTGCAACACGAGCCCGGCCTGGAACTCGGCAAGGTGGCGATCGCCGGCGCCTACACACCTGGCAAGCCGGATCAGCAGGTCATCCTGTTCATCGTGCATCGCAAGGGGCTGGAGGAGTTCGCTGAGCTTGCCGGCCGCGCGCGGCGCATCATCGGCGAGCAGGGCGGCGTGGAAATCACGCACGCCGTTCCGGTGCAGCGCATTCCGAAGACCACGAGTGGCAAGATGCAGCGTTCCGCGCTGGCAGCCGGCTACGTTGCCGGTGAGTACGCCGAGGTTCTGCAGGAGATCGACGCGTTGCAGCAGCAGAATGCGACCGGCGATGAGGCGCTCAACGACATTGAGCGCCAGCTACAGGCGATTTGCTCGGATGTGATCACCGACAAGTCCGTTGGACTCGATGACGATCTCTTTGAGCTGGGCACAAGCTCGCTGGCGCTGTCGGAGATTCATGCGCGTGTCGACGACCTGTGGCCCGGCAAGCTCGAACTCACCGACATGTTCGACTACCCCACGCTGCGTCTGCTCGCGGAACGCTGCGCGCAGGACGACTAGTCTCCCGACGCGTCGCTCCTGTTAGCTGGTGGCGTCGCGAATCTCGAGAAGGTGAGCCACCTGCGCGTCGCGGTCTTCCGGCGTATCGGCAACCACGGTGCAATGCCCGAGTTTGCGGCCCGGACGGGGCGACTTGCCGTAGTCGTGCAGGTGCGCGCCAGGGGTGGCGAGCACGGCACGTGTGTCAGGCATCGTGCCGAGCAGGTTGATCATGCCGCTATGGCCTCGGGCACGCGTGCTGCCAAGCGGCAGCCCGGCTACAGCGCGCACATGGTTTTCGAACTGGCTGCAGTCGGCGCCCTCGATGGTCCAGTGGCCACTGTTGTGTACCCGGGGCGCCACTTCGTTGGCGATCAGGTTGCGGTCCTGCACGAAGAACTCCACGGTCATCGTGCCGACGTAGTTCAGGCGATCCAGGAGGCGTGTCAGGTAGCCTTCCGCCTGGCGCTGTAGTTCCTCAGAACCGTACGGTGCCCTGGATACATGCAGAATGCCGTTGCGATGCTCGTTTTCGGCCATCGGGTAGAAGGCGGTTTCGCCGCTCGTACTGCGCACCGCCACGAGCGATGCCTCGGTGTCGAAGGGGATGAACTCTTCCAGGATCAGCGGCACGCTGCCGAGCGTCTCCCAGGCGTCTTCCACATCGCCGGCTTCGCGCAGCACCGCCTGGCCGCGGCCGTCATAGCCCAGTCGCCGCGTCTTCAACACCGCCGGCAGGCCGAGCTTGTCCACGGCGCTACGAAGCTCCTCGAGACTGTCCACGGCCTCGTGGCGCGTGGTGGGAATCGACAGCGATCCGAACAGGCGCTTCTCCACCAGCCGGTCCTGCGTCTGGGCGAGCGCCTCGACAGGCGGATGAAACGGTTTGTCGCCCATGCTCTGGCGCAGCAGCGGCGCCGGAATGTTCTCGAATTCGAAGGTGACGACGTCGCACTCGCTCGCCAGTGTCGACAGCTTGTCGGCGTCGTCAAGTTTGCCAACATGCATTTCGCCCAGTGATGCGGCGGGCGCTTCGCTGCTCGCGTCGAGGAAACTGAAGGACTGGCCGATCGGGTAGCCGGCGAGCGCCAGCATGCGTCCGAGTTGGCCGGCTCCGATAATGCCGATCTTCATGTCAGGAATTCCTTGACTTCTGCGTGGGCCTTAACTTCCGCGCGGGTCTGAGTTGTCCAGCGTCGTTCGGGTTTGCTGCGCACGCCAGGCGTCGAGCGCCTCGCGCACCTTTTCGTCTTCGTTTGCCAGGATGGACGCGGCCAGCAGGGCAGCATTTGCCGCGCCGGCCGTGCCGATGGCCAGTGTGGCCACGGGTATGCCTTTCGGCATCTGCACGATAGACAGGAGCGAATCCATGCCGTTCAGCGCTTTCGACTGCACCGGAACGCCGAGCACTGGCAGTGAGGTTTTCGCGGCGGCCATGCCGGGCAGGTGAGCGGCGCCGCCGGCGCCAGCGATAATCGCCTTGAGGCCACGTTCCCGCGCCGAGGCGCAGTACTCGAACATGAGATCAGGCGTTCGGTGTGCAGACACAACGCGCACCTCGTGCTCGATGTTGAGCTCGTTAAGGATATCCGCCGCGTGTTCCATCGTGCTCCAGTCAGAGCGCGACCCCATGATGATGCCAACCTTTGCGTTCATGGCGCTATTGTACCCGCATTAGCGGTCGGAGAGTTCGCGCAGGTACCTGAACAGATTGCGTGCCGCTTTGGGTGCGGACGGTGACGCGGCCGGCTTGGCAGCGGCGCGCATGAGCTGGCGAAGTTTCTGGCGGTCGGCTTCCGGATACTGCGCGATGAATTCGGCAAGTGCCGCATCGCCCTCCGCGATGAGCCGGTCTCGCCACTGCTCGGTCTGATGGTGGCGCGCGGCCTGAAGTCGCTCCCGTGCTCGTAACGCTTCGAGCGCGTCGACGATTGGTGCTGCGTCGATGTTCCGCATGAGCTTGCCGATGTACTGCTTCTGGCGATGCAGGGCGCCACGCGAGTTCATACTGCGAGCCGCCATTACGGCGTCGAGAACGTTGTCGGGCACAGGTATGGTGGCCAGCTGGCTGTCGGGCAGGGTGATTAGTGCTTCGCCCACCGCCTGCAGCGCCAGCATGTCGCGCTTGCGCTGTGACTTGCTGGGTACGGGTGAACCGTCAGCGTCGCTGTTGCCGCCGTCGGAGACCATCGGCTAGCGGGCGGCCTCGTTACTCGGCGGACTGTCCGCCAGCGCCGGATGGCGCGATGCCCTCGGCAGACGGGTTCTCGCAGAGCCTCGCGGGCGCGTTCGCGCCGGCGTGATAGGCGTAGTCCTTGCCGCCGCTGCGCAGGACAACGCGGTAGCCGGGTACCAGCGCCATGGTGTAGGCCATGCCGGGTTCCGGGCAGCCCATCGAGCCGTCGCGCCACGTGACCTGTTGCGCGGTGCGCACTTCGATGTCGTCAACCGCTACCTGCGCGCGCGTGGCGAGATCGGCACGCGCGCCGTCGATGAGTGCGGCCGGTACCGCCTTGCTGATGCCTGCCGCCGGTTGTTCGCCGCTGGCGGGTACGCGTGTGGGCGTGGGCCGGGTCGGTGTTGTGTCGCGCTTGTCGGTCATGGAATCAGGCTCACCGGTCGGGTTGCTGTCGGTTGCGAGGCTGCTGCCTGGCTGGCACGCCGCTGCCATCGCGGTTATTGCCACTGTGGCCACCGTGGCCAGGCACCGCGTAATTGTCTGGATAGCTTTCATCTTGGAACAGGACACCTGTGGCTCTCGCCGATCGTTCGCTCATGGTAAGGGGCGCACAGGGCTTTGACAATGCGCTGCCCGGTCCAGGTCGAGGCTGGCGGCGCGATTAGCAAGCGAAAACAGGGCAGGGTGCGGTAAACTTGCGCCCCTCCCCGCGCGCCGTGCGCATCAAAAGGATCCGCAATCATGTCTAATGCCGCCACCACCGCTCCCGATGTCACCAGCCTGTCGGTGAAAAAGCCCGAGCTTGAAGGCCTCGTCGGCGACATCCTGTCGGAAGCGAAGGGACTCGGTGCGACGCAGGCGGAGTGCGCGGTGAGTGTCGATGCCGGTTTGTCGGTGACGGTGCGCATGGGCGATGTGGAAACGCTGGAATACCACCGCGACCGTGGCTTGTCGGTCACCGTGTATTTCGGCAAGGCGAAAGGCGCCGCCAGCACGGCCGACCTGGATCCCGCGGCCATTCGTTCGACGGTTAAGAAGGCATGCACAATTGCCGGGTACACCGCCGAGGATCAGTGCGCCGGCCTCGCGGACGCCGACCGCATGGCCACGGAAGTACCGGACTTTGACCTCGACCACGGCTGGGGCATCAGCCCGGAAGACGGCATCAGCATCGCGACGCGCTGCGAGGACGCAGCCCGCGCGCTGGACACGCGCCTGACCAATTCCGAGGGCGCCACGGTGAACACGCACCGGGGGCTGCAGGTCTACGGCAATAGCCACGGCTTCGTCGCCGGCTTTGCCGCGACCAGTCACAGCATCAGCTGCTCGATGATTGGTCAGGATGACAACGGCATGCAGCGCGACTACTGGTACACCACCGCTCGTGATCCCGCCGACATGGAGTCGGCGGAGTCGGTGGGCGAGATGGCGGCGCAGCGAACCGTGAGACGACTTGGCTCCCGCAAGATCAAAACGTGCAAGGCGCCGGTGATCTACCCGGCTGAGCTTGCGCGTGGGCTTATCGGACACTTCCTGGCGGCCATTCGCGGCTCCAGCCAGTATCGCCAGACCAGTTTTCTGCTGGGCGCGGCCGGCACGCAGGTGTTTCCCGATGGCTTCCAGATTTCCGAGCGGCCGCACATCCTCAAGGGGCTGGGGAGCACGGCGTTTGACAGTGAAGGCGTTGCCACGAGCAATCGCGAACTCGTCGCTGACGGCGTGCTGGACGGCTACATCCTCGGCAGTTACGCGGCGCGCCGCTTGGGGCTGAAAAGCACGGGCAATGCTGGCGGTGTGCACAACCTCATCGTGGCCCCTGGCATGCTCGACCGCGAGCAGCTGCTCGCCGAAATGGATACCGGTTTTCTCGTGACCGAATTGATGGGGCAGGGCGTGAACCCGGTAACGGGCGACTACTCCCGCGGCGCGGCCGGTTTCTGGGTCGAGGGCGGCGAGGTGCAGTACCCGGTGCACGAAGTCACCGTGGCCGGCAACCTCAAGGACATGTTCCGTTCGATCCAGGCGGTGGGTTCCGACGTCGACACGCGCGGCAAGGTGCGCTGCGGCAGCATGCTGATCGAATCGATGACGATAGCTGGCGACTAGTTTTTCGTGCCCCCGGTGCTCCGGGGATCATCCCGATCGCGAGCGTCGCTCTTCGCCTTCCCCGGGGTCGTCCACGCGGGTCGGCGCTACCAGGCTGCGCAGGGTGACGCCTGTCGTGCTGTCGCTGAGCGCTTTTTCGACACTGTCCAACACCCGGTTGACCGGTTCGATCTGCAGCCGGTCACGCGGCAGCGTGGTTTGCCGGTCGGAGCGAACGGCTGACAGGATGTCCGCGACTGAGATGCTGTCCATTTCCCTGGCTGGCACCAGGTGCTCGTCCTCGGTAACGACGAGCAGGCTGGAGGCGAGCAGGTCGCTGACGACCTGCGCCACCATTTCCGCCGGCATCCGCAAGTGCGCCGCAATTCCGTTGATGCTCCAGCCCGGTTCGCGATGGCGGAAATCGGCGCCGACGAGGTACATCACTGACACCCCAAGGCGTTCTCGCAGCTCGCTGCTCAGTGGAATGCGTTCAGAGCCCGTTCGCAGCCGGTCCGGGTTCTGGTAGTAGTACGAGATTTTTGAACCGACCAGCAGGATCAGCCAGTTGATGTACAGCCAGAAAAGCGCAAGCACCGCAATTGCGAAGGTCGAGTAAATCGCGGTGTAGTTCGTGGCGCCTGAGGCGAATGACGCGAAGAGTTTGCCGACCGTGGCCCACAGCAGCCCTGCCGTGACGCCGCCCACCAACGCAGCGCTGGCATTCACCCGAGTATTTGGCACGAACGTGTACA
>JBCAXP010000135.1:0-10851 GCA_038533995.1 Pseudomonadota bacterium
CACGCGCATCGGCCAGTTCGACATGTCGGGTCCAACCAGCGCACCCATGGCCATGCTCAAACGGCTGCGCGGCAGCAGTCCGAAGGGCAGAACGAACAGCGGCGAAAAGCAGGTCGCCATGCTGAATCGCCTGCCCCGCATTCTGCGTTTTATTCCTGGTACCGCGCAGGATGTGCGTGCGTACTTTCTTGCCATGCAGTACTGGCTGGCCGGCTCCGAGCAGAACGTTGCCAATATGGTCCGCTACCTTGCCTACCGCTACCGGCAGGTTGACGGCAAGGCGGTTCACCGCAGCATCAAGGTGCCGTTGCCGGTGCAGTATCCGCAGGTTGGCGTTTATCACCCGCGCATGAAGCAGGTGGTGAGTGAGAAGTCTGCCGACCTGCCGCGGCCTGCCGAAGCCGGCACCAAAGGCGGCACCGTCGGCCTGCTGCTGATGCGCTCGTACGTACTGGCTGGCAATGTC
Source organism: Pseudomonadota bacterium (assembly GCA_038533995.1). Taxonomy (GTDB): domain Bacteria; phylum Pseudomonadota; class Gammaproteobacteria; order Steroidobacterales; family JBCAXP01; genus JBCAXP01. The sequence goes on from JBCAXP010000135.1 coordinate 467, forward strand.
GCACACTACGATGCCGTAATTCGCGGCATGGAGGCGAAGGGCCTGCGCGTCATACCGGCGTTTGCGAGTGGTCTGGACTCGCGCCCGGCCATCGACCGTTTCTTCATGGCGAAGGGCAAACCGGTGGTGGATTCGGTTGTCTCGCTCACCGGCTTCTCCCTGGTCGGCGGCCCGGCCTACAACGACGCGGCCGCGGCCGAAGACGTGCTGGCGCAGCTTGACGTGCCGTACATCTCCGCGCACTCCAGCGAGTTTCAGTCGCTCGAGGAGTGGGAGCACTCCGAGCGCGGCCTGCTGCCGGTTGAAACCACGCTGATGGTTGCCATTCCAGAACTGGATGGAGCGATCGCCCCAACGTTGTTCGCTGGCCGCTCGAGCGAGTCGGCTGACGCATCGGGGCGCGACATGCAGCCGCAAAAGGTCCAGATCGATGCGCTGGTGGAGAAGACCACCAGGCTTGTGCAGATGCGCCAGGCGGCGCGCGCCGAACGCAAGGTGGGGGTGCTGCTGTTCAACTTCCCGCCGAACGCGGGCGCTACCGGATCGGCGGCGTTTCTCGCGGTGTTCGAGTCGCTGTACAACGTGCTGCACACCCTGGCGAAGTCGGGGTACTCGGTTGAGTTGCCCGACTCCGTCGACAGCCTGCGTGAGACGATCCTGAACGGCAACGCGAGTGACTACGGCACCGATGCCAACGTGCTCGCGCACATCCCGGTGGATGATCACGTGCGGCGTGAGACTTACCTCAACGAGATCGAGGCGCAGTGGGGACCAGCGCCCGGCAAGCAGCTTGCGAACGGCGAGGGAATTTTCGTGCTGGGTGCAAAGTTCGGCAACGTCACTGTCGCGGTGCAGCCGTCCTTTGGCATCGAGGGCGACCCGATGCGCCTGCTGTTCGAAAAAGGCCATGCGCCGACCCACGCGTTCAGTGCGTTTTACCGCTACCTGCGAGAAGACATCGGCGTGGACGCGCTGCTGAACTTCGGCACCCATGGTTCGCTGGAATTCATGCCCGGCAAACAGGTCGGCATGAGCGGTGACTGCTGGCCCGAGCGTCTGCTCGGCAACCTGCCGAACTTCTACCTGTACGCGGCCAACAACCCGTCCGAGGGGGCGCTGGCCAAGCGCCGCTCCGCGGCTACGCTCATCAGCTACCTGACGCCGCCGGTGACGAAGGCTGGTTTGTATCGTGGGCTGGAAGAGCTGCAGTCGATGATTGACCGCTGGCGCGAGCAGCCGCCGGAAGCCGAAGCCGAGCGCACCGAGCTTGCCGGCCTGATTCATTCCCGCGCGGTGGAAATGGAGCTGGTGGCGGCCACGCCAGCGTGGACCGGCACTGCCGATGGACCCATTGGCAAACTGGTGGCACGGCTAACCGAGTACCGCGAAGCCCTCATTCCCAACGGTTTGCACGTGATCGGCCAGCCGATCGAGCACGGCGAGCATGTTGATCTGCTCACCGCCATGGGCGCCGTAAGCAGCGACACCGAGCTGACCAGCGAGGTGGCAGGGCAAATTGTAGACGGCGCGTCGGTGGAGCAGGTCGTGTCCGCCAGCGGGCTTGAAAGCGAGCAGGTTGAACACCTCATTCGAAGCTCGCGCCTGCTGGCCCGCGAGCACGAGGCAGAGAGCGACGCCATTGTTAACGCGCTGGACGGCGGCTTTGTGCGGCCGGTAGTCGGCGGCGACCTTCTCAAAACGCCGGACATCCTGCCAACAGGGCGCAACATGCACGGCTTCGATCCGTTTCGCATTCCCAGCGCCTATGCGGTGAGCGACGGCGCGCGCCAGGCGCAGCTCTTGATCGACAAGCACGTGGAAACGAGCGGTGCGTTGCCGGAGTCGATTGCGTTCGTGCTGTGGGGCACCGACAACCTGAAGACCGAGGGTGGACCAATCGGCCAGGTGCTGGCGCTGATGGGCGCCCGCCCGCGCCATGACAGCTACGGCCGGCTGTGCGGGGCGGAACTGATTCCGCTCGCCGAACACGGGCGTCCGCGCATCGATGTCGTGATGACACTGTCCGGCATTTTCCGTGACCTCATGCCGCAGCAGATCGAGATGCTTGCCGAAGCGGCCTGGCTCGCCGCGAGCGCCGAAGACGAGGCGCCGGAAGAAAACTACATTCGCAAGCACGCGCTTGCCTACATGGAAAGCTGCAACTGCGACCTGGAAACCGCCGCGCTGCGTGTGTTCAGCAATGCCGAAGGCGCGTACGGCGGTAACGTGAATCACCTCGTGGAAAACGGCCGCTGGAATGACGAGGACGAGCTGGCTGACACCTACATGCGGCGCAAGTGCTTCGCCTTCGGCCGGGGCGGCTCGCCGCAGCAGCAGCCTGAGTTGCTGCAACGCTCGCTGCAGGATGTGGACCTGGCCTACCAGAACATTGAGTCGGTGGAGCTGGGCGTGACTTCCATCGACAACTACTTCGACACCCTCGGCGGCATTACGAAAGCGGCGCAGCGCGCCAGCGGCCGCGACATCGAGGTGTACATCGGCGACCAGGCAGACGGCAATGAGACAGTTCGCACGCTGGCCGACCAGGTGGCGCTGGAGACTCACTCGCGCATGCTGAACCCCACGTGGTACGAAGGCATGCTGCGCCACGGCTTCGAGGGCGTGCGCCAGATCGAAAGCCACGTAACAAACACCATGGGCCTGTCAGCGACCACTGGCAAGGTGGCGCCCTGGGTCTACAAACAACTCACCCAGCTCTACATTCTCGATCCCGCCATGCGCGAGCGGCTTGCGTCGCTCAACCCGGTGGCGTCCGCCCGCGTTGTCGGGCGCCTGCTCGAGGCGCAGGAACGTGACTACTGGTCACCGGATGAAGAGATGCTTGAGCAAATCCGCAATGCCGGCGACGAACTCGATGACCGGCTTGAAGGCATTACAGCAGAGGTAGCGGCAGCATGACACAGACTCAATTTCCCATCCCCGTACGCGTGGTGCCGAAGATGCCTGACGGTGAGGGCAGCGTGCAGGTTCCTCTCGACGAGAAGGACAAGATCGAAGGCGCCAAGGTGTTTGCCGTTTATGGCAAGGGCGGCATCGGCAAGAGCACGACGTCGTCCAACCTGTCGGCAGCCTTTTCCAAGCTCGGCAAGCGGGTGTTGCAGATCGGCTGCGACCCGAAGCACGACAGCACGTTCACGCTGACCAAGAAGCTCATGCCGACGGTCATCGACGTGCTCGAGTCGGTGGAGTTTCACACCGAGGAGCTGCGCCCAGAAGACTTTGTGTACGAAGGCTACAACGGCGTGATGTGTGTTGAGGCGGGCGGTCCGCCGGCCGGCACCGGCTGCGGTGGCTACGTGGTTGGGCAAACGGTGAAGCTGCTGAAGCAGAACCACCTGTTGGACGACACCGACGTGGTGATCTTCGACGTGCTCGGTGACGTTGTGTGCGGTGGCTTTGCCGCGCCGCTGCAGCATGCCGACCGCGCGCTCGTGGTAACCGCCAATGACTTCGACTCGATTTTTGCGATGAACCGCATCGTCGCGGCCATTGCGGCGAAGTCGAAGAACTACAAGGTGCGCCTTGGCGGTGTTATCGCAAACCGCAGTGCCGCCACCGACCAGATCGACGGCTTCAACGAGGCCATTGGCCTCAATCGCCTGGCGCACTTCCCTGATCTCGACGTGATTCGTCGCAGCCGGCTGAAGAAATCCACGCTGTTCGAAATGGAGTCATCGCCGGAACTCGAGGCGGTCCAGAACGAATACATGCGTCTCGCGCAGTCCTTGTGGGACGGCACCGACCCGCTGATTGCAAAGCCGATGCCCGACCGGGAAATTTTCGATTTCTTAGGTTTTGACTGATGCAGTCGGCCACCTACCAGAGCCGTCGCGACAAGCTGACGGAGTACTTTGACCGCACCGCGGCGGCGGCGTGGTCGCGGCTGACCTCGGATGCGCCGGTGGGCAGCGTGCGCGCCACCGTTCGCGCAGGACGCGACGCCATGCGCAGCCTGCTGCTGGATTGCCTGCCCGGTGATCTTACCGGCACGCGGTTGCTGGATGCCGGCTGTGGCACCGGCGCCTTGTCGATTGACGCTGCAAGCCGCGGGGCAAACGTTGTGGCCGTGGATGTGTCCAGCACCCTCGTTGAACTGGCCGGTTCGCGCACGCCAGCCGCGGTGAGCGAGCGCATCGACTATCGCGTTGGCGACATGCTGGCGGCCGGGCACGGCGAGGTCGACTACGTGGTGGCGATGGACTCGATGATTCATTACGAGACCAGTGACATCGTGCGCATGGTTGCGAGCCTTGCGCCGCGCGCCCGTCGCGGCATCGCGTTTACCGTGGCGCCGCGCACCGCGGCGCTGACGGTGATGCACGCCGTTGGCCGGATGATTCCGTACCAGGAGCACCGCGCGCCGGCCATTGTGCCCGTGTCGGAAAAGCACATGCGCCAGGCGCTCGCCGACGCCCCCGAACTTAAGGAGTGGTCGCTCGAGCGCTGCGAGAAGATCAGCAGCGGTTTCTACAAGTCACAGGCTTTCTTTATCGTGAGGCAGCAATCCGTCGAATGATCGGAGCACGCGAAAAAGCGACCTCTTTCTGGATGCAGCTTGGCACCGGCGTACTGCCCTTTGCCGATGCCGCCAGTCCATCGCTGCCGTTGTCGCGGCTGCTGCGGCTGTCGCTGTTCCAGATCACGGTCGGCATGGCTGCGGTGCTGCTCACCGGCACGCTGAATCGCGTCATGATCGTCGAGCTGTCGATTCCGGCGTGGTTCGTCGCGCTGGCGATTGCGCTGCCGCTCGTGGTGGCGCCGTTTCGCGCGCTGATCGGTTTCCGTTCCGACGTATACCAGTCGGCGCTCGGCTGGCGCCGTGTGCCGTTTGTCTGGGGTGGTTCGCTGCTGCAGTTTGGCGGCCTTGCGATCATGCCGTTCGCGCTGATCGTGTTGTCCGGCGACACCCACGGCCCCGTTCTGTACGGCCAGCTCGGCGCGGCCTTCGCCTTCCTGCTGGTCGGCGCGGGCATGCACATCACCCAGACCGCGGGGCTTGCCCTAGCCACCGACCTGTGCGCCGAAGAGCAGCGGCCGCAGGTGGTGTCGCTGCTGTTCGTCATGCTGCTCGTGGGGATGCTGCTGAGCGCATTGCTTTTCGGTCTGCTGCTGCAGGACTTCAGCCAGGTGCGCCTGATCAAGGTCGTGCAGGGCGCCGCGATGGTGACGCTGGCGCTTAACCTCGTGGCGCTGTGGAAGCAGGAGCCGCTCGATCCGGCGCGCAACCACTTCGCAGACGGTAAAAGCCCGAGTTTCGTCGCCGCGTGGCGAACGCTGATGACCGACCAGCGTGCGGCACGCATGCTGCTTGCACTGGCGTTTGGCACCGTCGGCTTTGCCATGCAGGACGTGCTGCTCGAGCCCTACGGCGCGCAGATTCTCGGCATGTCGGTGAGTGCGACAACCACGCTGACCGCGATTCTTGCCGGCGCCACCCTGGTGGCTTTCGGCGTCGCCGCGCGCATGTTGCGCAATGGCCTTGACCCACATCGGCTGGCTGCCTACGGCGCGCTCGTGGGCGTCGTTGCGTTCACCGGCGTCAGCCTCGTTGCGGGCCTGCAGTCGGCAAACGTGTTCCGCGTGGCCGTTGGCATGATCGGTTTTGGCGCAGGCCTGTTCATGGTCGGCACGCTGATCGGCTGCATGAACCTGGCGCGCGACAGCGGCAGCGGCCTTGCGCTTGGCGCGTGGGGCGCCGTGCAGGCCACGGCGACGGGCGTTGCCATTGCCCTTGGCGGTGCGCTGCGCGACATGATTTCGGCCCTTGCGCAAAGCGGCGCTCTGGGCAACGCACTAACGAACGAGGCCACGGGCTACTGCGCCGTGTACCAGGTTGAAGTGCTCTTTCTTTTCGCAACGCTGGCTGTCATCGGGCCGCTGGCGCTGCATGCAGGGCAGCCGGTGAACAGCGACTCGTCGCTGGGGCTGGCTGACATTCCAAGCTGATGATGCGCCCGGGAGGCCCGCTATGTCCGGCGAAATAGATCTGGTTGAGATTCTCTTCACGTTGTTCTGGCTGTTTTTCGTAGCCCTTGTGCTGTACATCCACCGTGAAGGCAAACGCGAGGGTTACCCGCTGGTGTCGGATCGTACGGAGCGGGCGCCTGGCGTTACTGTGGAGGGCTTTCCGAAGACGCCGCCCAAGAAGCGCTACACGCCGACGCACGGTGATCGTATCGAGGTGCCTCGCGACGAGCCGCCGCGTGAGTTGGCGCTCGAGCCTGCAGCGGCCTACCCCGGTGCGCCCTTCGTCCCGACAGGCAACCCGATGATCGATGCCGTCGGGCCCGCTACTTACGCCGACAGGGCAGACGTTCCCGATCTCACGCTGCACGGCGAAAACCGCATCGTGCCCATGCGCGTGGCGACGGATTTCGTCTTCTTCGATGAAGACCCCGAGCCGATCGGCATGGAGGTCATGGATGCCGAGGGCAAACTGGCGGGCACGGTGGCCGACGTGTGGGTCGACCGGGGCGAGCCGCTAGTTGTGTTTTACGAAGTGGATCTTGGCGCGGCCGCCGGCAACAAGCGCGTGCTGCTGCCGGTGAACTTCTGCCGGGTCAAGGGCGCTGCCCGGGAAATTCACGTCAACGCGCTGTACGCCTCGCAGTTCGCTGATGTCCCGCAAACCGCTTCACCGGACGCCATTACGCTCCTCGAGGAAGACAAGATCACCGGCTACTACGGCGGCGGACTGCTGTACGCCGATGAGCAGCGCCAGGAGCCGCTCATATGAGTCACGGACACGAGAACGAGTACGACTTCGAGCCGGTCCCCGGCCTGCCCGAGGAACTGCCAGACGACGAGTCCATCGTTTGGCAGGGGGCGCCGTCGTTTCGCGGCGTGGCGCTGCATGTGCTGCACATTCGTAAGCTGGCGATCTATTTTGCGGTACTGCTTGGCCTGCGCCAGCTATGGCTTGCCGGTAACGGGCAGAGCCTGGTGACGGACTTTGCGAGCACCACTGGCCTCGTGCTCACCGCATCAGTCGCGCTCGGACTGTTGTTGCTGCTGGCCCACCTGGTGGCAAAAACCACCCTGTACACGATCACCACGAAGCGCGTGGTGTTGCGTATTGGGGTGGCGTTACCGATGACGCTCAACCTGCCGTTTAGCAAGCTGGATGCCGCCGACGTGCGCACCCACCGCGACGGCACCGGCGACGTGTTCATGCGTCTGCGGCCGGGCAAGCGGCTGAGCTACATCGTGCTATGGCCTCATCTGCGGCCGCTTCGCGTCATTGGTGTGCAGCCGGCAATGCGCGGCCTTCCCGAGCCGGCGGTGGCGGCAGCGCACTTTGCCGACGCGGTGCGGAACAACCTGGGCGCCGCCGAAGTGTCGACGCCCGGACGCGTTGCAGAGCCCGGCGTGGCAGCGCTCAACCATTAAGACGGGGCACTAAAGAAGGGGTGCCAGGAGATCACTGACCAATGAGTAGCGACACAAGGCCGTTTCCGCGAATGCCATTGCTCGTGGCGGGTGCGCTCGTGTTCGGCAGCCTTGCACTCACCGGTTACCGCAGCTGGGTGAATCCGACGGTGCAGGTCGTGGCGTCTGACGCACCCGTCGTCAGCGCTCGTGCGCTGCGTTTCAAGGATGCGCAGACGGGCCAGGTGGTCGTTGTCGACGACAGCACGGGGGCAACCATCGAAGTGCTGGACGTGGGCACGAACGGCTTCCTGCGCTCCACGCTGCGAGGCCTTGCGCGGGCACGTGCGTCGGAGAGTCGCGGTGCAGGCGACGAGGCGCCGTTCATCGTGGAGCAACGCGCCGACGGTCAGATCCTGTTGATCGATCCGGTGATCAACCGGGTGATCGACCTGCGCGCTTTTGGCCCGGTTAATGCCCAGGTCTTCGCCAAGTACCTCGATCAGCAGGACGAGCAGGACATTCTCAAGGAGGCAAGACTGTGAACGCCAGAACTGCCGCCCCGGTGAACGAATCAACGAGGGCCGCTAATACGGAAACGCTGCTGACGCCGCGTTTCTACACTACCGATTTCAAGGCCATGGACCGCCTGAATCTCGACCCGATCCGCAAGGAATGGGACGAGCTGATGGATGAGTTCCGCAACGACAACAACGTCGATCACTTCAAGCGTGACAACGACGCCTTCCGCTCCGAGATGAAGGAGCTGTCGCCGGAACTGAAGGAAGAATTCCTGTCGTTCATGGTGTCGTCAGTGACGTCAGAGTATTCCGGTTGCGCCCTGTACGCGGACATCCGCGACAAGGTCGACAACCCCGACATAAAGCAAGTGATGCACTTTATGGCGCGCGACGAAGCGCGTCATGCCGGCTTCATCAACAAGTCGCTGGCGGACTACGGTGTGCCGGTTAATCTGAGTTTCCTGCGCAAGGCCAAGAAGTACACCTTCTTCAAACCCAAGTACATTTTCTACGCGACGTACCTGTCAGAGAAAATCGGTTACGCGCGATATATCACGATCTACCGCCAGTTTGAGCGCCACCCGGAACTGCGCTTTCACCCGATTTTTCGCTGGTTCCAGGACTGGTGCAACGACGAGTTCCGCCATGGCGAAGTGTTCGCCCTGATTCTGCGCGCCAACCCGCACTTGTTACGGGGTCACAATAAACTCTGGATCCGGTTCTTCCTGCTCGCCGTCTACGCCACCATGTATGTGCGTGACCACGAGCGGCCGCATATGCACAAGGCGATGGGCATGGACCCGACCGAGTACGACTACAAGGTGTTCAACATCACCACGGACATCAGCGGGCAGATCTTCCCGCTCAAGCTCAACACCGACGATCCACGGTTCCGCGCCGGCCTCGAGCGCCTGCGTCGCATCAGCGCCGCCGCGGAACGCGCGCGCAAGCAGGGTGGTGTTGTGGGCGCGGTCAAGCGGGTGGGCTTGAGTTTAGCCGGGGCGGCGACGTTCGCCCGGCTGTACGTGCTGCCCGTGCAGCGCAACGAGCTGCCATCGCAGGTGAGGATGGTCCCGAGCTGGTAGGCCATGGAGATACTGTTTCCACTGGCAGGCGCGGCGTTTCTGTGGTGGTTTGCCACTGTCGTCGCGCTGTACCTGATCGGCCTGCCGCGCACCACCTACCGGGCAACCTTCTTTGGCGCGACCGCGCTGGGGGTGGCCGGCGTCGTGGCGGTGATCATGAGTTCGGTGGCCACGTCGGCGCTGTCGGCCTTTGCCGCGTTCGCGGGGGCGCTCGCTATCTGGGCGTGGCATGAGCTCAGCTATTACCTCGGTTTTGTAAGCGGCCCGAAGCCGCAGCCGTGCCCGGCAGACTGCAGTCGCGCCGAGCGTTTCGTGCGCGGCATCAAGGCAAGCCTTCACCATGAACTCGCGATCGTGGCGACGGCGCTGATCCTGCTGCTCGTCACGTGGAACGCGCCGAACCAGGTGGGCCTGTGGACGTTCTGCATCCTGTGGCTGATGCGGTGGAGCGCCAAGCTCAATATTTTCCTCGGCGTGCGAAACGTACAGATGGAGTTTCTGCCGTCACACCTGCAGTACCTGTCGACCTTCATGGCGCAGCGCCCCATGAATATCCTGTTTCCGTTTTCGCTGCTCCTCGCCGGCGGCACCGTGGGCTGGCTCGTCAGCGAAGTGCGCGCGTCTGACGGCTCGGACTTCGCCGTTACGGCCGGCGTCATGATGGCCACGCTACTGGTGCTGGCAATCTTCGAGCATGTGCTGCTCGTGATGAAAATTCCAGACAGCATCCTGTGGCGGCTAGGCACCGCGTCCCGGCGGGATATGCCCGTCCATGAATAGGGCTGATTGCACGCTCACTTTGGGCCTGCTGGCGGCCGGCCGATGAGCAGCTTCCCATTTTCGGCCATCGTCGGCCAGGACGAGATGAAGCAGGCGATGCTCATCTGCGCGGTCGACCAGGGTATCGGCGGCGTGCTGGTGTTTGGTGATCGCGGCACGGGTAAATCGACGGCGGTGCGCGCCCTGGCAGACCTGCTGCCAAAGATACGTGTTGTGGTCGGTAGTCCGTATAACGTTGACCCGGACGATCCTGACCGGGGTGGTGACACGCCTCCTGGCAGTTCGAACAAGAAGCGCGTTAGCCGTCTTGCGCCGACGCCGGTAGTAACCCTGCCGCTCGGCGTCACGGAAGACCGGGTGGTGGGCGCGCTGGACCTCGAGCGTGCGCTGGCGCATGGCGAGAAGGCGTTTGAGCACGGCCTGCTGGCGCGCGCCAACCGTGGCTTTTTATACATCGACGAGGTCAATCTGCTGGAAGACCACATCGTCGACCTGTTGCTCGACGTCGCAGCGTCCGGCGAGAACCTCGTTGAACGCGAGGGCCTGAGCGTTCGTCATCCGGCGCGCTTCGTGCTCGTGGGCAGCGGCAACCCGGAGGAAGGCGAACTGC
>JBCAXP010000136.1:0-10836 GCA_038533995.1 Pseudomonadota bacterium
GCGCGCGTGAAACCCTGGCTGGCTGCTTCGCGCAGCCGCTCTTCACCAAACGGCACCGGACGGATTTCGCCAGCGAGGCCGACCTCGCCGAAGGCGACTGTCGCCGGGTCGACGAGCCGCTCACGAAAACTCGACAGCGCAGCAAGCAGCGCCGGCAGGTCGGCCGCGGTTTCCGACACCCGCACACCGCCGACCACGTTTACGTAAACGTCCTGGTCGAACATCGAGATGCCGCCGTGCTTGTGAAGCACCGCCAGAAGCAGGGCCAGCCGGTTTTGCTCGAGGCCAACGGTCAGCCGTCGCGGGTTGCCGAGCGGACTGTCGTCGACGAGCGCCTGCACCTCGACGAGAAACGGTCGTGTGCCCTCCCTCGCCACCATGACGAGGCTGCCGGGCACAGGGTCCGGGCGCTTTGAAAGAAAGATTGCCGACGGGTTGCGAACCTCCCGCAACCCATCGCCGGTCATCGCAAACACGCCCAGCTCATTGGCGGCGCCGAAGCGGTTCTTCACCGCGCGCACGACGCGGAACCGGCTGCCCGCGTCGCTCTCGAAGTACAGCACGGTGTCGACCATGTGCTCGAGCACGCGAGGGCCGGCAATCGTGCCTTCCTTCGTGACGTGGCCGACGAGAAACACCGCCGTGTCGGTTTGCTTGGCCATGCGTACCAGCAGCGCGGCCGATTCGCGCAGCTGCGCAACGGTGCCCGGCGCGGACGCGAGCGCCTCCGTCGCCATCGTCTGGATGGAGTCGATAATGACAACGCGGGGCGCCTCCGCGGCGGTCGCCGCGACAATGCGCTCAACCGCCGTCTCCGCCAGCAGCCGCACGTTGCCTGCTTCCAGGCCAAGGCGCCGAGCACGCAGGTTAACCTGCCGGAGTGACTCCTCGCCGGTGACGTAGAGCACGTTGCCCTCGGCGCCGAGCGCAGCGGCGGCCTGCAGAAGTAAGGTGGACTTGCCGATGCCCGGATCGCCGCCGATCAGCACCACGGAACCGGTGACAAGACCGCCACCGAGCACCCGGTCGAGTTCGGCCATGCCGGTAGCTATGCGCGGATCGGTGTCGTCCGCCGCATCGGCCAGGCGCTGCACCGCAACCTCGCCCGCATAGCCTACGCTGCGGCCGGCCGCCGGGAGCGCCTGCTCGGTCAGCGTATTCCACGCGCCGCAGTCAGGGCACTGCCCCTGCCACTTGGGAGATTCGGCGCCACAGGCGCTGCACACATACACCGATTTTTTTCGCGCCATGCGGCCCGCCGTCACCCTGTCCCCGAAACACGCGGATGGTAGCACGCGTTCGAAACCGTCCGGACAGCCCGATTGGCCGCCGGTTTATGCGAAAAACGGGCACTGCGTCACAAAACAATGGGCGATTTAACAGGGCGTTATGGTCTAGAATGCGATTCGACATAACGACCTGGACCGCGATGGCATTTGCATCACCCAGACGCTGGTTTACCGATGGGTTCACCGGCCTCGTTTTTAGCGCACTGTTCCTGCTGGCAAGCATCAGCTTTGGCCGGTCATTTTTCTATGGCGCCGAGACCCTGGTGTACGACGCCAGCATGCGCCAGTCGTCCCGCGAGCCCGGTAATCGCGTTGCCGTTATCGCGATCGACGACGCCAGCATCGACAACATCGGCCGCTGGCCCTGGTCCAGGGACATTCTCGCCAAAGTCATCAATGACCTCGCCGCCGGCGGCGCCAAGGTGATCGCGAGCACCGTGTTCGTGTCAGAGCCCCAGGTCGATCCGGGCCTTGAAACCCTTGCGGCGCTGAATGCGTTTGTCGATGAGTCGGCCCTCGCAGCGCTCCCTGCCGACAGCGCCGCCGCCCAGGATCTCGTTACGCTGCAGGCGCAGATACAGGCCGCGGTGGACACGCTGAATTACGACGAACGCCTCGTCACCGCCATCGCCGACGCCGGCAACGTGGTGCTGCCGATGCAGTTCACGCTCGGCCGCGCCCTGGGCCAGCCGGACGGCCCGCTTCCGGCGTTCGTTTCCCGCAACCGGCTACCGGCGGCGCCAGAGGCTCCCGACGCCGGCACGCCGCCATACATCACCAGCGTCGGCGTCCAGCCGCCCACCGGGCAAATCGGCGAAGCGGCGGCGGGCCTCGGACACCTCACGCTGCTGACCGACGCAGATGGCGCTGCGCGGTTTGAACCGCTCGTGATTTCCCACTTCGGCGACCTGTACCCTTCGCTATCCCTCGTTATTGCTGCGCGCAGCCTGAACCTGGGCGACGGCGACGTTCGGGTGCAGCCCGGCGAGGGCATTGTGGCCGGCAACCTGGCCATTCGCACCACGCCCGAACTGCGGATGTACAACAACTTCTACCCGGACCGCGGGCCGCTGCCGGCGTTTCAGGTCGACTCCTTCTGGGATGTGTTCACGGGCCAGATCACGCCCGAGAAGTACCGCGACCGCATCGTGCTGCTTGGCGCCACCGCGACCGGAGTGGGCGACAACTTCGTCACGCCGGTGGCCGCGACAACTGCCCCGGTGCTGATCCTCGCCCACACCGTGGCGAGCATTCTCAACGAGGACTTCTTTACCCGGCCGGCCTGGACCCGCACCGTTGAGCTTGGCAGCCTGGCGCTCATCGCGCTGTACCTGATCGTGGTGTTACCAAAGCTCGGCTCGCGGGTCGCGCCGCTGGCCAGTGGCATCGCGCTCGTCGCCATGCTGGTGGCGGAGCTTGCGCTGCTGCGCACCCAGGGGATCTGGCTGCAAATGGTCGTGCCCGCGCTCTTCCTCTTCGGCGGTCACGTAGTGATGACCGTGAAACGCCTCCGCGTCACCGAGCGGATGAAGCTCAGCTCCGAAGCCGACAGCGCCGAGAGCAACAAGATGCTGGGCCTGGCGTTCCAGGGCCAGGGTCAGCTGGACATGGCGTTCGACAAGTTCCGCAAGTGCGGTCTGTCCGACGACATGATGGACGTTATGTACAACCTCGGCCTCGACTACGAGCGCAAGCGCCAGTTCAACAAGGCCGGCGCCGTTTATGAGTACATGGCTGAGCACAACCCTGACTATCGGGATCTCGCTACGCGGCTGAAGCGCAGTCAAAACCTTGACGACACGATGGTGTTCGGCGGCGCTACACCGCCCGGCCAGGGCAGCTTCGTGCTGGACGACGGGGTACAAAAGCCGATGCTCGGCCGCTATCTCATCGAAAAAGAGCTGGGCAAGGGCGCGATGGGCGTGGTGTACCTTGGCCGTGATCCGAAGATCAACCGGGTCGTGGCGATCAAGACAATTCCCTTGTCCGACGAATTCGATGCCGAGGAACTCGAAGGCGCCAAAGAGCGGTTCTTCCGGGAGGCCGAAACGGCCGGCCGCCTCAACCACCCCGACATCGTTACCGTCTACGACGCCGGAGAAGAACACGATCTGGCGTACATCGCCATGGAATTCCTGGAGGGCGACCACCTCACCGGGTTCACCCGCGCCGACAATCTGCTGCCGGCCGAGCAGGCGATCGAACTCGCCTGCCGCATGGCAGACGCCCTGGCCTATGCCCACCGCGAGGGCGTGGTTCACCGGGACATCAAGCCGGCAAATATTATGTTTAATCCGGAGACGAACAAGCTCAAAATTACCGACTTCGGAATCGCTCGAATCACCAATTCCAGCAAGACCAAAACCGGCATTGTGCTGGGCACTCCGAGCTATATGTCCCCGGAACAATTAGCGGGCAAAAACGTGACTGGCCGCTCAGACTTATTTTCACTGGGTGTTACTCTCTACCAACTGCTGGCCGGCCAGCTGCCGTTCAGGGCTGACTCAATGGCAACGCTTATGTACAAAATCGCCAATGAGCCGCCGACGCCGCTGAGCGCCGTCAGGCCCGATTTGCCGCCCAGCCTGGAGAAGGTTGTCAGCCGTACGCTGCTTAAGGATCCCGACGAGCGATTCCAGTCGGGCGCGGAGCTGGCAGCGGCATTGAGAGAATGTGTTTTGGACGTCAGGCAATCTGCTTAAGATTATGACACTCCGAGGAAAAATCGATTGCGTTGCGCTCACCGACACCGGCAAGGTGCGGGAGCACAACGAAGATGCGATCGGCTCGGACGTCGACACCGGGCTGCTGGTGCTGGCCGACGGCATGGGCGGTTACAACGCTGGCGAGGTGGCGAGCGGTATCGCCGTCAAAACCGTGCTCGAGCTCGTACACGATGGCGTCCGGCGGGAGCGTCAAGCCCACGACGTTAGCGGTGAGCCGGATCAAACCCGGCAGTCGGTCGTGCTGCGTGACGCGATCACGCGGGCCAACAAGATTATCTACCAGACGTCCAAGAGTCAGCCGCAGTGCGAAGGCATGGGCACCACCATTGTCGCTGCCCTTTTCTACAACAACCGCGTGTCGATCGCCCACGTGGGTGACTCGCGGGTGTACCGGCTGCGTGGCGACAAATTCGAGCAGGTCACACAGGACCACTCGCTGTTGCAGGAGCTCGTGGATCGGGGCTTCTACAGCCAGGAAGAGGCGATGCGTTCGCTGAACCGGAATTATGTTACACGGGCGCTCGGCATCGAGCCGTCTGTGGAGGTCGAGGTCCACGAGCATGACGTTCGGACCGGTGACATTTATGTGCTATGCTCCGACGGCCTCTCGGACATGGTTGAAGACGACGATATTCACTTAACTATCAGCACGTTCAATGCTAATCTTGACATGGTAGGTAAGCAGCTGATCCAGCTCTCGAACGACAATGGCGGACGCGACAACGTGTCTGTACTGATGGCTCACGTCAAGAAGTCCTTCGAAGAGCCGAAGTCGATACTGGGCAAACTATCTAACTGGTTTAATTAAAATTTCTGAGATCTTTCTATGGCAAGGTTAATCCTCAGTCTCGACGGGCAAGTGCTGGCCGAATACAACATGAACAAGGAGCGGTACACCATTGGCCGCCTCCCTGACAACGACGTGCGCATTGATAACGCCGCTGTCAGTGGACATCATTCCTTGGTTATCAACATCTTGAATGATTCTTTTCTCGAGGATTTGAACAGCACCAACGGCACCTACGTCAACGGAAAGCTGATCAAGAAGCATGCCCTGCAGCACGGTGACGTGATCACCGTCGGACACCACCAGCTGCGCTTCGTCGACCAGCAGAGCGAAGAGGTCGAGCCGGACGAGTTCGAGAAAACCATGATCATCCGCCCGGGTTCGCAGACCGGGGCCCCTAGCGTGGAGAAGATCAACGAGGCCATCGCGAGCGCCGGCGCACCGCCGCCGCCCCCGGCCCCGGAGCCCGAACAGGACCACCCCAGCCATGTGCAGACGCTCGTGGAGCCGGATGTAGCGACCTCCACGGTCGCCGAGCAGAAGACCCCGGCAGCGCCCAAGAAGGTGCCGCTGCCCCAGGCCAAGCTGCAGGTGCTGTCAGGCGCCTTTGCCGGCAAGGAACTGTCGCTGACCAAGGCGCTGACCACGCTCGGCCGTCCAGGCGTGCAGGTGGCAGCCATTACCCGCCGCACGGAAGGCTACTTCATCGTCCATGTCGACAGCGGCAGCGCGGGCAACTACCCCATCGTCAACGGCAAGCCAATTGGCCCGCAGGCGCGGCGGCTGAATGACAATGACGTCATCGAGCTGGCCAACGTCAAGATGGGCTTCTTCGACACCTGAGCACGACCGTAGCCCGGCCAAGCCGGGGCCGGGGTGAGCAATAGCTAGCGCGGCACCCGGCTGGCGATGCCGCACAGCAATTCGTACGGCAGGGTGCCGGCCCAGCCTGCCACCTCCTCCACCGGCAAGCCTTCACCCCATAGCACCACTGGATCGCCGAGCTGTGCGTCCGGCTGGGACTCCAGTGAAATCGCGGTCATGTCCATGGACACCCGGCCCACCAGCGGGCAGCGTTCGCCGTTGACCAGCGCCACCGCGCCTCGCGATGCCGGGCCTGCAAGGCGCCACGGGTACCCGTCGCCGTAGCCGATTGCCGCGATACCGATTCGGGTGTCTCTCTCTGCTACCCACGTGGCGCCGTAGCCGACGGCGCCGCCGGCGGGCACCGTCTTCACGGCGATGAGCCGGGAGGTCAGCGTCATCACCGGCGCCAGGCCGAGACTGGCCGCCGTCTCATTCGCAAAGGGCGAAACCCCGTATAGCATGAGCCCGGGCCGCACCCAGTCGGCATGTGTGTCAGGCCAGCCCAGGACGGCGGCTGAGTTTGCAATGCTGCGCTCACCATCGATGCCGTCGACGAGCGCCACAAAATCGTCTACCTGCAACCGGGTGTGTGCGTTGTCGCGTTCGTCCGCACATGCCAGGTGGGTCATGAGGCGCACCGGCCCGCCGACCGATGGGCACGCCTTGAGCGCATCGAGCGCATTGGTGAAGCCCTGCGCGTCGAAGCCCAGCCGGTGCATGCCGCTGTCGAATTTCAGCCACACGTCCACCGGCGAGGGCAGCGGCGTACCAGTCAGCAGGCGCACATGGCCGGCGTGATGGGCAACGACATCGAGGCGGTGTTCGGCCGCGGCTTTGAGTTCAGCACCGTCGCGTACGCCCCCCAGCACCACAACGCGACCGTTCCAGCCGGCCTTGCGAAGCGCTACCCCCTCACCGAAACGGGCGACGGCGGCACCGTCGGCAGCCTTGAGTCCCGGAATGATTGCGTCGATGCCGTGACCGTACGCGTTGGCCTTGACCACGGCCATGACTTTCGAGGTGGGGCACAGCGCGCGAACCCGCTGCAGGTTGGCGGCAAAGGCGGCCGCGTCGATGCGCGCACGTGGCGCCGCAGCCTCTGCCGGGGGCAGCGTCAAGGAAAGCCCTCGTCGCCGTAATTCTCCGGCACGAAGTTCTCGAACTTGGTGTACTCACCGAGAAAGGTCAGCGGCACTTCGCCAATCGGGCCGTTTCGCTGCTTGGCGATGATGATGTCGGCAATGCCCTTGCGCAGCGTTTCCTTGTCGTAGACCTCGTCCCGGTAGATGAACACGATCAGGTCGGCGTCCTGCTCGATGGCGCCGGACTCGCGAAGGTCTGACATGACGGGCTTCTTGTCGGTGCGCTGCTCGACGCTGCGGTTGAGCTGCGACAGCGCAATGATCGGCACCGACAGCTCCTTGGCCAGGGCTTTGAGCGACCGTGAAATCTCGGAAATCTCTGTCGCCCGGTTCTCGCTGTTGCCGGCAATCTGCATGAGCTGCAGGTAATCGAGCACGATAAGGCCGAGGCCGTGCTCGCGCTTCAGGCGGCGGGCACGGGCCCGCACTTCCGTCGGCGACAAGGCGGGCGTGTCGTCGATGAAGATGGGCGCGGCAGACAGCAGCGACACGGCGGAGTTGATGCGCGGCCAGTCCTCTTCCGGAAAGTTGCCGGTGCGGAGCTTGCCCTGGCTGACCCGGCCCAGCGACGACATCATGCGAAACGACAGCTGCTCCGCTGACATTTCCATGCTGAAGATCGCCGCCGGCTGCTTGCCGTGAATGGCCGCATGCTCGGCGATGTTGACGGCAAAGCTGGTTTTACCCATCGACGGCCGGCCGGCCACGATGATCAGGTCGCCGGGCTGCAGGCCCGCGGTGCGCTTGTCCAGCTCGTCGAAGCCGGTGGACACGCCGGTGATGTCGCCATCGGAATGAAACAGCAGGTCGAGCCGATCGACAGCGGCCGGCAGAATTTTTTTCAGGGAAAGAAAGCCGCTGCCCCGCCGCTGGCCCTGCTCGGCAATTTCGAAGATGCGCCGTTCAGCGTCGTCCACCAGGTCGGTGGCGCTGCGCCCGCCGGTATCGAAGGCGCTCTCGGAGATTTCGGTGCCGACGCCGATCAGGCTGCGCAGCATGGACCGCTCTCGCACGATGGAGGCGTATGCGGCGATGTTCGCGGCGCTGGGCGTCTCCGAGGCGAGGCTGCCGAGATAGGCGAGGCCTCCGGCTTTGCCAAGCTGCCCGTTCTTTTCCAGGTGCTCTGACAGGGTTACTGCGTCGCAGGGAACGCCCTGCTCGGCCAGCTCGGAGATGGCGTCAAAGATCAGCCGGTGGTCTTTGCGGTAGAAGTCGTCCGGGCCGATGATGTCGGCGATTTTCTCCCAGGCAACGTTGTCGAGCATGAGCCCGCCAAGCACTGCCTGCTCCGCCTCGATGGAGTGTGGCGGAACGCGCAGCGCACTCACGTCGCTGGAGTAATCGGACGGCGGTCCGGAGTCTGAATACCCGTCATCCAAGGCGGCTACCTGCGAACGATAAACGAGTCTTCACCATAGCACAGCGCGGCCGGCCGGTTGCCGCGCAACCGGGGCCTGCGCGTGCCTTCGCGGATCACTCCTCGGGAACGATCGTCAGCGGAACCGGAACGGTCACGTCGCTGTGCAGATGCAGCTCGATCTGGTGCTCGCCCGCGACGCGGATGGGGCCGTCGGCCAGGCGCACTTCGCTGCGCTCCACGTCGACGCCGGCCTTCGTGCAGGCCTCGGCAATATCGATGGTGCCGACCGAGCCGAACAGCTTGCCTTCGGTACCGGCTTTCGCGGTGATCGTGAGCTGCAGCTCTTCCAGCTTGGCGGCGCGCGCCTGTGCCGCTGCGAGTTCGTCAGCCGCCTTGGCCTCGAGCTCCGCGCGCATCGCTTCCAGCGCTTTCACGTTCTCCGGCGTGGCGAGTTTCGCCTTGCCCTTGGGCAGCAGAAAATTGCGGCCGTAGCCGGAGCGCACTTTCACGCGATCTCCGATGCCACCGAGGTTTTCCACTTTTTCAAGCAGTATTACGTCCATCTTCTTCGTTTCCCCGAAAATTGTCTGTTTAACGTTCCAAAGTCTAATCGTCAGAGGTCCGGCGCACCCTGGCGCGCAGGTCCGTCCAGTTGTCCACAAATCCCAGCCCCGCCAGCAGCACCGCCACGATCGGAAACTGCAGCGCCATAAACACGTACAGCACTACGAGCCAGACCCTGCCCGCATCCAGCGTGGCGACAATGCTGTGCACTACCGCCAACCCCTGCAGGTAGAACGCGGCGATAAACACCCAGGCCACGTTCTGCACGATCGCGACATTGACAATCGCGTTCAGCGTAAAGGCCAGGCCGGCAAGCACGCCGACCACCAGGCCCATGCGCAGGTCGTGGTACTCCGCGCCGAACCCTCCGGGCCGCTCCACCAGCGACTGCATCCAGCGCGCCAGGAACAGATGTGCCAGCGTCAGCAGCATCGCAATTCCCGCGGCGAAACCGGTCATCTGCAGCGCCAGTGCATCGAGCGCCTCGCCGGACACCCGAACCGGTAACCCGTTGTCGTTCATCCACGGGATCACCTGGTCGTCGAACATGCTGCGCCAGAAAACCGTGGGGTCTCCCAGGCTCAGCACGATCAGCGTCACCACCGCCGCTACCAGCAGCACCGCGACCTGTACAACCAGCGCCAGCGAGCCGCGCAGACCAAGCAGTATCGCCAGCGCCATAATCGGCACCCACGCTGTCAGCATCGTTGCGAGCACCGCCTCCGGCTGAACGCCGAGGGCAACAAACGCAGCAAGGACAGCGAGCAGCGACAGCGAGGCGACAAGCAGGCCTTCGCGAAGGCCTCGCGCCAGGGTCACCAGTGCAAGTAATGCGCCGCTGGATCCCTGGAACAGCAGGCTGGTCATCACCACGCCGAATACGGCGCGGTAGCGGCGGCTCAGCAACCACTCGGACAATGCCTTCACGCGATGCTGCCCGCCGCGGTCACTGCCGGTTGCGCAGCGTCAAACACGCCGCGACCGTCAGTGCCGGCTTTAGTGCCTGTCGCAGTACGGCAGCAGCGCGAGGTACCGGGCGCGCTTGATCGCCGTGGCGAGCTGGCGCTGGTAATGGGCGCGGGTGCCGGTGATGCGGCTGGGTACGATCTTGCCGGTTTCCGTCACGTAGTTCTTCAAGGTAGC
Organism: Pseudomonadota bacterium; assembly: GCA_038533995.1. GTDB lineage: Bacteria > Pseudomonadota > Gammaproteobacteria > Steroidobacterales > JBCAXP01 > JBCAXP01. Next base: position 9,879 of record JBCAXP010000136.1, read on the forward strand.
GAGATCCTTGTAATCGATCTCCTTGACGCCTTCGGCGGTGAAGCGGCAGTACTTCCTGCGGCGAAAAAATCGGGCCATGTGCTTTGTTCCCTTATCGTAGATAGTGTTGCGCGAACGGCGCGCTTAAGCAGACTCGGAAGCGGCCGGCTCAGCGGGCTTCTCGGCCGGCTTGTCGGCAGCAGCGGCGGGCTTGTCGGCAGCGGCAGCAGGCCTGTCTGATGAACCGCCCCGGCCACCCTCTTCACGCTCTTCGTCTTTCGGCCGCGCCATCGGCGAAGGCTCGGTGACGGCCTCGTCACGATTGATGACCAGGTGACGCAGCACGGCGTCGTTGAAGCGGAACGCACCGGTAAGCTCATCCAGCACGCTCTTGCTGGCCTCGATGTTCAGCAGCAGGTAGTGCGCCTTGTGAACTTTGGCAATGGGATGCGCCAGCTGGCGGCGGCCCCAGTCTTCCTGGCGGTGGATGCGGCCTTCGCCGCCCTCGATGATGCCGCGATAGCGCTCAAGCATCGCGGGCACCTGTTCGCTCTGGTCCGGATGGACCAGGAACACAATCTCGTAATGTCGCATTGTATGCTCCTTGTGGATTCAACAGCTTCCCTTCGCCGGCATCAGGTGCCTGAAGGTGAAGCAAGGAGTCCGCGGCGGGCCCGAGGGGGCCTGTCCAGCGGGCCGCATAGCGTACTGAAGGCGGCGCTGCACTGCAACCCCGGAGGTCGAGCTTTGCGGGCTGGCTGCTGGCGCTAGCGGGTCTGGCGTCGCTGGCGCAGCACCTCGTAGAGGCAGGCCCCGGTGGCCACCGATACGTTGAGGCTCTCCACCGAGCCGGTCATGGGCAGGGCCGCGATCAGGTCACAGCCCTCCCGGGTCAGGCGGCGCAGCCCCTTGCCCTCCCCGCCCATGACGACGCACAGCGGCCCGGACAGGTCGGCGTCGGGCCAATCGGCGCCCTCCG